>CAOKWI010000057.1 GCA_948473115.1 uncultured Lachnospiraceae bacterium | reverse complement strand
CCGGAAAGGAATGGAATGGGGAAAGGAGTTCAATGGCACAACACGCAATTTTGCGGTTTGAGAAACACAAGGGCCACCCGGCGGGGCCGCTGGAAGCCCACCACGAACGGAAAAAGGAGCAGTACGCCAGCAACCCGGACATTGACACCAGCCGGAGCAAGTACAATTTCCATATCGTCAAGCCGGAGGGCCGCTACTACCATTTTATTCAGAGCCGTATCGAACAGGCTGGGTGCAGAACGAGGAAAGACAGCACACGCTTTGTCGATACACTCATAACCGCCAGCCCGGAGTTTTTCAAGGGAAAGTCCCCAAAGGAGATAGCGGCCTACTTCCAACGGGCGGCAGACTTCCTCATTGAACGGGTAGGCCGGAAGAATATCGTATCAGCGGTGGTACACATGGACGAGAAAACGCCCCACCTGCATTTGACCTTTGTGCCGCTGACGAAAGACGACCGCCTGTGCGCCAAAGAAATCATAGGCAACCGGGCCAATCTGACAAAGTGGCAGGACGATTTTCACGCCTATATGGTGGAGAAGTACCCCGACCTGGAGCGTGGGGAGAGCGCCAGCAAGACGGGCCGGAAGCATATCCCCACCCGGCTTTTCAAACAGGCGGTCAATCTCTCCAAACAGGCCAGAGCCATTGAAGCGGCGCTGGACAGCATTACCCCGCTGAACGCCGGGAAGAAGAAAGCGGAAGCCCTTGCCCTGCTGGAAAAGTGGTTCCCGCAGATGGAGAATTTCTCCGGCCAGTTGAAAAAATACAAGGTCACGATCCATGACCTGCTGGAAGAAAATCGGAAGCTGGAAGCGAGGGCAACGGCCAGCGAAAAAGGCAAGATGAAAGACACGATGGAGCGGGCAAAGCTGGAAAGCGAGTTACACAACATTCAACGGCTGGTTGACCGTATCCCGCCGGAAGTGCTGGCAGAGTTGAAGCGGCAACCGAACTATGGAAAGGAAAGGTGATTTTATAACGAATATCAGATACAAAAAGGAAACCGAAATCGTGACTTTTCAAGGGAAAGAAATCACGCTGGAAAATCTCTCCCCGGTATTCACGCCGGAGCAGGAAGCGGCCAAACGCCGGGAACTGGAACAGCAGCTTTATGATGTGTTCCGCAAGTACGCCGACAAGCGGCAGAAAGAGGAAGCCGGGGCGTAAGTTTTTCCAGCCACATCATTGATTTACGGGGCTGTTGGCGGTATAATAAGACTGTCAGCAGCTCCGTTTCTTTTTTAAGAAAAGGAGCGACGAATGAATAATCGGATAGACGCAATCTATGCAAGACAATCGGTGGACAAAAAGGACAGCATTTCCATTGAAAGCCAGATTGAGTTTTGCAAATACGAATTGAAAGGCGGTAGTTGCAGGGAATACACAGACAAAGGATACAGCGGCAAGAACACAGACCGCCCGAAGTTTCAAGAGTTGGTGCGGGATATTAAAAAGGGCCTGATTGCGAAAGTCATTGTCTACAAACTTGACCGTATCAGCCGTTCCATTCTGGATTTCGCAACCATGATGGAGCTGTTCCAGCAGTACAATGTGGAGTTTGTTTCTTCCACGGAAAAGTTTGATACTTCAACCCCGATGGGCCGGGCCATGCTGAATATTTGTATCGTGTTCGCACAGTTGGAACGGGAAACGATACAGAAGCGGGTGACGGACGCTTACTATTCCCGCAGTCAGCGGGGCTTCAAGATGGGCGGGAAAGCCCCCTATGGCTTCCACACCGAGCCTATCAAGATGGACGGTATCAACACAAAGCGGCTGGTGGTAAACCCGGAGGAAGCGGCCAATGTGCGGCTGATGTTTGAGATGTATGCCGAGCCGATAACCTCCTATGGAGACATTACCCGGTACTTTGCCGAACAGGGTATTTTGTTCAATGGAAAAGAACTGATACGCCCCACGCTGGCGCAGATGTTACGCAACCCCGTCTATGTGCAGGCGGACTTGGATGTGTACGATTTTTTCAAGAGCCAGGGAACGGTGCTTGTCAATGACGCCGCCGACTTCACGGGCATGAACGGGTGCTATCTCTATCAAGGCCGGGATGTGAAGCCGGACAAGGCCCAAAGCCTGAAAGACCAAATGCTGGTGCTTGCGCCCCATGAGGGGATTGTCCCCTCGGATATATGGCTGACCTGCCGCAAGAAGCTGATGAACAACATGAAAATCCAGTCTGCCCGGAAAGCCACCCATACATGGCTGGCGGGGAAAATCAAGTGCAGGAATTGCGGCTACGCCCTTATGAGTATCTTCAATCCCTCCGGCAGACAGTACCTCCGCTGTACGAAACGGCTGGATAACAAGAGTTGCCCCGGCTGCGGGAAAATCATCACTTCGGAACTGGAAGCGGTTGTGTATCAGCAGATGGTGAAAAAGCTGGACAGCTACAAGACGCTGACGGGCAGGAAGAAAGCGGCAAAGGCCAATCCCAAAATCACCGCCCTGCAAGTGGAACTTGCCCATGTGGACAGCGAGATTGAAAAGCTGGTGGACAGTCTGACGGGCGCAAACAATGTGCTGCTCTCCTATGTGAATGTGAAGATAGCCGAACTGGACGGACGCAAGCAGGAACTTCTGGCGAAGATAGCGGAGTTGACGGTGGAAGCTATCAGCCCGGAACAGGTCAGCCAGATTTCTGGCTACCTCGACACTTGGGAGAATGTATCTTTTGACGACAAGCGGCGGGTGGTGGATTTGATGATTACCACTATCGCCGCCACAAGCGACAGCTTGAACATCACATGGAAAATCTGACGGGCATATCAGCGCCCGTCAAACCGTTACCTTGTGTAGTCCCTTGTAAACTGTACTTTTCCAAGGCACAAACCAATCCCACGGATTCTGTACCTCTTTGGCATTCCGTCCGGTTCCTGGGAATTATGAAAAAGATCATCGGATTTCCCCGGCCTTTTTTCCATAAGAAATCATTTTCCCTTTCACAAAGGTATACCCGGCAGAAGGGTGGTCCGCAAAGAAATCCGCAATCGCGATATTCCGGTTGCAATAATCCTCGGCTTCCCTGCGGGACAGACCGTGGGTCAGCAGATGAAGGATCAGCTTTTCTCTTTCCGCTCCACGGATGCCGGAAGTCCAGTCATAATATTGGATGAAATCACGTTTGGTTTTCTCATAATCCGGGGACTGTGTGGTGACAAATTCCGCCTTATCGTTCATCCTGACATCAACATCAATCAATCCCAGCTTCCGCATCATATGTGCGGTCCTGATTGCCACCGCATAATCCCGCCCCTGCATGGCAAGTTCGGTCCGCCACTTTTTCTCCAGACCCTCATGCCTGCATAACTCCTGATAATCCATGCCGTCAATATAGAGCCCGCAGCATTCAAATTCCCTGTTTGAATCGATGCAGACAACATACCCTCCGGGTTTGGCGAAGGTTATCATTTTCCGTATAAAGGCCGCCGGGTCGTCCAGATGCCTGAGGACTGCCTGACATATGACAAGGTCATACCGGTTTTCGGCTGAATACTCAAAAACATTGTCACAGAGAAATTCTGCCTTTATATTTTGGCTTTCAAAAAGTGTTTTGCCCTTTTTGATCAGGTCGTCCGCAAAATCAATCCCTGTATAGGTACTTCCATCGGGCAGATAAGGAAGCAGCAGCAACCCCAAAAAGCCATACCCGCAGCCGCAGTCCAATACGGAAACCGGCTGGTCTATCTTCCAGACCTGCGAAATAAGAAAGCGGGCATAGTCATCGTTCCAGCCATTCTTCCGTGTCCGCAGGAGATACTCAAGTTTCTGGTTCCAGAAGTCTTTTGTGGCCGTCTGTTCAGGAATATAGGTCTCGCCGTCAAGCGGTTTCAGCCCCAGCAGCTGATCCGTTGATACATGGAAGTAATCCGCCAGTAGTGGGAGAAGGGTGATATCCGGCATATTGATCCCGGTCTCCCATTTGCTGACCGTCTGGAACGAAACCCCGATGCTTGCAGCGGGGTTGTTGACTGTACCTTTTAAATCGAATATAATAAAATTGCGCAATGACTAAAAGAGGTATTTATGTAAAACAGGTCAGGATACCTTAGAGGAGGACGGTAATAGTGGCGAATTTAAGATTGAGGAAGAGTATTTTAGAGGTAGTGGATAATCAGTTGAAAGCAAATGATCCTCCCTGTGCGAAGGAGGTCTATGAGAAATTGATGGCGGCCGGGTATTCGAGGTCGGAGGCGAAAGATAAAATCGGGGCGGTGGTGTTGGAGGAAATCTATGATATTCTGCAAAAGGGACAGTCTTTTGATGAAAAAAAGTATCAAAGAAGTCTTGAGGAGATGTTAATGCAAAGTATTGATTTTGAGGACGATCACCACATAAGGACGGAATGGGATGAGTGGGATGAACTGGTTCAAAAAGGATACGAATCTTTTGCAGGGAAGAAAGAAACAGAAGGCCTGCAGTTTTGGCAGGAAGCGTGGAGTATTTTTGAACCTGTCATGGAACAGGATTCGGAAATGAAGACGCTTTATGGCCTGATGAAGTCACAGGATTTTGTATATCCGATTGACGGTTGGCTCCAGGACTATGAGATGGAACTGGGGAATGCAGGAAAATATGGGGAAAGGATTGCGTTCTGCCGGAAGGTATTGGAAATATTCGACTGGCAGCACGAAGACGACAGCTGCTTCCAGTGCGGCATTGGCGAATCTCTATTCCGGGAGGGGAAGGTGGAGGATGCATATGCATACTATGAAAACTGGCTGAAGGATGATCCGCAAAATGTAAATGGAATCAATAGCTTCAGCTGGATCCTTTTTGAAAATGGAGATGCCGGGAAAGCGTATGAAACGGTAAGAAAAGTGACATGGGGTCTTTCCTGTTGCGCAGATAATTCATTGCTCTTTATGCGTGCGCGGCAATTGGCGGATTATGTGGGAAAAGAAGATGAAAGTAAATGGTATCAGCAGCAATTAGACGCATTTGACCAGTCAATGAAAAAATGGGAAACGGGTGGGGCTGAACCTTTTGGCGGATTCACAGCACCGGGGCAGACTCCGGTTGTAAAAGGGAAAAAAGTATATCCAAATGATCCCTGTCCCTGCGGAAGCGGTAAAAAATACAAGAAATGCTGCGGAAAATAGAAGAAGTAATAAAAGGATTTCAGTCAGAGAGGAGATTGCCATGCAGTACGATATCATAATAGTAGGAGCGGGACCGGGAGGAATCTTCTCCGCCTATGAACTGACAAAGGAGTCCACAGACCTGAAAATTGCGGTTTTCGAGGCGGGACATTCCTTGGAGAAACGCCATTGTCCCATTGACGGGGATAAGATAAAGAGTTGTATCGGCTGTAAATCCTGTTCCATTATGAGCGGATTTGGCGGGGCAGGGGCTTTCTCCGACGGAAAGTATAATATCACCAATGACTTTGGCGGCACCCTTTATGAGTACATCGGGAAAAAGCGCGCCACACAGCTGATGGAATATGTGGATACCATCAATATGAAATATGGCGGGGAGGGGACGAAGCTGTATTCCACCGCCGGGACCCACTTTAAAAAGCTGTGCCTGCAGAACCAGCTGAATCTGCTGGACGCTTCCGTGCGCCATCTGGGGACGGATATCAATTTTATTGTGTTGGAGAATCTGTATGCGGAACTGAAGGATAAGGTGGAATTTCACTTTGACACCCCGGTGGATGCCATTGCGCTGACGGAGGGCGGCTATGCGGTAAAGTGCGGTGAAGAGACTTACACCTGTGAAAAGTGTATTGTGTCCGTAGGGCGCAGCGGCAGCAAGTGGATGGAGAAGATCTGCGGCGAGCTGGAGATCCCGACGAAGTCCAACCGGGTGGATATCGGTGTGCGCGTGGAGCTGCCTGCGGTGATCTTTTCCCACCTTACGGATGAACTTTACGAGAGCAAGATCGTATACAGGACTTCGAAATTTGAGGACAAGGTGCGTACCTTCTGCATGAATCCTTACGGCATCGTGGTAAACGAGAATACCAACGGTATTGTGACGGTGAACGGCCACAGCTTTGAAAGCCCGGAAAAGCGCACGGAAAATACAAACTTTGCGCTGTTGGTGGCAAAGCATTTCTCCGAGCCCTTTAAGGACAGTAATGGCTACGGGGAGAGCATTGCGCGGCTTTCCAATATGCTGGGAGGCGGCGTCATTGTGCAGCGGTTCGGGGATCTGGTGAGGGGACGGCGCAGCAATGCGAAACGGATCGAGGAGGGACTGGTGACGCCCACCCTGGCGGCCACGCCCGGGGACTTAAGCCTGGTGCTGCCCAAGCGGATCCTGGACGGGATCATGGAGATGATCTATGCGCTTGACAAGATCGCGCCCGGCACGGCAAACGACGATACGCTGCTGTATGGCGTGGAGGTAAAGTTCTACAATATGGAGGTGGAACTGGACGGAAACCTGGAGAGCCGGCATAAGGGGCTGTACATCATCGGCGACGGCAGCGGCGTGACCCATTCGCTGTCCCATGCCTCCGCCAGCGGCGTGTATGTGGCAAGACATATCCTGCGGTGATAGCTGGGGATGCAGGAACTATGGGAACGCAGGGAGATGATTCAGAATGCCTCAGATTCATGTGATGATAAAACCGGCCTCCGGTCTGTGCAATATGAGATGCCGGTACTGTTTTTACGGGGACGAGATGGCAAAGCGCAGCCAGCCGTCCTATGGGATGATGAGCCTGGAAACCCTGGAGTGCGTCATCAGGGAGGTTTTCCGGTATGCGGAGGGACAGTGTACGATTGCCTTCCAGGGAGGCGAGCCCACCCTGGCAGGGCTGGATTTTTTCAGGCAGTGTCTTCGGCTGGAAGAAAAATATAATACGGGAAATATCCCTGTCTCCCATGCGTTCCAGACCAACGGATACGCGCTGGATGAGGAGTGGTATTCTTTTTTTGCCGAAAACCGTTTCCTGGTGGGTCTGTCCGTCGATGGCATCAAGGCGACCCATGACGTTTACCGGAGGGATGCCGGCGGGCGGGACACCTATTTTCATGTCCTGGAGAAAGCCCGGGGGCTGCAGCAGGCAGGGGTCGACTTCAATGTCCTGACGGTGGTGAACGGGAAAACGGCGCCCAAAATCCGGAAAATCTACGAGAAGTACCGGAAGCTGGGATTTTCCTGGCAGCAGTACATTGCCTGTCTGGATCCCGTCTGGGAGACGCCGGGGCAGCAGGAATATTCCCTGACGCCCCAGGTGTACGGGAGGTTTCTGATCGACTTGTTCGAATTGTGGTATCTGGATCTGAGACAGGGGAAGCAGCCTTATATCCGTCAGTTTGAAAATTATATAGGTATCCTCATGGGGCAGCAGCCGGAATCCTGTGAACAGAGGGGAGTGTGCGGCTTCCAGAATATTGTGGAGGCGGATGGAAGTGTGTACCCATGTGACTTTTATGTCCTGGACGGCTATTGCCTCGGAAACCTGGAAACGGACAGCTTCCAGGTGATCGAACAGAGAATGAAAGAGAGCGGATTTATCAAGGATTCCCTCAACCATACGGAACAATGCAGGAACTGTCCCTACTTTGCGGTCTGTCGGGGCGGCTGCCGGAGGCACCGGGAGCAGCCGGGGACACAGGCCGGGAAAAACTATTTCTGTGAAGCCTATAAAATGTTTTTTGACGCCTGCCTGCCGCGCATGCAGGAGATAGCGGCCCGTCTGCGGAGAGCCCGCTGATGACGAAAAGAATACAGGTTTTCTGATCCCGGTGCGACAGCCGGGATTTTTGTATGCGCAGGGGACAAAGATGAAATAGTTGATGACGCATCGTGCGCCACACACGACGCGGGATTTGTGTCTGCACGCTGGCTGTCATAAACTTGTCATGCTCAGAAAGCTGCGTAGAAATGAAGGAAAAATATAAAAAGTAACAAAATAGGAAAATAGTATATTTTTTCTGACCCGCAAAACAGGAATTTCGAAAAAAGGAAATCCCAATCAGAAAATCGTTGATTCAAAAGCGGGGGAATCTCTGTTAAATTAATTACATCAGTAGTTGAGAAACTATCAAAGGAGGAGAATTATCATGAAAAGGAAAAAAATTGTTGCAGTATTGATGGCAGGAATTATGACATGCGGCGTACTTGCAGCCTGCGGAAACGATTCCCCGCAGAGTCAGGGGAGCCAGGCGACCTCGAGCCAGGCGGCCGCGTCAAACGCAGGGCAGGCTTCCTCGTCAGGCGGCTCTTCCGGCGGAAGCACCGAGATCCAGGAACTGTCCGTGACAACGTGGGACAATGACAGCAGCCCCCAGTTCCAGTCCATTGTGGATGCTTATGAGGCGAGTCATTCCAATGTGAAGATCAAGATCATTGACACTTCCGCGGATGAGTACAATAATTCCCTGGGAATCAGCCTTTCGGCGGCACAGCCCGATCCGGACGTGATATGGGTCAAGGATATGGGTTCCATGCTGCAGATGGCGGATAAGGAGCAGCTCCTTCCCATTGACGATTATATCGCCCGGGACAATCTGGATCTGTCCATATACAAGGGAGCGGCGGAGCAGCTGATGTACAATGATAAGGCTTATGCGCTTCCCTTCAGAAATGACTGGTATGTCCTTTACTATAATAAGGATCTGTTCGATGCTGCCGGTGTGGAGTATCCCTCCAACGACATGACATGGGAGGAGTACTATGAGCTGGCTGCCAAAATGACAAGCGGTGAGGGAAGCAGCAAGGTGTACGGCTCCCACAACCATACCTGGCAGGCACTGGTGACCAACTGGGCGGTGCAGGATGGCAAGCATACCGTGGTGGAACAGGACTACGGCTTTATGAAGTCCTGGTATGAGGAAGGTCTGGCGCTTCAGGATAATGGTTACGTCCAGGATTATTCCACCCTGAAGACGGCAAACATCCATTATTCCTCCGTGTTCAAGAACCAGCAGTGTGCAATGATGCCTATGGGAACCTGGTTTATCGCTACCATGATCCAGTCACAGGCAGAGGGGGAGACCAATTTCAACTGGGGTATCGCGACCATCCCCCATCCCGCAGACACAGAGGCAGGCTATACCGTAGGTGCATTGACGCCTATCGCCATCAGCGCCTACACGGATCAGGCGGATCTGGCATGGGATTTCATCAAGTTTGCGTCTTCCGAGGAGGCAGCTGCAATCCTGGCTGAGCAGGGTGTGTTTACAGGGATTCCTTCGCAGGAGGCTTTGAAGACTATCGCGTCGGCTGATTATTTCCCGGAGGGTGAGAGCAATGTTGAGGCGCTCAACTATGTGCACTATTCCTTTGACCGTCCCCTGGATCCCCAGATTGAGGAGATACGTACCGTATTGAATGAAGTGCATGAAATGATCATGATCCATTCCTACAGCGTGGATGATGGGATTAAGGAACTGACGGAGAGAGTTGCAGAGATCAAGGGCTGGTAAACCAGTAGACTGGCCGGCTTACCTTAAATGTAAGCCGGCCGGCCCTTCTCCATGGAGGATGTGCATATGAGCAATGGAAAAACAGGTTTTCTGACTCCCAGACAGAAGAGAAAGCTTCGGAATAATCTGGTCGGGTATGCCTTTGTCCTTCCCAATCTGATCGGATATTCCATATTTGTGTTTATACCGGTAATTTTTTCTTTTGTGATGAGCGTCATGAGCTGGGACGGTTCGAAGAGGCCGATGCAGTTTGTGGGGCTTGCAAACTTTGCGGATATTTTCGGGGACAAGATTTTCAGGGGCGCCCTGTTACATACTATTTCGTATGCGCTGATGACGGTGATACCTACCCTGGTATTGGCGCTTTTGCTTGCGGTGCTTTTGAACAGCAAGATAAAAGGGGTGGCAATCTTCCGGACGGCATTTTACTTTCCATACATTGCTTCCGTTGTTGCGGTGGGTGCCGTATGGAACATGTTGTTCCAGCCCGATTTCGGTCCTATCAATGAAATATTGAAATTCATCGGCATCAGCAATCCTCCCAGATGGGTCGTGGATAAGAACTGGGCCATGGTGGCGGTGTCCATTGTCAGCGTATGGAAGTACATGGGTTACTATATGATCGTGTATCTGGCGGCGCTGCAGGGCATTTCCAGTTCCCTGTATGAGGCGGCAAGCCTGGACGGGGCAAACGGCTGGCAGAAGCTGCGGCACATCACGATTCCCATGCTGACGCCCACCACGTTCTTTGTGATGATCATGCTGACGATCCAGTGCTTCAAGGTATTTGACCTGGTGTATGTGATGACAGGGGGAGGCCCCGGCAACGCCACCAAGACGCTGGTCAACTATATTTACGAGAAGGCGTTTACCACCTGGGAGTTCGGTCCTGCCAGCGCAGGGGCGATTGTCCTTTTTGCCATTGTCCTGGTGATCACTCTGATCCAGTTCAGCGGGGAAAAGAAGTGGTTTAAAGACATGTTTTAAAGACTGAGGAGGGATGGCAATGAGTACAAAGAAAAAAGTAATAAAAATCATCCTGTATGTTCTTTTGGTCAGCCTGTCAGTGTCCATGCTGGTTCCTTTCTACTGGATGGTGATCTCGTCTCTGAAATTAAATAAGGATGTGTTTTCCATACCCATGAGATGGTGGCCGGAAACCATGCATCCGGAAAATTACAAGGTGATATGGAATAAGATTCCCCTGATCACATTTTTTATGAATACGGCCAAGCTGACGGTGATTACCACATTGGTACAATTATGCACCAGCTGCTTTGCCGCATATGGATTCACAAAATGTAAATTTGTGGGAAGAGACATCATTTTCCTGATGTATGTCACTACCATAGCGGTTCCCTGGCAGGTGTACATGGTTCCACAGTTTATCCTGGTGTCCGGGATGGGACTGAACGACACCCATATCGGGCTGATCCTGATGCAGGCGTTTTCCGCGTTCGGCGTTTTCCTGATCCGGCAGTTCTATATCAGTATCCCGGATGAACTGTGCGAGGCGGCGAGGATCGACGGACTAAACGAATTTGGTATTTTCAGGAGGATCGTATTCCCGCTGGGGAAACCGGCCATGGCGACGCTGATCATCTTCACCTTTACCAATGTGTGGAACGATTTCATGGGACCGCTCATTTATCTGAAGACGAAGGAGCGTAAGACGGTACAGCTGGGCATCCGTATGTTTATCTCCCAGTACGGGGCGGATTACGCCTGGATCATGGCTGCCTCCGTGTGTTCCCTCATCCCGATCGTGATCGTGTTCCTAAGCTGCCAGAGGTTCTTTGTGGAAGGCGTGGCTGCCAGCGGCATCAAGGGATAAAGGCGCGGGGAAATGTTGCATATGCAGGCTGTCCCATCGGGCGAGACGGTTTCGTCCGGCGGGGCAGCCCGTCTGATTATGTGAGAAGTGCAGTAACAGTTCAGCCTTCGGCCAAACTGTTACGAAGTGCACATCGTAAAACGAATTGTGTATTGCGGAATCCGCGGGATTTCATGTAATATAGAACTATATCAGTACGATACGGAGCGACAACGCCCGCGCCGGTCAGCCGACTGTGGGTCACAGCATGGATTGGAGGGAAAACATGGCACAGACATATGAGACGATCATGAAATATCCTGAACTGGGGAAGGGGGAGGCGGAAGCGGCCTTTGAACAGGCACTCCGCATTGTGGAGGCAATCTTGCCGGATTACACGGATCAGTTTCCACACTCCAACAGTGAGAACGGATTTTACGAGAGGACGGAAAATGTGGAGTGGACCACGGGGTTCTGGACCGGCGTCCTGTGGCTGGCTTACGAGTACACGGGAGAACAGAAATACAGGGCAGCGGCGGAGGTACAGGTGGACAGCTTTCTGCGCCGCATAGAGGAGAAGATCGACGTGAATCATCACGACATGGGATTCCTGTTCAGTCTCTCCTGTGTGGCGGCGTATAAGCTGACCGGAAATGAGACTGCCAAAAAGGCGGCGCTTCTGGCGGCGGATCACCTGGCGTCACGCTACAGGGAGAAAGGACAGTTCCTGCAGGCATGGGGAAATGTGAACGAGCCCTCGGAATACCGCCTGATCATCGACTGCCTGCTGAATCTCCCCATCCTTTACTGGGCCAGTGAGGTTACGGGCGACGAAGCTTACAGGGAGAAGGCGGTCAACCATATTCATACAGCCATGAAATGCGTACTCAGGGAAGATAATTCCACTTATCACACACACTTTATCGACATGGAGACCGGAGAGCCCACCGTGGGCGTGACCCACCAGGGGAACCGCAATACTTCCGCCTGGGCCAGGGGTCAGGCATGGGGCGTCTACGGCATTGCCCTGAGTTACCGTTATACAGGGGAGGAAGCATATAAGGAATTGTTCTATCGGGTGACGGATTATTTCGTGGAGCACCTGCCTGAGGATCTGATCCCATACTGGGATTTTGATTTCGACACCGGAAGCACGGAACCCAGGGATTCCTCCGCGGCAGCCATTGCCGTCTGCGGCATGCTGGAGATGATCCCCCATCTGCCGGCGGAGAAGGCAGACCGTTACAGGGCGGCGGCGGACCGGATGCTTCACGCGCTGATCACAGAGTGCGGGAACGGGGATCTGACCAGATCCAACGGACTGCTGCTTCACGGGACCTACGCCAGGTCTTCCGAGTATAATACCTGCACCGACCGCGGCGTGGACGAGTGCAATACCTGGGGGGATTACTTTTACATGGAAGCGTTGATGCGAAGCTGCCGGAAGTGGGAGCCTTACTGGTAAGAACTGTTGCAGATTGCCCAAAGCCTGTTCGTCGAAGAAGGGTTTCGCAATCGTCTGGAAGGATATACGGAGGAAGGGAAAAACAGCATATGGCCATATACAGTTTGGAAAACACAAAGCTTGCTATCCTTGTGGATTCATTCGGTGCGGAGCTGAAGTCGCTCAGAGACATAAGCGGTGACCTGGAATATATGTGGAATGGGGATCCCGCATACTGGGACCGGACTTCGCCGGTGCTTTTCCCGTTGGTGGGACGTCTGAACAACGACTGTTTTCGGTATGAGGATAAGGTGTACCCGATGAAGAAGCATGGATTTGCCATGGATCAGGAGTTTGAGCTATTGTGTCAGACAGAGAAGGAACTGCGATTCCTGCTCAGGGCAAAGGAAGAGACGAGGGAAGAATATCCCTTTGATTTTACGTTTGAGCAGGGGTACTGGTTTGACGAAGAGGCGGAAAACAGGCTGATTGTTTCGTGGAGAGTGAAAAACTGCGGCAGCAGGGACATGTATTTCAGCATCGGCGGCCATCCGGGATTTCGGTGCCCGATCGACGGCAGGGGGAAACAGACCGGTCACAGGCTTTTATTCGATACAAAGGATAAAATCGTATCCGGCGTCGTGGGAAAGGGCAGCCTGCTCACGGGGCGCACAAAAGAATTTGCCCTGCAGGACGGAATGCTGGAGATTTCGGCCGGTTTATTTGACGAGGATGCGCTGATCCTTCAGCGGGATCAGGTACACAGGGTATCCCTCTGCGACGCAGGAGGAAATCCTTATGTGACGGTCAGTTTTGACGCGCCGGTCGCTGCCATATGGGCGCCCGCCGGGAAAAACGCGCCGTTTATCTGTATCGAGCCATGGTATGGCAGATGCGACAGGGAGAACTTTACAGGGGAACTGTCACAGCGCGAGTATGGGAATACGCTTGCCCCGTCCGGGGAGTTTTATGCGGAGTACTCGATTACGGTTCTGGCGGAATGAGATGCTTAAGTCTGCTGCAGGGAAGCGTTCCGGATGGGGAACGCACTGGCAGTGCAGTGAAAGGAGGTGCATTGCAGACAAAATGAAAACCAATTTAATCTATATTTTTGCAGACCAGTGGAGATATCATGCCATGGGGTGCGTTCACGGGGATCAGGCGGTCACGCCTAATATGGATGCTTTCGCGGAGGAAAGTCTCTGCTTTGAGAACGCGTACAGCACATTTCCACTCTGTACGCCCCACAGGGGAAGCCTGATGACAGGGAAATACCCCTTTTCCATCGGGCTGTGGACCAACTGTAAAATTGGCTTGGAGGAAAAGCTGATGCTGAAGCCCCAGGAGACCTGCATCGGAAATGTGTTAAAGGATGCGGGATACAGGACTGCCTATATCGGGAAGTGGCATCTGGACGCGGCGGAGCAGAACTTTACGGGCCGTCCGGAATCCGGGGCTGTGGACTGGGATGCCTACACGCCGCCGGGGGAAAGGAGGCAGGGGTTTGACTACTGGCTTTCCTACGGAGCCTGTGACGACCATTTGAATCCCCATTACTGGGCGGACTCCCCGGAGCAGATCTGTCCGGGGAAATGGTCGGCGGAATATGAGACGGACAAGGCCCTGGAATATCTGGACAGTCACAGGAGCGTCGATGAACCCTTTGCCCTGTTCGTGTCCTACAATCCCCCCCATCTTCCCTATGAACTGGTGCCGGAGCGGTATTATGATAAATTCCGGGACCTGGAGATAGCGTGGCGACCCAATGTGCCGGACGAAAAGCGGACGCCGGAGATGGAAGTCATAGCCAGGCAGTATTTTGCCGCGGTGTACGGGATCGATGAACAGTTCGGGCGGATCGTGAGATATCTGCGGGAGAACCACATGGAAGAGGATACCTTGGTGGTGCTTTCGGCGGATCACGGGGAAATGCTGGGCTCCCACGGGCTCATGAGCAAAAATGTCTGGTATGAGGAATCCATCCATATTCCCCTGCTGATGCGGCAGAGAGACCGGATACAGCCGGGGAGGAGCCAGGTCCTGTTCGCCAGTCCGGATCATATGCCCACATTGCTGGAGCTGTTGGATCTGCCTGTGCCGGAGACCTGCCAGGGGGTCAGCCACAGGGCATCGATCCTTGGGGAGCCGCAGGCGGAACCGGAGCCGGAAGATATGTTTCTGTGCTCCTACCCGGGGATGCCGGAAAGCGTTTCCGCCTTCGCCGGACTGGGACAGACCCACAAGGCCCATGGGTGGCGCGGGATCAAGACGCGGGAGAAAACGTATGTGATAACCAATGGCTATATGCCGGAGGATAAACAGGTGGAATATCTGTATGAGGATAAAAGCGATTCCTGGCAGATCCACCCCCGTATCGTGGAGAGGGACTGTCAGGATGCGGAGATTCTGGAATTCAGGAAACGGTTAAAGGAATACCTGGCCATGCTGGGAGATCCCTTTCTGTGGGAGAAGAACCGGTAAAGCAGGCGATGAATGCAGCGGGGCTGTTGACTGTTTGTGCCGCCGGGGGCGGCAAGGAGGTATCATGATGAAGAAGAAACCAGTACTTGTGATTATGGCGGCGGGGATGGGAAGCCGTTATGGAGGATTGAAGCAGATCGATCCCATCGACGACCAGGGGAACCTGATCATTGATTTTTCCATCTATGACGCGGTGGCAGCAGGCTTTGAAAAGGTTATATTCCTGATCAAAAAAAGCATTGAAAAAGATTTTAAGGATCATATCGGCAGGCGCATGGAAAAGCACGTGGAAACAGCCTATGTCTATCAGGAACTAGATCGGCTGCCGGAGGGGTATGAATGCCCTGAGGGCAGGGTGAAGCCCTGGGGAACCGGCCATGCGGTACTCTGCTGCGCCGAAGAACTGAAGGATGCGCCCTTTGCTGTGATCAATGCCGATGATTATTATGGCAGATCCGCGTTTCAGGCTGTTTTTGACCAGCTTTCCCACATGGAGGACGATGACAGGTACCATTATACCATGGTGGGCTATGACCTGTATAAGACATTGACGGATCACGGGCATGTTGCCAGAGGTGTGTGTACGGTGGACGAGAATGGGATGCTGCGGGAGATCGTGGAAAGGACAAGGATCGAGAAGCACGGGAGTCTCGCGGAATATACGGAGGATGACGGGGCAGTCTGGAAGGTGCTGCCGGAGGAAACCATTGTGTCCATGAATCTGTGGGGCTTTACCCCCAGTATTTTAAAGGAACTGGGAAACCGTTTCCCGTCATTCCTTGACAGCAGCCTGAAAAGCAATCCGCTGAAGTCCGAGTACTTCCTGCCCTTTGTGGTGGATCAGCTGATCCGGGAGGGTCGGGCGGATGTCAAAGTACTCCACTCCGCCGACAGCTGGTATGGCGTTACCTACAAGGAGGATAAGGAAAGAGTGGTGGAGGCCATCCGCGGCCTTAAGGAGGCGGGGCTGTATCCGGAGCGATTATGGGAGGAAGCAGAATGAATTATCAGGAAATTGCCACAGGGGCATGTGAAAAGATAGAGGAGGCTGCAGGCCGGTTCCGTGTAAACGGTACACCGTCGGAGTGCAGGCGTTATGGGAGCGGGCATATCAACGATACCTTTTTGCTCCGCACCGAAGACGGGGAGCAGGGACATTCCTATATCCTGCAGCGGATGAACACACATGTGTTTCAGGATCCGGAGGGGCTGATGCGGAATGTGTCCGGGGTCACCGGATTTCTGAGGGATGAAATCATCAGGACGGGAGGGGATCCCCTGAGGGAGACGCTGACGCTGGTAAAGACGGAATCCGGTGAGGATTATTATGTGGACAGCCTGGGCTCATGGTGGAGGATGTACCTGTTCATCCCGGATGCCGTAGGATATGACACGGCGGAGAAGAAAGGTATTTTTTACCAGAGCGCCAGGGCCTTCGGGCGTTTCCAGAGGCTGCTGGCCCGGTACCCGGTGTCACTGCTGACGGAGACGATCCCGGACTTTCACAATACGCCGAAGCGCTATGAAGCCTTTTGCAGGGCGGTGGAGGCGGATGTGTGCGGCAGGGTCCAGGGCGTCGGCAGTGAGATCGCTTTTGTCACGGACAGAAAAGAGGAGATGTCCATTGTGGCGGATAAGCTGGAAAGCGGGGAGATTCCCCGCCGCGTGACGCACAATGATACGAAGCTGAATAATGTCCTGATCGACAGCCGGACAGGGCAGGCGGTGTGTGTCATCGATCTGGACACAGTGATGCCTGGAACCGCGGTATTTGACTTTGGCGACTCCATCCGTTTCGGTGCCAACACGGCGGCGGAGGATGAGAAGGATCTGGGCAGGGTATCTCTTTCCCTGCCGCTGTACGAGACATATACAAAGGGATTTCTGGAGGGCTGCGCGGGCAGCCTGACAGAGGGGGAAATCAGGCTTCTGCCCTGGGGCGCAAAGATCATGACGCTGGAATGCGGCATGCGGTTCCTGACCGACTATCTGGAGGGAGACCGGTACTTCCGGATCCACAGGCCGGAGCATAATCTGGACCGGGCCAGGACGCAGTTTGCCCTGGTGGCCGACATGGAACGGAAATGGGATGAGATGAGGCGACTGGCGGAATGTGCAGGCCATACCCGCGGGCAATGAGCAAAGTCAGCGCAGCTGACTCTGTGTCGCTGCGCTGCGGGACTGCTGTGCCCACGGGTACAATGCGCTGCGGGACTGCTGTGTTTACGGGTACAATTTATGCCTGCATTCATAGTTCTTGGGGGACATGCCGGTTACCTTCTTGAACACTTTGCTGAAATAATAGGCATTCTCAAAGCCCAGCTGGTTTGCGATCTCGTAGATCAGGTATTGGCCGGAATCGATCAGTTCCTTGGCGTGCTCGATCTTCACCTCGGCAATGTAGTCGGAGACTGTCCGGTTCATATAGTTGCTGAAGGAGGTGCTGAGGTATCCGGGACTTATTTTCAAATGCTCCGCAATGTCGGACAGGGTCAGCTTTTCCTGATAGTGTTCATGGATGTAGCGTTTGGCCATGTGGACAAACTTGTCGGAGCGTTTTTCCTTTCTCTCCGTCAGCAAAGTGCATATCTTATCGCGGAAGCTGTCCAGCCACTGCAGGATATCGTCCAGACTGCCCAGCCGCGACAGCTGTTCCGCGATATCGATGCTGTAGGGGAAGGCATTTTCTTCAAAGCTGTCGTTCTGCAGCAGGTCATGCAGGTAGGAATAGATATTGATGCAGGCGCTGACGGCCTGGGTCTTGTCCGGCTTATACTGTGTAAACAGTTCGGAAAGCTGGCAAAAGATTTCCTTCAGGTCCTGGCTTTCATTTTCCAGCACGGCGGCAGACATGGATTTTTTTAGGAAATTGATGTTAAATTCCCTCTGTGCAGGCTGCTGGCGGCGGGAATCCTGATCCCTGTAAAAGGCGATGCGCAGGGAGGATTCGTAATAGCAGTGGGTCAGGGCGGACTGGGCTTCCCTGAACGCGTCCGGCAGCAGGGAGGTTTCAGCCTTTTTCCGACTGATACCGAACAGGGCGGTCAGGGCGAAATAGGTGCCCAGGGCAACATTTACCTTGGTGCAAAATTCAGAAATTGCCTTTTCGTTGTCACTCTCGGGCTTGGGGCAGACCACAAGAAGCAGGGCATCCTTTTGCGGTGTCAATATGGTGTGGTCGGAAAAATAGCGGGTTCCTATGCCGGATACAATGTCCAGAAGCTGATTGGAGATAAACTGGTAATCATAGGTTTCCGCATGGCCGAACAGGATCTGCTCCGGCTTCATCTGCAAAAAGATCAGATAAGCGTTCCGGTAGCGGGCAGCTATTTCCGGATTGGAAGGGAGTCCGTCATCCGGCGGGGACAGGATCAGCTGGGAGAAATAATTTAATTCCTGTTGGTTCTGGGCGTCCTTTAAAAGCAGCGTATACAATTCCCTGTTGTGGTGGCTTTCCATGCGGGAGCAATGTTCCTTGGCCTTGTCCAGCGCCTGGATCAGCGCCTGGGGCTGAAGGTCAAGCTTCACAAGATAGTCGATGGCGCCCAGGTGTACAGCCTGCCTGGCCAGCTGGAAATCCTCCAGGTTGGTAAGGACGATAAAAGCAAATTCGCATTGCTTTTTCTGGCATGTTTCGATCAGTTCCAGCCCGTTCATCACGGGCATACGGATATCCGTGATGATGATATCCGGCTGGGTCTCCAGGATCAGATCGATGGCATCATGGCCGTTGGTGGCTTTCCCCACGATGAAGCAGTCATGCTCCTCCCAGCAGATCAGGGAGGCGATGCCGGCAAGGATCAGGGGTTCATCGTCAATCAGAATGATTCGGTACATAAGAGACTCCTTTAATATTCCAGTGGAAGTGATACGGTAACACAGGTGTAGACGCCCGGTTCGCTGTCAATTTTAATGCCGTATTCCGGGCCGTATACCAGCTTGAGCCTGCGGTCAACATTGGGAAGCCCGATCCCGCTCATGTAATTCCGGCTCACCCGGGAGGTGTCGGTCAGCAGCCGGGCAATGTTTTCCTCCGATATGCCTATGCCGTTGTCATGGATGCTGATATACAGGGTCTGTCCTTCGGAAAAAATGTGGATTTTGATCAGTCCCGGCTTCCCGCTGGGTTCGATGCCGGAGAAAATGCTGTTTTCCACCAATGGCTGCAGGGTCAGCTTGATGATGCGGGCATCATACAGCGCAGGGTCATCCACGGAGATCTCAACGTCAAAAAGTTCGATGTACCGGATTTTTTCAATGGCCACATAATTGTCAAGAAAATCCAGTTCCTGCCGCACCGTCACCTTCTCATTGAAGCCCTTTGCCATATTTTTCAGCAGGGAGGAGAGGGCGGAGACCACCTTTACGATCCCGGCATTGTGCTGCATGGTCGCGATCCATTTGATGGAGTCCAGGGTATTGTAGAGAAAGTGGGGATTGATCTGGGCCTGCAGCATCTTGATCTCCAGGTTCATTTTCTCCTGTTCATCCCGGATCCGGTTTTCCATGAGGGCGGAGACATGGGCGGACATTTCGTTGATCTGCCGTCCGATGATCCCCAGTTCGTCATCCGATTCAATATCCGGGTTTTTGCTGAAATCACCGGAGGATATCACATCCATGTGCCTGATCAGGCGCATGATGGGGCGTGCCAGATAACGGGTAAATAAGAAGGACAAGGTAAATCCCACCACAATGCTGGAAATAAAGACCAGGCCCAGGGTTGCGCGGATGACGCCGGGATTCATCGATATACTTTTCAGCGGCAGCACCTCGCAGAGAATTAAGCCGCTGACGGACAGGCGCTCCCAGACCAGGATGCAGTCCGTGTCGGACAGTTGTACCTTTGAGTGGCCGGTGGTTTCCGGGTGGGCATTCAGAAAGACCTGTATGTCCGCCAGAGGGAAGGATTCCATGTTCATGCTGCTGACCGGGGAAAAATCGCTGGTCAGGATCAGCACCGACCTGTCCTGGGACAAAAGTTCCATGGTGTCCTGGAACAGCTTGGGAGAGAGCGTCAGGCAGACCCAGGCATCCTGGGGGGACTCCTTTTTGGAGTATTGGAGAGGCCGGATCAGGGGGAGAAGCTGGGGAATGGTTTTGGCGTTCAGGGGAAACGGGTTATCCCGGAGCGTCAGAGCGTATTCCTTCATGTTTTTGTTGAGCAGTTCATTAAACCAGGGAGCCGCCATAATATATTCCGCGTCATAGGAGTTGCCATAGGAGGTCCCGGCCTGTATGAAAAGGGAATCCTTTTCGTATACCGTAATTTTATGGATATATTCATTGTAGCCGGAAATGGCGCAGAGATCCCTCAATACATTGGCGGCATAAATACTGGATTCCTCGCTGGAGCGGCTGTTGTAGCCGGAGAGGGCGGAGGTGAGGAACAGGGATTTCCGTCCGGCACAGTTCTGGACGATGTTGATGATTTCCACACAGGCGATCTCGATCCTGGAGGCCACCAGGTGCAGGCGGCTGGCAGAGTTGGCAGCCTCGCTGGCTATCACATCCTTCTTGTAAAAAGAGTAGGTATAGATGCTGATGAGGAATGCAATGCACACGATGATCAGAAGATTATATAATATCATGCGTTTTCGGAAGGTTATGGGAATTTTATTCTGGTACATCGGGCTCCCCTTTCTGAAAACAGGATTCCGGCGCTGTAAAACGCGTTCCTGCCAGGAATACGGAATTGCGGGACTTCTGGAATTTTTTTCTTACTATATTATAATTATACAAAATAGCGTCGATTTTTACAATTCATTCAGATGAAATATGAAAAAAGTAACAGAATAGGAAAAAAATATATTTTTGTTCAATGCAGCATGGCTGAACTGTTACGGCAGAGGGCAGGAACAAAAAAGTTGTTTTATTATACGGATTTGGTATAATGTTGACATAATCATCGAAGCCACCTTTCCCGGAGAACTCCTCAGGCAATTGCGGAAGTCTGGATCAGGGAAACGCTGATTAAAGCGTTTCCCGCAAGCCAACTTGTTGGCTTTGGGATTCTGCGCTGCGAAGCAGCAATAACCAAATCGAACTTTGTTCGATTGCAAATCCGTGCGCATCCGCCGGAGGCTCTGGGGAAGCGATGATTTAATCAGCGCTTCCTTAGAGTGACGCCTTTGTTCCATCCGCAAAAAAAGAAGCGAAGGTCGTTTTGGAATCGTTTCTTATTTTGTACGGGTGGAACAAAGGCTGTTGACTAAATGAGGGTTTCGCAATTACCTGAGGATTTCCGGATGAAGAGAAAAGGGGATATTTCACATGTTGATAAAAACATCCGTCGTATGCCTTGTGTTAACGCTTTATATGCTCTGGTTTTATTACCGGAAGCCCCATATTCCTATCCGGTCTACCAGGATCTTCCAACTGCTTACCGGGGCGGCTCTTTTGAATGAGCTTTTTGACCTGGTCACGCTCTATACGGTGAACCACAGGGACAGGGTGCCGGAAGGTCTGAACCTGCTTGCGCATATCATTTACCTGCTGTCCATCCTGGGATACATTTTTCTCCTGTTCCTGTATTTGAGGAGTTACCTGGAGGTAAAGCTGAAATTTCCCAATGGGATCAGGGTACTGCACTGTCTGCCGTTTTTTGCGTCGGCGCTGGGAATCCTGACGCTTCCGATTACATATGTCCACGGGGAGACAACGGATTATTCCCTGGGACCCAAGGCATACGCCCTTTATGGAAGTATTGTGGTCTACCTGGTACTGATCCTGTATTACTGTCTGCGCCACTGGGAGATCCTGAACAGGGAGAAGCGCATGGCCATCCTTCTCGCCGTCCCTATTTTCGTGATTGTTTCCCTGATCCAGATGCTCCTGCCGGAGACACTGCTGGTAGTGGTTGCTTCCACGCTGATCCTTCTGGGACTGATCCTGAGCAATGAGAACGCTGAGAAGTATATGGATGAGAAAACCGCATTGTTCAATCAATATTCCTTTGAAACCGTGCTGGAGGAATTTGATTTTGAAAAGCAGAAATTGTGCATAGCGGTGCTCTGCTTCTGCAAGACGGAAAGAAATGCCGACTGGAGCCAGGATGTCCTGGTGTTACAGGATATCCACAGGGAGATCAGGCAGCGCCGTCTGGACGCGTACCGTGTCGCCGAGAACGGGGTTGTATTCGGCGGCAATACAAAGGAAAAGACAGGGGCGGCGCTGACAGAGGTAAAGCGGATCATTGAAAATAAATATAGCAGGGAGAACGTCACCATTTCCGCCAGACTCCTGGAGGGGGAGGAAACGGAAAACAAATATAAGTGTATGCAGAATATCATGGCTTTCTGTACGGAAATAGGGCAGCATTTTGCCTATATGGATTATCTGACCCATATTTACAACAGAAATGCCTTTGAGAGGGATCTGGAAAAATTGGATTCAAACAGCGACGGCTATTATATCATTGCGGATCTGAATAATCTGAAGGTGGTAAATGACACCATAGGGCATTCCGCGGGCGACGAACTGTTACAGAGTTTTGCGGGGCTTCTGGACCGTGCGGTGGGCAATGACGGAAGGGCGTACCGTCAGGGCGGGGACGAGTTTGCCGTCCTGTATAAGGGGGACGCCCAGGGATTCGTGCGGAAGCTGGAGCAGAAATGCAAGGTGCACAATATGTCCCGCAATGTGCCCATCAGTTACGCCATCGGATACTGCCGGCTCAGCGATAAGGATTTCATCAATGTGGCGGACAGCATGATGTACGCCAACAAGAGACGGATGAAGCAGGCCAGGACACCGGAGGAATGACAGAAAGCCACCGGAGGAATGACAGAAGAACACCGGAGGAATGACAGAAAGTCGCTGGAGGAATGACAGAAGGACACCGGAGGAATGACAGAAGGCCATCGGCGGAATGACAGAAGAACATCAGAAGAATGACAGGACAAAGGATACAGAATGGAAAAGGATTTTTTAAAGTACCTGGATGAAAAGCAGCGGAAATGGATCAGGAGCCATCATATTGAAAACAGCCGGTTTATTGACTATACAGCGTTGGAATCGGTAGACCTGAGCCTGGATGAAACTTATTTTATCGCGAAATCCCGCAAGTCGCGTATATTGCTCATGCATAACGATATCTGGGTAGACCTGACAGATTATGACCTGATCAGTCTCTTCTGCAAGATGGATGAGACGACTGTAGAAAGACTGCTCTGTGATCTGAAGGAAGGGTATGAGGGCAGCTGGAAGCCGTTCCGGTTCCTGGTGGATCACCGTGCTTTTGAGGGGTGCGGCATAGACTATGCCAATTATGAGTTGGGCAGGGAGGTGCCGCTGGAAGCGGATTTCTCCGTAAAATTGCAGGACATACTGTTTCTGTTTAACATGGTCTTATATAAGGATATCGTGGGCGAGCATTACCAGCAGAAAAAACTCTCCAACAAACTGATCGAGACGACGATCATGAAATATATATCCCTGATACTGTATTACAGATATGATGACGACACTGCAAAACAATACCTTGCGGATATAGAATATCCCCTGTGCCGGTGGGAGGATCTCCTGGATAACAAAATGAAAATGAAGAAATATGACCGATGTTTCAAAAAGAATGGATTTGAAAAACTTTTAGATCTGTGTTAATATGGTGAATGGAATCCTAGTAGGCTTACAGCCGCCTTAACACTTTAAGGCAGAAGCATTTAGAAATTAGTTAAATTTGTATGACTGCCGTCATATTTTGAGTTCGGTATGCAGATTTACCATTACGTTCACAACCATGACCTTCGCTACTACGCTCAGGTCAGAACGCGAACGCACTGTTAAATCTACCGAACTAAATTTAGCAAATTTAAGTAGGATTCCTTTTTTTGTGGTTGGAGGAATTATGTTTAAATTTCAGGAGAAAAGGATCACCCCGCAAGCCAGGATCGTCTTTTTGTGCGGAACCAAATATGGAAAGAAGTCTGAGAGTGACAAGAGAAATGTATTAAAGAAATTTCTGGAGACGGACTGCCGGAATATAAAAGCGCTTATCCTGGAGGAACATTTCAGTTTCGGAAAAGTGGGCGGCCTGCTCAGCTATGATGATATTTTTATGAACAACCTGCGTGACATAGAGGAACTGAGCGCCGCCTTTGCCGACAACATTATCATTATCCATGACAGCATTTCCACCGGGGCGGAGCTGGCGGCCTTTGCCTCGAATGCAATGCTGGAAAGCAAGATCTGTGTTCTGGAGCCGGACAGTACAGGAATAGAGGAGAGAAAGATAAGCGCATTCCTGGAGCTGGCTTTTTTCCATGAAAAGACTAAGATCCACAGGATCACATATTATCCGGAGGTATTTCCCTACCATATCTCAAAGGAGCATATTGAAAAGCATACCCGCTTTGCGGGAAATGAGATAACGCCCCTGTTGGGGGAAAAGATAAAGACGTTTCTCGGCGAATGTGATGATCTCCTGGACATCAAATTCAGAAAGGCTTATTTTGGGCGGGTGGATTCCAGCAGAAATATTATTTCCTACAGTGTGGAGGATGATGCTCTGAAGGTCAATGTCTCAGGGCAGGTGCTGTTGTACCAGGTCATTGATATGATGAGTCTGGCTGAGGTAAGGACTGAGGTCAGGAAGCCTAAAAAATTATACGAGCATGTGGACTTTGTCAATAAAATGTATTGTCAGATCCTGCGGAACTCCATAGAGGGCTCCATAACGGAAAAGGTGTCGGAAATCCGTGTGTACGTGAAAGAAAATAAGGAAAGCCAGTGCGAAAGCCGTAAGGTGGTTGGATACAGCCTATATATGATGCAGGCATTAGGGCTGATTGAACTGAAAAAAGTTTCAGGCTTATGTCGGATATCTGTGGAAAAAGAGATGGAAGCATATTGGGACGGCATGGGCGGAATGCTTGTGGAAGAGGCAGATGATGCGTTGAGGGGGCTTTTGATGGATGAATAAGGAAAAGTATTTGGAAGAGAAATATATAAAAACCAAAAATAAGGTGCGAAAGATAACCACGTATAAAGACGGCGAGAATCCTCTGAGAAAGCGGCATGAAGACATTGAAAAATTCCTGACGGAAAATTGCAGGGTATCCATCTTTGCGAAAGCATATACCGAAAAGAGTTCTATCGTTAAAAATGCGCAGGCCCATATGTATAATGACATTTTCCTGTTCTTTGATGTAAAAAATTTTTTCCCCAGCATCAATCACAATTATCTGGCAAAACAATTATACAGGGAATTGAAGAAAAACAACAGTGTGACACTTAACAGCTGCAGCAGACTGGTGGAACTGTGTTCGGTGGGGAAGAAGGGCCTGCCCCTGGGGCTGGTGACCTCACCGGTTTTATCCAACATTTATATGAAGGAATTTGACAATATCCTGTATGGCTGGTTAAAAAAGCTGGATTTGCGAAATGTGATATATACCAGGTATGCAGATGACATAATCATTTCCTATAAAGGGGATACCGTCCGTGACAGGGAGATAAAAGCCATTGTATACAGGGCGCTTGACCGGGTGGGACTGAAGAGCAACCAGGGAAAGGAAAGAGTATTTGACATAAGAAAAGGAGGCCATGTCAGGATCACGGGTGTCAATGTGACCAGGGATGACGACGATTACAGACGGCTGAGCGTGGGACGGAAGAGAAAAGATGAACTGTATGAGCAGGCGGTCAGATACGTGACGGAGGAAAAGAGGGATCAGGAGGAAGCCTTGAAAATAAAGGGATATGAAGCCTTTGTCCTGTCGGTGGAGGGAGAACATTATGAGAAATGCTTTTCAGAGGGGATGATTGCGGTAATGGAGACGCTGGGGTATCATTCCCTCCATGAATTGATTGGGCATATTACTTATTGATATTTTTAAAAAGCAGGGAAAGTTTTGAGAATTATGCTGTAAACTATAAAGCAGTGATATAGGGAGGCAGCATGGTATGAAGGAAAAAATTTTGATTGTGGACGATGAAAAGGGCGTGGTGGAGATGCTGAAAAGCTATTTTGAGATGCGCTCTTTTCAGGTTTATACGGCATATAATGGGGAATCGGCGTTAAAGCAGGCGGCACAGAATCCTGATATTGTGCTGCTGGATATCAATATGCCCGATCTGGACGGGCTGACTGTCTGCGAAAGGATCCGGGATCACATCTCCTGTCCCATCCTGTTTCTGACGGCGCGGGTTGAAACCGCCGACAAGATCAGGGGATTCCAGGCGGGCGGGGACGACTATATTGTAAAACCCTTTGACATAGATGAACTGGGAGCCAGGGTGTCAGCCCACCTGCGGCGGGAAAACCGGAGACAGGAGCAGACGGTGCTGCGTTTCTTCGGGGAGATGGTTGTCGATTATTCCAAGCGGGAGATATCCGTGGGCGGTGTCCCCGTCGCATTATCCCGGAAGGAGTTCGATATTGTGGAGCTTCTTTCCCTCCATGGCGGGCAGGTCTTTGACCGGGAGCGTATTTATGACATTGTGTGGGGGCTGGAGGGAGATGGCAGCAGCGACACGATCATGGAGCATATCCGGAAAATACGGGGTAAGCTTGCCGCGGTATCTCTCCACAATTATATAGAAACGGTCTGGGGGGTGGGCTATAAATGGAATGGATAAGGTGTATGAAATGCAAAAAGGCGCTGTTTACCATCGCTTTTATCAATTTTCTGGCAGCTGCCCTGCTGTCTGTCATTTCTTTCTGTATCTGCCTGCGGGTCAATGCAAGGATATCATCCCATACAGTTGAGATTCGAATGAATGGGGGCAGTCTCGATGTGGCGCAAAGGGAAATTGCCGCGACTCCTTCCCGGACAGTGATAGCTGGAGAGATCCTGTCTGTGCTGCAGATTCTTCTGCCCATCGTCTTTTTTGTGACCGCGATGCTGGTCACGGCTTCCCTGTTTTACCGGCTGAAGCTGGAAGAACCCCTGGAAGTCCTTACGAGGGGCGCGGCTCGTATCATGGAGAATGATTTGGATTTTGAAATAGAGGCCGGGTCTGATGACGAACTTGGGCGGCTTTGTGCCGCCTTTGAGACCATGCGGCAGTCCCTTCTGAAAAACCATCGTGAACTGTGGCGGCAGACGGAGGAACGGAAACGGCTTAACGCGGCTTTTGCCCATGATTTGCGCAATCCCCTGACGGTACTGAAGGGATCGGTGAAAATGGCAAGGCAGTGCTGCGGGGAAATGGATCTGGTGCAAAGGGAAGCTGCGGGAGAGCGTATCGGGATGCCGGATCTTCTCACAGAAAGCCTGCTTCGCATCGAAAGCTATACAGACCGGATCGAGCGGTATGTGGAGATCATGAGCCAGGTGGGGAAGCTGGAGGAGATTGTAGTTGACAGGGTGCCTGTCGAATGGGACAAACTGGGGAAAGAACTGGAAAACGCCATGGGCTTTGTGGTGTCGGACAGCGGAAAACAGCTTGATTTCAGCGCTGCAGGAGTGAATGCTGACCAAAAAGGGGAAAGTATCCTGCTGGATCAGAATATGTTGTTTCAGATTGCGGAAAACCTTGTGTCAAATGCCATCCGGTTTGCCAGGCTTCAGATTACCGTCAGGCTGGTGTACGAGAAAAACATGCTGAGCCTGGAGGTGGCTGACGACGGAAGCGGCTTCCCTGAAGAATTGTTGAAGCAGGGCGTGAAGCCTTTCCAGAAAGGCAGCGGGGATGGGGAGCATTTCGGGATGGGACTGTACATCTGTGACCTGCTCTGCCGGAAACATGGCGGCAGCCTGACCATACGGAATCTTCCATCAGGAGCGTGTGTGCGCGCTGCCTTGAATGTGGCGGATAGATCAACGTAATTAATTTACACAAAATTTACTAATTTCGTAACAGTTCAGCCCTATTGTACCGGGCGGCTTGGGTTTTTTGCTAAGGGCACGGCGGCGCCATGCTGTCCTGTCCTATGCGGACGGGACAACGCGGATTTGAACTAACTGCCAACTATGACTACGGAACTGTGAAAGAAGTAATTTTCACAGTTCCTATGGCGCGAATTGCGTCTTCGCGCCATAGTCTCCGTAGGCAGTGGATTTCATCTCCGCTAAGGACGCCCCCCAAAGTCCACTTAGGACAGGACAGCACGTCGCCGCCTGGCTTTCCGCAATCTATAATTATGTAGGACAAATGACCATGTTTGCATGGACAAAAAGCCGCTATATCTTTTCTTGGCATATATCGTATCAACCAAGATCCAATGAAACTCAAAATATTTTC
>CAOKWI010000056.1 GCA_948473115.1 uncultured Lachnospiraceae bacterium | reverse complement strand
ATAAAATCAAGGTTTTAGTATCAAAAAATGGGGTAGGATTTGACACTACCATTTTCAGAATGGAGGATTTATTTATGAAGAAAAAGTACCTTCAGAGACTTCTTGCCGCGGCGCTGACAGGCGTCATGGCAATGGGGTCTTTGACAGGCTGCGGCGACAGCGCGGCTGAAACAAACAACGGAGGGTCTACAGCCGGATCTTCTGAAACGCCATCCGGTTCCACGCCGGAGAGCAGCAATGCAGGCAGTACCGCCGTCAGTTCTGACGGGGCAGCCGGTATGGAGGGCTGGAAAGCCTTTGCGGAAAACGTGACTCTGACCATCCCCGTCTATGACAGGGGAGCCGCAGGTGTTCCCGATGTGACAAACAATTACTGGACCAGATGGATCCAGGAAAACTTCGGCGATCAATACAATATCACCGTGGAATTTGAGCCCATCACACGCAACGACGTACTTACCAGCTACAACATGCTTGCCACCGTGGGCGAACTGCCCACCATTCTGATGGAGTACGATTTCGACAAGCTTGCGGAATGGGGCGACAAGGGATATCTGACCGAGTACGACCTGGATCAGTTTGCGCAGATTGCACCCACTTACTATGAGAGAATGGCAGAACTGGATCAGATCAAGTACACGGAACTAAACGGCTCCCGCTATTTCGTACTGGCGGAAAGACCCTGCTTTAATACCACCTACACTTCCATCACCTGGTACCGCCAGGACTGGCTGGAGGAACTGGGTTATACAGAGTGGCCCGCCACATGGGATGAGCAGAAAGAGATCTATCAGAAGCTGATCGACGAGGGCTACTGCGAGCATCCCCTGGGCGGTGAAATGATCACCGGCGTAGGCTCTGACAAGAACTATGAATTCAGGACTTACCCGCAGGATGAACTGGAATGGGCAATGTACGGCGATTACCAGATCCCCGCCCTGGGCACGGAGGCACAGCGGAAATGGCTGCAGAGGGAAAATGAGAAGTATAATCTGGGATTTTTCAACCCTGAGTATTATGTCCGCGACACGGAGACCAATAAGGCGGATTTCGTCAGCGGCAATTCCTTCCAGTTCTGGGCCTACACCTCCGCCAACCTTGATTTCCTGAACGCTTTCTATGAGCAGAATCCCGACGGCAAAGTCGGCATGTTCATCACAAGGGATGTGGTAGTTGACGACAAGTACGGCTCCGTGAATACCTTCCGCCCCGATAATCCCTTCGGCATGATGATCGGCTTCTCCTCCCAGGCAACCGAGGATGAGGTAAAGGCCGCCATGATGTACATGGAATGGATGACCCAGGAAGACGTGTTGTTTACCATGCAGTGGGGCGTTGAGGGCAAGAACTTCGAGTATGGCGAGGACGGCAACCCTGTGTCCCTCGCGGAAGCCGATCCGGAGTACACCCAGGGCTACCTCAACAGCAAGGACTACTGGTGCGTGACCATTGAATCCAGGAGCCTTGGCAGCGTGGAGGCGGATATGGCCGCAGTGGCGCCCGCAGGGCTGCCTGTTGACTATACCCAGGACATCATTGATAACTACTACGGTCAGGTCAAGGTTTACGACGCGGGCTATGCAAATTCCGACTGTAAGTTCGCCGTGGTGATCAAGTCCTCCTCCGAACTCCAGCAGTCCCTGTGTGAGCTCTATGCCGAGTACAGGGACCAGCTCGTCACCTGTCCTCCCGACCAGTTCGATGCCCTGTATGATGAACTCAGTGCAAAATATCTGGAAGCAGGCTATCAGCAGGTGATCGATGAAAGACGCGAGGCTTACGAGAACGGCTACACCACAAAGCTGGAATAAATTCCGGAACTACTACTGTTAATGAGCATATGCCCCTCGAGTTCCTAATCGGGGGGCAATTGTATCAATGCGGATCATGGATCCCTAAAGGGAGATATCATATGTATCATCGCAATTATCTATTTCTGCAATATCCAGACGGCTGCTATACGGCAGGGAAACCATATACGGTGGAAGTGCCCAGGCCGGGAAAATATAAGGTGGTTGCCACCCTGAAAGCGGATTCCGTCCTGGAAAAAGTGTCCGTTTATGCGGGTGCAGGGAACCTTGCCTTTGCGGGGAGCATTCCCGCGGGATTATCCAAACAGGCCGCTGTGGTGCATGTAGGGAACCATATTCCCGAAGGGCAGGAATGTGTGTGCCAGGACAGGACAGTCTCTGTCACCGTGATGGCGGAAAAAAACTGTCTCAGCGGACTGTACATCAGTGAAATATCCTGCCCCACCATATACATAGCCGGTTCCGTTGACTTATCTCCATTTCGGGACATCGCCGGAACCGATAAGCCGAAGGCATCCTCTTCCTCTCGCCCAAAAGACAATTCCGGCAGCAGATGGGCACAAATGTTAGCTGCGCACACCAATCACAAGATCGCCGTGTCCGACTGTTCCTGTCCGGGACTCACCACCGAATCTTTTCTCAAAAAAGGACTGTCTGCAGCAATCAATGAATACAGCAAACCCGGTGATTTCTGCTTTTTATGTTTTGACCCAACCGGTCAGCCCCTGGAAGCATGGACACCCGGCGGAAGCTGCAGACGACAGCTGACCCGCTATATCATTACCTGCAGGGACCGCTTCCTGTATCCTGTACTGCTCACTCCCGCATCCCTGCACCATAACGGCAATGCAGACAACCATGCCGGTCAATTATGGACGCAGTGTCTGGATGCTTACAGGGAAGTGGGAACACTGACAGCGACGCCCGTGATAGAATTGCATAAACTTCATGTCACACCATATGACGCAAATGTCACAGCAGGATTTGCTGCACAGGAGATCGCCCGGGTATGCAGCACATTTCCCGGACGTGAATATCGTTTCCTGGCGAAATGTATGAGATAGAGCCTGCGGCAGACACACATGGCCTTCATCGTCCGCAGGCCTGCAAGCTTTTATGACTCCTCTTTCTCCTTTTTCCCGCTCCGCAGTTCTGCGATCTTTTTCTTTGCCTCATCCAAATCCCTGCAGCTGTCAACAATCATCTCAATCATCTGTAAAATTCCATCAAGCTGTCTATCTGTCATAACTTCCACCAGTTCCTTTCCTTCAATCTTTTCGCCAGGTTTTCTTGCAAATCCATGATCCCGGCAGATATTACCTGTCGCAGGTACAATTTTAGGATACCCCATACCTCCAGAAAAAGCAACTTCAAATCACTCGATAGGTTAGACACGTGTAACAGTTCAGCCCTCGCATTCATAAAAGCGTCTGCTTCGCATCCGACGCCGCTGTGCGGCTCATCTTTTATTTCATGTGAGGGCGCTCCGCTCATGCAGCAATTCACAGATCACGCTTTGTGTGCAAGCACCCACGCGCAATCTGTGAATTGTTGCATGGCTGAACTGTTGCATTACATTACCTACACCGTCTGGTAATACTGCGCCTGGGCATTCCACAGCTTCGCGTAGATCCCATCCTCCTCCGCCAGCAGTTCCTCGTGGCTTCCCAGCTGGACCAGCCGTCCGCCGTCGAACACCGCGATCTTCTTGCAGAAACGGCAGGAGGACAGGCGGTGGCTGATGTATACCGCCGTCTTCTCCCCGGCAATCTTGTCAAAATTAGCATAAATCTCCGCCTCCGCCAGGGGATCCAGGGCCGCGGTGGGTTCGTCCAGCAGCACAAAGGGCGCCTCCTTGTAGACCGCCCTGGCAATGGCGATCTTCTGTGCCTCGCCGCCGCTGATCTCCACACCGGCATCCGTATAATCCTTATAGAGATAGGAACGGATTCCCTCCCCCTCTTCTTTCAGCTTTTCAAGCCGGTCCCCGAAGCCCGAATCCTTCAGGCAGCGCTCTGCCCGCTCCCCCTCGAATTCGGCGGACGACGCCACATTTTCCGCCAGCATCAGAGAAAACAGCTGGAAATCCTGGAACACCACGGAAAACAGCCTGACATACTCCTCCTGCCGGAATTTCCGGATGTCCACGCCGTTTACCAGGATCTCCCCCTCATCCGGGTCATAGAGACGGCACAACAGCTTGATCATGGTGGTCTTGCCTGAACCGTTCCGCCCCACAATGGCAAGCTTCTCCCCCACATTCAGCTTCAGGGAGAAATGCCGCAGCGCATAATTCTCACTGCCCGGATACCGGAAGGACACATTGGAAAACTCAATGGTATACTGCCCGTCGCTGCGTTTCTCCATGGGCAGGGATCCCCTGTACATCTCATTGGAAAGGGACAGCAGTTCCAATATGCCCGCCTGCTTCCTGCACGCCAGGGCAAGCTCCTGGAAGTCAAGAACCAGCGACACGCCGCTTTCCAGCAGGTTGGCAAGACATCCTGCAAACAAAATCACGGTGCCCACAGGGATTCCCCCTCTCAGCGCCAGCCAGGCTACCAGGAAATACGCCCCTGCCGTGCCCAGACCGCCCATGGCGCCCCTGGCCGCCCACTCCCCGACGGCTCCCACAACCGGCCTTTTCACATAGTAGTCCCGATATTCCTTTTCCTGTGCCTTGTCATGGGTCCAATGCTTCATGAGGTCATAGGCCCCATAGATCCTGACATCCTTCCCGTTCTGGTACTGGTATCTCCCAAGTGTGGCAAAGGCCCATGTATGGCTGGTAAAACGCTTTTTTTCTTCCAGGCTGGGAAAATGATACATAAAGTACAGCCCTATTTTCTGGTAATGCTGCACCACTTTCATGCCCAGAAGGAAGAAAACCGCCAACGTCAGCATCACACACACAGAGGGCAGCGTATTTCCCCCTCCCAGATACCGGAATACAGTTCCCCCTGCCGCCACGGCGCCCACAAGCCTTAATACAGCCGTGATCATGGGCTCCATATACCAGAAAACAGTATAGATTCCTGAACCCCAGTTATTATTCCTCTGGATCAGCTCCTGCATCTCCCTCAGGCGAGGGCTGTCTAACAGGGCGAAATCCAGTTCCGCCAGCTTCTCCTTCTGCATACTGTCATAGCGCCTTGCCATCAGATCCTTCCGGATATTCATGGAACTCTTCAGCGCATAGGACACCGCTTTCAGGACGCCCAGCAGAATACAGACCAGTACAGCCGCCCTCATCAATCCCCCAAAATCCACTCCCGCCGTCAATCCGTTCACCACATAGGCGGACAGGATCAGGGCTCCGTATTCCGCACCGGTCTGCAGCAGGCAATAGACCGCCTGGCAGGGCCAATAGCCCCTGTCCATGCGCCTGATCATTCCAAGTGTAGTCCTGATATGGTTCAGGTTCTGTCTGAAAGGTAAGTTTTTTAAAAGTTCCGATTCCTGTATCATGAAAACGCCTCCTTCTCCCTGGCAGATTTCTCGTAATAACTGCTCTGCACCTGAAACATCTCCGCATACCTCTGCCCCCTGGCAATGAGTTCCTCGTGGGTTCCCTCCTCCAGCACTCTGCCTCCTTCCAGCAGGAGTATCCTGTCGGAGAACCGGGTGCTGGCCAGTCTGTGAGAAATGAATACCGCCGTCTTGTTTTCGGAGAATTTCAGGTAGCTGTCATAAATTTCGCTCTCCGCAATGGGATCCAGCGCCGCCGTGGGCTCGTCCAGCACCAATATGGGCGCGTCCTTATACAGCGCCCTGGCAAGCAGGAACCGCTGCTCCTGTCCCCCGGACAGTTCCACACCCGCTTCATCAATGTCCTTGCCGTAATAGGAATCCGATGTGATTCCCCTTTCCGTAAAGGACTCCTTCAGGCCTGCGTCGCCCAGCGCCTTCCACACCCTCTCCTCATTCCACTCCGCCTGCAGGGAGACAGACTCACCTACCAGAAAGGGAGGCAGGAACTTTTCCTGGAACACCGCGGAAAAGAGCCTGTATACCTCTGCCCTCGGGAATTCCCTTCTGTCGATGCCATTCAAGAGGATCCGCCCCTCCTGAGGCTCGTATATCCCGCATAAAAGCTTTACAAAGGTGGTCTTGCCCGCACCGTTTACCCCCACCAGTGCCACCTTCTCTCCCCCGTGGATGGTCAGGTTGAAATGGCGGAATATCTGTCCGGAAACAGCCTTATCCTTGGAATCATCGCCACAGGCAGCATTCGGGACAGAATAAGAAAAGGACACATCCTGAAAGGTAATCTCCACAGGCAGCGTGAGTTCACTGATATGCCTCCTGGGTCTGTCTGACCCGTTTGTATCTTCTTTTCCGGAATATGCACTTTCCGGAGACTTCCTCCCTGTCGTCCAGGCTTCCAGGGATTCGCTCCCCGGGGCTTCTTTTCCTGTCGACCTGGCTCCGGGATATCCACTCCCCAGGGGTTCCTTTCCTGTCGTCCAGGCTTCCAGGGATTCGCTCCCCGGGGCTTCTTTTCCTGTCGTCCAGGCTTCCAGGGATTCGCTCCCCAAAACTTCCTCCGGAAGCTCCAGGTACGCCCTGTAATAATTCAGGTCATTGCTTCCCTGGCGCAGCATCCCCACATTCCTTATGATATTTTCCACAAATCCCGAAAAGCCTGTAATGGCGCCGAAATACAGCACGAAGTCCCCGGCCCCGATGTTTCCCTGGAACACCTGCCAGATCAGGTAGGCATAGGCACAGGCATCCCTGAAAACGGTCAGCGCCCCATTGATCTGGACAAACACATTTTCAGACCGGCGTTTCCGCTTCTCCAATCTTTTCATTTCCGCAAACACCTTGTCCAGCCGGCTCTTCAGCCATTCCTTCATTCCGAAGATCCTGATTTCCTTGGCCGCCTTTACATTTCCCATGGAATTGCTCAAATACCGCCTGCGCCTGCCGATATCCGCATCCAGGACACGAAACCACTCCAGGTATCTGATCCGGGCAAAGCTCAAGGCATACTGTACCAGCGCCAGCGCCAGCAGCAGTGCCGTCACCACCGGACTCAGGACACTCAGCACCGTGCTGTAGAGCACAAAGCTTATGACACTCATTATGACGTCCAGCGTTCCGTAGGTAATTCTATACAGACTGCTGTTATCCCCATAGATTACCGATTCCATGCTCTTCTGGTACAGTTCCTTTACTTCTCCCCTCTCCGTATCCCTGTAAGGCACTCTCAGGCTTTTCAGGAAAAGGGCGGAAAGGAGATCGTTTCTCCTTCCGTTATAAATGTGGTATTTGCTCTCCCTCACAGCCTGATAAAGCGCCTGGACAAGCACATATAACAGTCCCAGCCCTCCCAGCCTCCAGAAAAGCCGCTCCCCGTCCGCCGGAGCCGCCACCAGATCGATGGCAAACTTGGGCAGATAGATCCTGATATATGGCACCACTGCCCCTACAAGGATCTCGGCCAGCGCAATCCACAGAAATACCGGCACGTTTTTCCGGTAAAACCGGAAATAATATGCTATGTTCTGCGGAATGGAATAATGCTTTTCATAAGGTGAAACCGCCTTTTCCCCTTCTTTTGCTTTCATATGACTTTTCCTCTCCTTCCATTTCCTTTCTTCATTTCCTCCAACCCCCAACAGCCTAAGCATACCACATATTTGTTTTTTCCATAAAAAAATGCACGAATGGTCTTATTCGTGCATAAGCGGCAGCATGATCTCCGTCACAAAGACATTTTCCTCGTCCTGCCTGTCAATAAATCCTTTATTGCGTTCCACTACCCTGTCCACGCGCATCAGACCAAAGCCGTGAGACCGCCCCCCTTTGCCGGACAGATAGTGGGCTGCTTTCCCTGCTATGGCAATCCTGCCTTTCACCTTTCCCTCTGTGGCATTCATAATATAAATATAGAGCTGACCTTTTAAGATACCGATATACACCCGGATAAACCGCTTCGATTCTTCCTCAATCTTCAGGCACGCCTCCATGGCATTGTCCATCAGGTTCCCGATGATCAGGGAAAAGTCCACCTCCGGCACAGGCAGTTCCTTCGGCACGACAGCCTTGGCGTCCACCGCTATATTCTTTGCCTTTGCCAGGGATATCTTGCTGTTCAGTACCGCATCGATCATCACATTGCCGGTCTTGACCACTGTGTCCACCGTGGTAAGATCAGTGTCCAGTTCTCCCAGATACTGCTCCAGCCTGCCGATCTCCCCAAGGGAAAGATACGCTTTCATGGTCTGGATATGATTGTGGTAATCATGCCGCCAGCCCCTGGTCTGACGGTACATATTTTCCACCTCCTCACAGTGCCTCTCCAAAAGATCACTCTGATATTGGGCGATGCGCCTGTCTACCAGATGAATCAGATAATATCTGATCAGAAAAACTGCCACTGCCAGAAACAATACTCCTCCGGCCGCATACCAAAACATCCCCATACTCCCTTCCTGTCTTTTCGCGCTTCCTGTCTTTTCATTCTTCCTGCCTTTTCACGCGTCTTGCCTTTTCACGCTTCCTGCCTTTTCACGCGTCTTGCCTTTTCACGCTTCCTGTCTTTTCATTCTTTCTGCCTTTTCATTCTTTCTGCCATTTCATTCTTTCTGCCTTTTCATTCTTTCTGCCTTTTCATTCTTTCTGCCTTTTCACATATCCTGCCTTTTCACGCTTCCTACCACTTACCGCTTCCAGATTCCCTGCCATACCTTTCAAAATGGATTACCCCTCAGTATGCTGTGCCATAATGACCGCACTCTTCTTACCGAAAAACTCCTCCGCAATCTCCTCCGCACACTCACGGCCAAACCATCCCTCACCTACATCTTCCCTGGGATAAAGACGGTGCATATCCTCTTTTTCCTCATCAGATAATTCAGAAAAATCATTAACTCCTCTGTCCACAGGCACTCCGACGAGTTTGTGATCACCATCATTCCGTCTGAAAACGCCGATTAATTTTATCTGGTCTTCCTCTCCAAGTGCATATTCTTTGTCCGTCATGACAATAACATCGAGATGATCGCAGGGAGGCGTTCCAGATTCTTTGATCCAACCGTAAGGCTGGCGGATGTTTCTCTCATAAAAGAGACTTTTTTTATCCTTCTCCACAAAAGAATCCGTCTGCGCAATATACTTCATACGGTTGGGGTAGTGATAAGTCTGTTCTATTTTAACTGTATAAGACATATGCGATACCTCCCTTTACGCAAGCGGAAAATATTTTTCCTGTTCCGGCTTCCGGTCAATGTCCTCCAGCATATTGTACAGAAGCAGGACGGTATTGTCATTTTTTCCATCCATACCAATATTTTGTCCCTTTAAAATCCTTAAAAGATACGGCATGGGCGCATTGCAGAAATTTTCTTCCGGCGAAACCACGCCGAACATTGCATTGCTCTTATGATCTCCGAACACTTTCCAGGTCCAGCCATACCCACAACACAAAGCCTGGCCAAACAGCACACCCAGGGCAACAGCCACATCTTCGATATCTGAATATTCGGAAGGGAACTCCCCTGTCCTCAAGATGTCATCGACAATGCGATATGTCTCACCGGCAATGATCCTTCCATCTGTAGGATCGCTGATTTGAAAGATCTGTACCGCCATCCTGAATACCCTGTCGATCTCCGCCCGCACATTTTCAGGCATTTCCCCCACATAATTGAAATAATTTTTTCTATTGTTCTCTTTCTGAAATATTCCCATTGCAAATCCTCCTGATATCATTACACAATCTCCTGATATCACTACATAAGCTCTGATATCACTACATAAACTCTGATATCACTACATAAGCTGACCGTATGTCCAAAATTGTATCATACCTTCACCCAAGTCTACAAGATAGCTATTGCTCTTTCTTTCACGATACCCCAATGTTTGTTCCTTTTCACTTCGTGCCCCTCACAATGCTGTAGATACGCAAAACGCCAATACTCCTATTCTTGCCTGAGAAGGATATCCGCAAGATCCAACTCCTGCCAGTTCATTTCTTCCCCATCTTCCATACACCAGACATTTGCCAGAACCGTTTCCATATAAAATAGTTTTCTGACATCTGACTCCGGATACCCTGATTGCTCACTTAGAAGCAAAATAACTTCCTCCATGTGCTGCCTGTCAGGACACGCATGAGCCGTATCCAGTTCATTCAAAATGAATCTCGGCAGATCCATGACAGCCGGACCGACAACACCTTTCGGGTCAATCATGGCATAGCTTCCGTCTGTCCTCAGCAACAGGTTATCATGATGCAGGTCACCATGCAGAAGTACCCTGTCCGGATATTTTCCAAACATTTCCACACAAAATGAATGTGCACGGGATGCCATCTCCTCCGCCGCCTGATGGCTGGTACAATACTTGCATATCTGTTCCAGCCAGTCCAGATAAGTTACGCCGGAATCCACTGAGATATGTATCTCCTGAAATATCTGCAGGAACACTTGAATCCGCTTTTTCAGAGACGCTTCCCTGCGCAATATCGTCCCCGGTATAATTCGTTCCTCCAAAAGAAGCCCTGCTTCCGCATCAAAGTCATATGCCTTACAGCTATAATGCCCCGACAGCCGTTCCAGCATTTTGTACTCTGCCTCCAACTGCTGCCTGCGCCGGTCAATTTTCAGGATAACAGGCCCAAACTTCTTTGACTCTGCGGAAAAAACGCCTTTTTCCAAATGCTCGTAGACCACATCAACTTGATCCAACTCCCACTTGCTTATCGCATGATCTATTTTTTCCCGCATATCAACCCCCGCAATATCCATTTCCTCTATCTGCTGTCCTGACAGCCCTGACTGTCAAAAGTTACAGCATATACACTTTATAGCAAATTCTTCTATGTAAAACATTATAATTCTTCACAGGCTGTTTTGCAATCCACAGGACATGGCTTCCCTGTGTCTTTTGTCAATCACATCACTGCCCTTTCGCTGCTTCAGAGACATTATCCGCTAAGGGCAGAACAGACTTTTGAACCATCTGATTTACATAAATTTAGAGGGAAAATATGAAATCCATCTAACAGAGCAGGCAATCCAAAAAGACGGTCTGACCATCGTGTGGCAGACAGATATAGAACCTGAAACTTCCATAACAGATCTGTATATCAATATTTTCTTTCGGAAAACACATATAACCGAATATGGCAACTTGAGTGGAAAACCTTAGATTTAATGAAATAACCTGTTTCGGCGGTTCATTTGGAGCCGGATATTGATATTTCAAACCACACTCCCGCAAGGGGAGTGACAGGCTGCGGCACAGCCCAATGTGGAAGCCGTGGAATTTCAATCCACACTCCCGCAAGGGGAGTGACCTGGGATCCACGCCTACGCAATCCCTATGTGGACATTTCAATCCACACTCCCGCAAGGGGTGATATATGCTCTAAATGACTTCTTAATCACGAGATTTTCTCATGGTTAGTGAAGAACCCATTTAGAGCATATTTCATGTAAGGAGGCAGACGCTATGACGAAAACCAAGATTACCCCGCTGTACGAAAGGCTCTCCCGTGACGATGAACTCCAAGGTGAGAGTAATTCCATCAGCAACCAGAAATCCATGCTGGAAGATTACGCCCGCCGCAACGGTTTTCCCAACCCGACCCATTTCACGGACGATGGAATCTCCGGAACCCGGTTCGACCGCCCCGGATTTACCGCCATGATGGAGGAAGTGGAGGCCGGGAACGTAGAGGCAATCATTATCAAAGACATGAGCCGCCTGGGACGTGACTATCTCAAAGTCGGCCAGGTCATGGAAATCCTGCGGCAGAGAGGCGTCCGGCTGATCGCCATCAATGACGGAGTGGACAGCGCCAACGGAGAGAATGATTTTACCCCGTTTTTGAACATCATGTATGAATTTTACGCCAGAGATACCAGCCGCAAGATTAAATCCGTATTCAAGGCAAAAGGCATGAGCGGCAAGCACCTGACCGGCACGGTCATTTACGGTTACTTGTGGGACGAAAAGCGGGAACACTGGATTGTGGACGAAGAAGCCGCTGACGTGGTGCGCCGGATATTCGCTATGACCTTGGAGGGATACGGCCCCTACCAGATTGCGAACCGGCTGTCACAGGAAAAGATTGAGATACCTTCCCTGCACCTCTCCCATTACGGGGAGGGCGTGAATCAGTCCAAGACGTTTAAAGACCCTTATGGCTGGGGTTCTTCCACTATCGTCAATATCCTGAAAAAGCGTGAGTATTTAGGCCACACCATCAACTTCAAGACCCGCAAGCATTTCAAGGACAAGAAAAGCCACTACGTTGACGAAAATGAATGGGTAATCTTCGAGGACACCCACGCCGCCATTATCGACCCGGAAACCTTTGAGAATGTGCAGAGAATCCGCTCCAATGTGAAGCGTTACCCGGACGGCTGGGGAGAAGCCGCTCCGCTCACCGGCCTGCTCTACTGCGCCGACTGCGGCGGCAAGATGTACGTCCACCGCACCAACAACGGCAAGCGTATCTCACAGTATACCTGCTCCCAATATAGCAAGGTTCCCGTTGGCGTCCTCTGCTCTACGCAGCACCGAATCAACGAAAGCGCCGTCCTGACACTGGTTTTCGATATGCTCCGGGCGATTGCGGAGTATTCCAGAAATGACCGGGCAGAGTTTATCAAAGCAGTTCAGGAAACCCAGGCCGAGCAGCAGGCCAGCGACATCACCAGAAAGCGGAAACGGCTGGCGGCGGCACAGAAACGCGCCGGGGAACTGGAAAAACTGATATGCAAGATTTATGAGGACAATGTGCTGGGCAAGCTGTCGGACGCAAGATATGCCGCCCTGGACGCACAGTACGCAAAGGAGCAGGAATCCCTTTCCGGCGAGATTGCCGAACTGGAAAAGGCAATCGCCGGATATGAGCAGAGCCGGAAATCAGCGGAGAAATTTATCGCCCTTGTTGACAAGTATGAGAATTTTGACAACCTGACTACCACCATGCTGAATGAGTTTGTGGAGAAAATCCTTGTCCATGAGCGTGACCGGAAAGGCAGCATTGAAACCACGCAGGAGGTTGAGATTTACTTCAATTTTGTCGGAAGGTACATACCGCCCCACTTCGGGGAAATGAACCTCACGCCGGAGGAACTGGAAGGCTTGCGGAAGAAAGAGGAACGCAAGGACAAGCTGCACCAGGCATATCTCCGGCGCAAGGCCAACGGGACACAGAAACGGTACGAGGATAAAATCAAGGCAAAGAAAACGGCTGAAATCGAGGCGAAGAAAGCCGCTATCCGTGCCGAGGATATGGAAAAAGGCGTGTTTATCCCGGCCAGCAGCCTGCCAAAGAAAGAACCCCAAAAAGCACCAATGCCAGCCAGAGCCGCTATGTAGGCGGCTGGCATACCACAGAAAAGACAAGGAGGCATACACATGAATGGAAATGGGTTGGGCTGGCAAATAATTGTAAGGCGCAGGCAGAGGAAATCATATAAAGTGAACTGATTTATGACTGATGGAAGGGAGAAAGACGAATGTTGACTTTTGAGAAAGTATTAAATGTGTTTAGCGATTACCTTCAGCAAGACCCGCTTTATGAAGTTGTTCTTACCAGCCATGGGTATACCCTGATGGCATGGGAGCCGGAAAGGAATGAATGGTATCAGGCGGAACTTATGGAAACGCCGGAAATGTTATTGGATGCCCTGTTGGATGCTTATGCCGGTTTCATGGAAGATCAGATAACGGAGAATGACAGAGAACTGAATCTAACAGAGGAAGCGGAAATAAAAACAAGGTGTAAAATGTTACAAGAACAATGCCAGTCAAGTTGACAGCCAGAAAATGGAGAACACGGGTTATGTGTTCTCCATTTCCTGCGGCTTTTCTATCTCTGCAATTTTCTTGGCTGTTGCGGTCACAATCTGTAGCCCGTTGTCACTCATACTTATCCAGCAATGCGTCCAGCTGTAATCGCCGGGTGTCTTTTCCTGCTGGCTTGTCTAAGAGAAACTGGTCTACGGATATATTGTAGCGGAGCATAAGCTCAAAGAAGATTTGCAGGCTTGGGTGCTGCCCCTTGTTTTCAATATTCGCAAGGTAATGTGGGGAGATAAACATCTCATCACAAACTTTCTTTCTGGATTCCCTTCGCCCTGTCCGTGCAGCCTTGATTGCCGCTCCAAAAGCCTTAAAACCATATCGTGGTACTGGTCTTTTTGACATATTTGTTCACCCTATTGTATTGTACAGTTTACTTTTCTAAATGAATACGTCTACACAGTTACACTGATTGGTCTAAATAATTATAAAAGGCAGAGAATGAATCTTGTATTTATTCGGCCAGACGCATATAATTATACTGATAGAGATTAGAGAAAGGGTGAATAAAAATGTTGGAGTATATTTCTGCTCCGGAAGCAGCGAAAAAATGGGGCATTTCAGAAAGACGGGTGCAAAAGTTATGTGAGGAAAACCGCATACCAGGTGTGGCAAAATTCAGCCGCCTATGGCTGATACCAAAAGACGCAGAAAAACCTATGGACAAACGCAGAAAAATTGATAAGAATTTGAATGAATAGTGACATACTTCATCTGATAACTGGAGGTGCTGATATGGCTGGGAAAATTTTGATAGTAGACGACGAACAGGAAGTTTTGAGTATGCTCAGGCGCTACTTTCTGCTTGACGGTTATGAAGTGATTACCGCAACAGGAGGACAGGAAGCATTGCAGAAATTAGCCGGAATGCCGGATATTATTTTACTGGATATAAATATGCCAGACATTGACGGACTTTCACTTTGTAAAAGCATACGGGACTTTGTTTCATGCCCCATTTTGTTTTTAACTGCTAATATCGAAGATAGCGATAAAATTAAGGGCTTTAGTGTTGGTGGAGATGATTATATTGTAAAGCCTTTTTCTATTGATGAACTGGGTGCGCGTGTTTCGGCTCATTTACGCCGGGAAAAGCGGGGTAAGCACAAATCAAAAGTTTTCTTCGATAATGCTTTTGCGATTGATTATGCGGAACGGGCGGTGTATTTTAACGGTGAGGAAATCCCTTTGCTGAAAAAAGAGTTTGATATTATTGAAGTCCTTTCTCAAAACCCCGGGCAAGTCTTTGATAAAGAACGACTTTATGAAGCCGCATGGGGAATAGATGGACTTGGAAATAATTCTGTCATCGCGGAACACATTAGAAAAATCCGCGCTAAATTTGCTGCCGCCCATGCAAAGCAATATATAGAAACCGTATGGGGGGTGGGCTATAAATGGCAAAAATAAGGAGCCGTTTTCGTAACATGCCTGTTTTGGCGACACTTTTATTGCTTACGACAACATTTCTGATTGTGGCTATGTTGGTAATTGAAGTGGAAAGAACCTTGTTACAAAACGGGCAATATGCCATTGCATTTCGATATTCGGATATTGTAGAGGGTTTTAACGGAATAAAGGTATGGGGTACCAACGTGGCATATATCTTGTCAACACAGGATAGCCGCCTTATGCAGCTTTACGAATTGCTTCTTTGGCTATTACCCCCTGTCACATACTTTATCTGCCTATTTACAGCAAGTATCATTTTCTACCGTACCAAAATGAAAATCCCGTTATCTTTGCTTTCATCTTCTGCCGCAAAGATAGCAGATAAAGATTTGGACTTTAGTATCCATTACGACAAAAATGATGAAATGGGACAGCTCTGTATTGCTTTTGAAAAAATGCGTTCTGCACTTGAAACCAATAATCGGGAAATGTGGCGGCAAATGGAAGATAGGAAAAGGCTTAATGCAGCATTTTCCCATGACCTTAGAACACCGCTGACAGTATTAGAGGGACATTTAGGGATATTGCAGAAATACACGCCGGACGGAAAACTGACAATAGACGACTTGAAAGAGGTATATACATCTATGGCAGGACAGGTTGACCGTCTGAAAATCTATGTTTCTGCTATGAATGATTTACAGCGTTTAGAGGATATTGAAATCAAAAAGCAATTTGTGCAGACTGCCTGTTTTGTCATGCAACTGAAAGATACTGCAAAAATTATATGCAGCAACAAGCAGCTTACATTTTCCAATGAAATCACGACGGAAACGATTTATATATGCCCGGAAATTGTGCTGCAAGTCGTTGAAAATCTGTTATCAAACGCAATACGCTTTGCCCGAAGTTCGATTTACATGAAATGCTGTACGATAGGCAATAGCTTTATAATCAACGTCACTGATAACGGAATAGGATTTAATGAAACCGTTCTGAAATATGCTACGAACCCCTTTTATACAACCGAAAGAAAAGATAGCAGCGGTCATTTCGGACTTGGGCTTAATATCTGTAAAATACTTTGTGAACGGCATAGCGGAACGATTACTTTATCTAATCTGCCTACGGGCGGTGCCAGTATAACCGTTGCCTTTGGAATGGACGAATAATCAGCGTATAACAAACTCCTTGCTTTCTTGCGGGGAGTTTGTTTTATGCACAGACCCGTGCAGATGAAATATGCTGCCAGGGCAGCGCACGGGTCGCGCGACGCGCAGGGAAAATCTTCCCTGCGCGATTTGATAGATATTTGAAAATTAGCCGTTAGTATCTCTTTGTAGGCACAGGACGGTCAAATCCCCAGGGATTAGACCCTCGCGGCAGTCGCCAGATGGACATGCCGGCATGTCCGTCTGGCTCGTTGCTCGCGGGAATAAACAAGAAAGGTGATAGAACATGTTAGAAATCAAAGAAGTTACAAAAACTTACAACTCAAAAGGTATCAGCTACCCTGTTTTGAAAGGCGTTACCGCTACTATTCCCGATGGTTCCTTTGTTGCTGTCATGGGACCGTCTGGCAGCGGCAAAACAACTCTGCTGAACTGTTTATCCGGCTTTATTACAGCCGACAGCGGAAAAGTCCTTTTGGACGGACAGGACATACTTACAGGAAATGAAACAGCCCTTGCAGAAATAAGACAGCATAAACTTGGTTTTGTCTTTCAAGATTTTATGCTGCTGAATGGACTGACAATACAGGAAAATATATTTCTGCCACAGATTATTGCCGGAAAATCGCAAAAGAAAATGGAGAAAAATACAGACAATCTACTCTCCATGTTTCATATTGAGGACATTGCGAAAAAATATCCCCCCGAAGTTTCCGGCGGGCAAAAGCAAAGGGCTTCCATTGCAAGGGCATTGTCAAATAACCCCTCTATTATCCTTGCTGACGAGCCTACGGGAAATCTTGATACAAAATCCAGTGCGGCAGTCATTGGCGCGTTTTTGGACGCAAAAGAAAAAATAGGGGCTACAATATTCATGGTAACACATGACGCTTTCGCCGCCTCTTATGCCGATAAGGTGATTGCGTTGCGTGATGGCATTGTATTTGGCGAATTGCTGCGCCGGGGACAGCCCAAAGAGTTTTTAGATGAACTGCTTGATTTTACGCGAAAGGTGAATGGTGAAGAATATGACGCTTAATGAAATCAGCCGCAAGCTAATCAAGAATGAAAGAAAGCAATATGGTCTTTTCTTTTTCTCTGTCCTGTTTGCTGTTACCATGATTGGCGCATACGGGGTATTGCAGTACAGCCCGACGGTGACAAATGTATTGATTGACGGAGGTTCTACACAGACGATTTCACAGGGCATGTTTTTCGGCTCTATATTAGGAATTACTGTTTTCCTAATTTATGCTGACAGCATATTCCTTAAATACAAATCCCGCGAAATAGGTATTTTTCTCTCACTTGGCATTGAGCGACGGAGCGTACAAGGCATTATAACAAAGGAGTTTACAATCCTGTTTCAAATAGCTGCATTGATAGGGCTGCTTTTGTCTGTTCCACTTAGTTTTTTAAGCTGGTCATTTCTCAATGTGTTCTTGGAAACACAGGAAACAGCCTTTTCGATTGGTTGGTTTGGATTGGCTATTGCCCTTTTATTCGCTATTTTTGCCTGGTTCGTTTTAAGGGCAGCTAACCGAAAATATATCAAAACAGTAGATATTATGAAAATCCTAAAAAGCTCAGATACGAATGAAGAAGCGAAAAACGGCAATCTGTTTTTCTTATTATTAGAGTGTCTGCTTGTTCCTGTTGGAATTGTACTGTTTTTTACTTTGCAGAATATAGGCGGCGTGCTTTATACGTTTCTTGCTTTTGTCGGAATGGCAGCCGCCGTATGGGGGATTTATATTCTGATTATACAGCTTGCTTCCATAGGTGATATTTTGAAAAGGTACAGTCCTTATAAATATTACAGAAATATTGTCTTTTTTAACCTGTTGAAGCAGAAAATCCGGCAATATACAAGGTCAATTTTTGTTGCAACCATTTTAATTTTCTTTACCGTTTTTGGAATTGGATTTATAGCGGCGGGCTTTATAGATGGCTACAACGTAGCAATCAATGAACCTTTTGATTACACAATCAGCACAAGCGCAGACAAGCCAGAAATAACAGAACAGCAAATTCTCATGTTAGCCGCAGAGAGCGATACAGTAATTACAAAAATTGCCCGTATCGACTGCCTTTTACTTGGCGTTCAAAACACATATAAAGACGGAGCTACGGACTGGGGTTCCCGCGTGGTTATGAGTGCAGATGATTTCAATACCGTTTCTGCCATGAATATCAGTGTTCCAAAGGGCACATACACATTTTACTATGACAGCACAATGGATTATAAATTAAACGCCTTTTGTGGAAACGGAAGCCTCATTTTCAATCCAACAACAAAAGAAGAATTTCGGCTATCCCAAAATGAGCATATCTGTTCTGACAGCTTGTTTAATTCCCGTTCTTTCTTTTCTTCATTCCTAATTTTGAATACAGAGGATTATAACAATATCTCGGCTAATCTTGGGAATGAATACAAAGCCGCGTCTTACCTTTTGAATGTAAAGGATTGGGAAAGCACTTTGGATTTTCAAGAAAATATTTTAAGAACAGTGATTGAGAATAATCAAGGCGAGATTTTTACAAACTGGCACAACAGCGCGACCTTTGAGAAAACCGGGAGCAGCGCGGAATATCTGGCTTATGAGGGCAACGAAACAAGAATAGCCCGCATATGGGCGTTATATCCGCTGTCAAAACCAGGCAGCGCAACCATACAGTTTGAAGCCTTTGCAACTTATCTGATGTTATTGCTTTTTATCGCTCTTGTCGCGTTTATATCTTCTATCATGGTAATTGGATTAAAAATAATCAGTACGATATGGGACGACGCTATTGTATATGACAATCTGCAAAAATTAGGAATGACAAAGGGAAAAATCAAAAGGCTAATTACAAAGCAGATGTTATTTGTATATTTTATCCCTACTATTCTTGGCTGCCTTACCGGGGCTTTTACAACATATCGAATTATGCTTGTATCTGGCGTTATCTACATTGGAAAAACAATGGAGTTAGTCGGGGGAGTTTGCGGATTGGTAGTTATTTTACAGCTAATTATTTTTGTCGTGCTGCGTTCAAGAGCCATAAAGGACAATATTTAATACAAGTAGATATTCATAATTAAATCTGCCGCACGACGGCAAAAGAAAAAAAGCCGTCGTTCAGCAGAGGTCTTTTCACACGCCCTTTTTGACGCGGTGGCTTTTGAGAAATCAAAGCCGCCGTTTCTTTTTTATCTTCTCAAGGAATGACGCGGTATCACTGTTAAAAGCGGCGGCTAAAGGAGGTAGCCGCCATGAAGCACAAACCGTATCGACAAAATCCGACGGTCATTGACTTGTCAAAAAAAGCCTGATCTTGGTCGGGGGATATTTTACCCATAAGTATGCACTGTCAAGTCAATTAAATCCTGTTCACAGTTCCACTACACCCGATTGCATTACACAGCCGGGTGTTTTTGTATGCTTATGGATAAAGCAAATGCCAGCCCGTCTAGGCTGCCGTTCCCCGCCCTCTCCGTTCAGAAACTTTTACAAAAAATCTGAAGGTCGGAAAGGAAGATGGAAGTCACCATCAAATTTAATGGACAAGCCCTGTCCGTGGACGTAAGTTTAGAAGTCTACGAATATCTTGACCGTGCCGACCACAAGGCGGAGAACCTGGCCCATGAGCAGCGGAGGCATTGGGACGGAAGGGAGTTTGACGAGTACATAGTCGCCACGGAAGGGAGAGGCATTTACAGCGAAACGCCGGAGGAATATCTCTGTCGGAGCGAGACGCTGGACGAGTTGCTTTTCGTCCTGGACGGTTGCACCGAGACCCAGCGCCGCCGGTTCCTGCTCTACGCACTGGAAGGGTTGAGCTATTCCGAGATCGCACGGATTTGTGGCTGCTCAAAGTATGCCGTCCGGGATTCTGTCATGGCGGTCAGAAAAATTTTTCAAACTTTTTTGAAAACAGACCCCACGACTGACCGGTTTTGAGGCTACCCGGTGAAGGGAACTTTTTCCCTATCACTTTTCAGGAGGTAAGCCCATGCAGACTGTCAACCTAAAGAAGTATTACTATCCCCTCTTTGTGAAGGACACCTTTGTGGAGGTGTCGGACGAGGTGGCCGAGGCGCTGCTGCTCATGCACAGGGAGGAAAACAACCGCACCCATAAAATCTGGTATCACAAAGCCTACTATTCCCTTGACTGTGAGGACGGGATCGAGAACTGCGCCCTGGACTTCACCACGAAATCCCCAGAGGACATCCTTGTGGAGCGGGAGGAAGAACAGCTTTTCCTCACCATGCTGGAACGGCTGGCCGAGGCCATGAGGGATTTGACGGACACACAGGCAAGGCGCATCCATGCCCGCTACGTCCTTGGGAAGAAGCTGACCGAAATTGCCGCCGAGGAAGGCGTGAGCGTCTCCGTGGTACAGCAAAGCATCAAGAGCGCCCTGAAACGGATGCGGAGATATTTTGAGAAAAAGAAATGGAGGAAATGAAGGAATGAATTTTACAAAAAGCGAGCTGGAAATGCTTTACCAGTACGCAGCGTCCACGAAGGAGGAAACCCTTGCGGGGCTGAAAGAGATCGTGCCGGTTCTGGAAAGGAAGGACGACCTGCTGACAAAGGTGATCGTGGAGAACACGGTGAGGAAACTGGAAAAACTGGCAGAGCCGGAATGCAACCGGTTCATTGCTAATAACCGTGCCGCCTTTATCGCAGAGAGGGACAAGTCCATCCGTAGGAGGCTTGCGGAAGCGGGGAAAAAGGAGCCGCCCCTGTTGGGGCATGACCTGGCCGGAATGGAGCGGTTCCTGCCGGGGACAAGGCACATGGTAACGGTGGAGATTTTAAACAGCGACAGCCCGGTGGGGTTCCCTGGAGAGAGATACCGCTTTTTTCTCTCTGACGAGGGCTATCAGAATGCCAGAGCCAGCGAAGGCCGGGGCGAAGTGAAGATCAAAAGCCATGCCACCGTATGCGCCGGGAAGCTTTATCCTGATAAGAAACCCAAACAGCCGGAGCGGTAGAAGGAAAGGAAGGTGCAGCTTATGAAGGAACTGGAAAAACTGAAATCCCAACAGGAAAAAGTGCAGAAAGAGATTGAGCAGTTGGAGAACCGCCAGAAGATTCTCCTGAACCGAAAGACGGACACGGAGCGCCGTGCCAGGACCCGCCGCCTGATCGAGCATGGGGCGATTCTGGAAAGTATTTTCCCGGCAACCGTCACCATGACTGGCGAAGAAGTCAAGGCTTTCCTGTTGGTGCTCTCCCGCCTGCCGGGGGCAGACGGAGCCGCCGCAAATGTACGCCAATCCGGGGATGTTTCCTAAGTCCCTTGGTTACAAGGGCGCACTTATGCACCGTTCCGGTGCGTGCGCCCTGCCGGGGGCGTGGCGTCCTCTGGACGCAATGGGGAGCTACACTCCCCAAACCCCTTGTGCGCTCCGCTGGAAACGACACCCGCCCTGCGGCTGCCCTTTCCGGCAGAGCCTTGTATATCCCATCCTGGAAGGAGGCGAATACCAGTGGCGATCTTCCATTGCCCCATCAAGATCATCCAGCGCAGCAAAGGCAAGTCCGCCGTGGCTGCCGCCGCATACCGGAGCGGCACAAAGCTCACCAATGAGTGGGACGGGCTGACCCACGACTACACCAGAAAGGGCGGCATCATCCATTCGGAGATCATGCTGCCCGCTCATGCCCCGCCGGAATTTTCTGACCGCTCTATCCTCTGGAACAGCGTGGAGCAGGTTGAGACTTCAAAGAACAGCCAGCTTGCCCGTGAGATCGAGGCGGCGCTACCGGTGGAATTATCGCCGGAAGAACGGCTGGCACTTGTCCGGGCTTATGTGAAGGACAACTTTGTGGATTCCGGTATGTGCGCCGACTTTGCCATCCACGATAAGGGGACCGGCAACCCCCATGTACATATCCTGCTCACCATCCGCCCGCTGGAAGAATCCGGTGAGTGGGGCGCAAAGTGCCGCAAGGTCTATGACCTGGATAAGGACGGACAGAGAATCCCGGACGGGAAAGGCGGTTACAAAAACCACCGGGAGGACACCACCGACTGGAACGACAAAGGCAACGCCGAGAAATGGCGGGCGGCATGGGCGGCCTGTGCAAACAAGGCACTGGAATCAGCCGGGAGGCCGGAGCGGATCGACCACCGCAGCTATAAACGCCAGGGCATAGATAAAATCCCCAGCGTCCATTTAGGCGTGGCCGCCATGCAGATGGAGAAGCGGGGAATCCCCACCCGCAAGGGAAACCTGAACCGGCAGATTGCCGCCGATAACAGACTGCTCAAAGAGATCAAAGCCCGCATTACCCGGCTCTATAACTGGTCAAAGGAACAGGCAGAGAAACCGGAAGGGAAAGAGAGCATCCTGCTCCGGCTATGGCAGGCCCGACAGGAAATGGACAGCCCGGATTCCCGGTATGGAAAAATAAAAGACCTGAAAGAACAGGCGGCGCTTTACAGTCTCCTGCTGGGGAATGGGATCACCACCATGCGGCAGCTCCATGAGAAAATCTCCGCCATGAATAAAAGCTACTATGACCTGCGTGGGAAGATCGTCAGCGCAGAACGCCGCATCAAGGTTCTGGACGAACACCTCTCCATGTGGGAGCAGTACGAGAAGCACAAAGGCATCCGCCGCCAGCTTGACAAAGTGAGGCCGGGGAAGAAAGGACAATTTGAGCAGAGGCATGAAACGGAGCTTGCCCTTTACGAAGCCGCCGCCTGGTATCTGGAAAAACTGAAATCCGGCGGGGAAGCAATTACCCCGAAGAAGTGGAGGGCAGAATCGGAAAAACTGGCGGCACAGAAAGAAATCCACTATCAGGAGATGCGCTCCATGAGGGAGCAGATCAAAGCGGTGGAGAACCTGCGGAAAGCCGCAGACCAGCTTGAAAAATCACAGCAGAACCAGAGCAGAAAAAAGGAGGACAACCAGCTATGAGACATTTTCTTTTGCATATCAATATCCATTTTTACATCCCACGCCGGGCCGTGCTGCCTGTACCGGGCAGAGGTACAGAGGGAAGGGAGAAGCCCCATGAAAGCCACGCCTGCGGCGGCTCCTGCTCCTGCCATCACGGACACGGCCATATTGGTGATGAATGTGGCTGCCATGAATCCGGCTGCTAGTGCCATTGCCAGGAGACAGGCCATGAGTGCCGGCGTCGCCATGAAAAAGAAAAGCGTTGAACCCATCCCGATGATGGATTATGGACAGCTCCGGCGGGCAAGGAAGTTAGTGCATGAGTGCTGCAACTATGACAACGGCCAGTGTATCGCCCTTGACGAAGGGGACGGGTGCGTCTGTGTCCAGAGCATCTCCCATTCGGTTTTATGCCGGTGGTTCCGCTGTGCTGTCCTTCCTCTTGACCGGGAGCTGGAAGCGGCTCTTTTCCATCGGCTGGAACGGAAGAAGTGTTCCGTCTGCGCCAGGCTTTTCCTTCCCGGCTCCAACCGGGCGAAATACTGCCCGGACTGCGCCGCCCGCATGAAGCGGAAACATGCCGCCGAACGCAAACGGAAGCAGAGGCGCATATGTCACGCTTTAGGAACGGAAAAACCCTTATAAATCAAGCACTTTTTTTGAGTGTCGGAGGGTAGCCAGTACTTTTTACCACTGGCACCCAAAAACAGCCTTAAATGGCGTATATGGGCCTCACAGCCCTATCCAGAGACCAAAGGAGCAACAGATATGTCAGAGAACCGGAAATATTACTACCTGAAACTGAAAGAGAACTTTTTCACCACCGAGAAGATGGTGATACTGGAAAGCGCACAGGACGGGCTTTTGTATTCCAACCTGCTGCTGAAAATGTACCTGATGTCGCTGAAAAGTGGCGGCATCCTCATGCTTGGGGACGGCCTGCCCCATACGCCCCAGACCATAGCCACCTTCACCCGCCACCAGATCGGGACGGTGGAGCGGGCATTGAAGCTCTTTATTGAGTTTGGATTTGTGGAGGTCCTGACGGACGGGACCTATTACATGGCAGACATCCAGCTTTTGATCGGCCAGTCCTCCACCGAGGGTGAACGGAAAAAGAAAGAGCGGATGCGTCTGAAACGCCAGAAGCTGCTCCCATCCGGACAGACGGACAAATGTCCACCATATAGCCGGGGGGACATTTGTCTACCAGAGATTAGAGATAAGAGATTAGATATTAGATATTAGAGATAAGAGTATAGAGAATAGAGAATAGAGAGTGTGATAATGACGCACACGCTTATGGAAAGTATGGGAATGTTTTTTTATCTGACAAAGAAATTTCGGAACTGCAAACGGAACTGTCTGCCAGTGTCCTGCAGGACTATGTGGAGAGGCTGTCGGAATACATGGAATCCACCGGGAGGGAATACAAAAGCCATGCCGCCACAATCCGGCGCTGGGCCAATGCGGACAGGAAAGGGGCAGCGCCACCGGCAAGAAACCGGGATTACACCGTAAAGGAGGGAGACACCATATGATCGAGATCAACGAGGCTGTCCGGGCATTTATTGACAAAGCCGCCGGAGGTACGGAATTATCGGAGGACGAATACATAGAGCCTGCGGACGGCCTTATCCACTGTAAGAAATGCGGAGGGAGACGGCAGACCATCCTCCCCGATCCGCTCCGGCACAGCTACCTCATGCCCCGCTGTGTCTGCCCCTGCCAGCAGGAGGCCGAAAAGCAGAGGAAGGCCGCCGGGGAACAGAGGACGCTCATGGAGAGCATCCGGCGCAGGAGGGCACAGGGCCTGCAGGATCGCTATCTCCATGACTTCACCTTTGCCAATGACAACGGGCAGAACCCCCTCATGGAGAAAGCCCGTGCCTATGTGGAAAACTGGAAGGAGGCATACCGGGAGAATACCGGCCTTCTGCTTTTCGGTGACGTGGGGACGGGGAAATCCTTCTTTGCCGGATGTATCGCCAATGCCCTGATCGACCGGGACATACCGGTGCTTATGACGAATATCCCCTCTATCCTGAACCGGCTGACCGGGATGTTTGCGGAGGACCGGGCGGCGTTTATCTCCGCCCTTGACGATTACAGCCTTTTAATTCTGGACGACCTGGGAGTGGAACGCAATACTGGGTATGCGTTGGAGCAGATGTTCCTTGTCATTGACAGCCGGTACAGGAGCAGGAAGCCGCTAATCGTCACAACAAACCTGAAACTGGAAGAGATCAGAAACCCGCCCGACCTGGCCCACGCCAGAATCTATGACCGTATCATGGAGCGGTGCGCCCCTGTCCTTTTCTCCGGCAGGAACTTCCGGGAGGAAAAGGCGGCGGCTACCAAAGAGGCGGCGAGGGGGATTGTTTCCCCGAAATGAAACCCGAAAACAGCAGCAAGGGCAATCCCTATACATACCCTGGGACTGTCCGGGAAAGGAGCATGATACCATGAGCAGCGAGAAAAATATCCAGAATGTAGCAGATACCACGGCAACAGCCGGGGCAAAGAACCCGCCCGCACTGGTGAAGAAGATAGGCCGCACCACCTATATCGTGAGGATTCATTTCAGTAAGACCAGCACGGAGACCATGAGCGACAAGATCAAGCGTATGCTGAAAAATGAGATACAGCAGATGGGATAAAGCGCTAATAAAAACGGGCCGGGAATCAAAACTATAACGGTTCCCGGCCAGCTATCCTATTTATTTTCCTTTTCATGCCAATCTTTCAAAACAGCTTCTACCTGTGCAATCAACTGTTCTTTTTTGGGAATGTATGATACATAACGGGAGGCAAATATATTGTTAGCCATGCCGCCTAAAGCATATTCTGCGGATACGCTATCTTTATCTGTGCAGAGAATGATACCAATAGGAGCATTATCATATTCATCATTTACTTCCGCAGCATAATAGTTCAGATACATATTAAGCTGCCCGACTGCTTCGGCCATCAGTTTTGTTGTCTTTAATTCAATCAGGACATAGGCACGTAAAATCTTATTGTAAAATACCATATCGACATAGTAGTGGATATTATTCAGGGTAATTCGCTGCTGCGTACCCACAAACATAAAACCACGCCCCAGCTCTAACAGAAATTTTTCTATTTGCGCAACTAACGCTTTTTCCAAATCACTTTCCAGCAATGGTTTATTTTCCGGCACACCTAAGAACTCAAAGACATACGGGTCTTTAATCATATCAACAGGCTGTGCCATTTCAATTCCTTTTTGGGCAAGGGAAAGAACGGTCTCCTGATTTGTTCTTCCCTCTGTTAACAGCAATCGTTCATAGAGGGAAGTTGAAATCTGCCGTTTCAATTCCCGGATAGACCAACCGGAATTAACAGCTTCTTTCTCATAAAAGCTGCGTTTGTCAAGGTCAGAAATAGACAACAATTCACAATAATGCGACCAGCTCAATTTAACAGACACTGTCTGTTGAATTTGATAAGCCTGGTAAAACCGGCGCATGAACTGGATATTGGAAACAGAAAAACCTCTGCCAAATTCTTTTGTAAGTTCCTTGGAAATCTGCCGAAGCTGTTGTTTGCCATAAGCGGCACGTTCATTACTGTTTTGCTCATGCTCGACAATAATGCGCCCCACATTCCAGTATGTGGACAGAAGTTCCGTGTTGATGTGTGTGGCGACCTTTTGCCGGGCGTTTAGTAATAGTTCTCTGATCTCGTCTATCATAGAATCAGTATATGCTAAATCACTCATAATATATCCCCTTTGCGTTTCTCCTTGAATATTTTATCAGCATAACACAAACATGTCCAGATTGCTACTGTTTGATTTGATGTGATATACAAATGGCGAAGTCGGCTGATTGTAAATTTTCTGTGAATTTGATTAAAAAGTCCTTTACAAAACGTCTCTGGAGTGACGGAAGGAGGTACACAGTAATGGGTGCATTTTACGATTTCAATCCACACTCCCGCAAGGGGAGTGACAAGCAACCTGGGACAGGCCGTGTCTGACGTCGTGATTTCAATCCACACTCCCACAAGGGGAGTGACATTGCAGGGATACAAAAAGCTGTTTGCAATCTTGAATTTCAATCCACACTCCCGCAAGGGGAGTGACCACTCATTGTACATTGCCCTATCAGCATCGCTACATTTCAATCCACACTCCCGCAAGGGGAGTGACACCGGAGCATGGATATCAGCGATAAAATGCCAAAGATTTCAATCCACACTCCCGCAAGGGGAGTGACCCTGGGAGATATTTACAATGCCAGTGACAGTCATATTTCAATCCACACTCCCGCAAGGGGAGTGACATCTTTGGACGAGATAGTAGCCGTCATATCTGAGATTTCAATCCACACTCCCGCAAGGGGAGTGACGATAATGCCGACTACGGCATCATCTTCCTGCTGGATATTTCAATCCACACTCCCGCAAGGGGAGTGACGCAGCAAAACTTTTACAGTTAATGCATGATGCAGATTTCAATCCACACTCCCGCAAGGGGAGTGACTTGCTACTATCGTATATCCGGATTCTGCCCCGGAATTTCAATCCACACTCCCGCAAGGGGAGTGACATGTAAAGGAGGTGTTTTTATGGATATTGATTTTTCATTTCAATCCACACTCCCGCAAGGGGAGTGACCCGCGGCGCACAGAGCCCTATATTCCATCGGTGGATATTTCAATCCACACTCCCGCAAGGGGAGTGACAAGAGCCGCTGCCTCAGTTCCACGGGCATCTCCAGATTTCAATCCACACTCCCGCAAGGGGAGTGACTTCCATCCTCGAGTCCATCAGGCAGGAACTCGGGATATTTCAATCCACACTCCCGCAAGGGGAGTGACTACATAGACGGTATATTCTCAGACCGTCGGAAAGATTTCAATCCACACTCCCGCAAGGGGAGTGACCCAGAAACGCGGGATAAAACACTGATGGAATGCATTTCAATCCACACTCCCGCAAGGGGAGTGACTTTTTCCGGAATGCTGGCACCAGTAGCAGTAATAATTTCAATCCACACTCCCGCAAGGGGAGTGACGGGGAAAATTGCCGACGGTATGGAATCGCTCGAATTTCAATCCACACTCCCGCAAGGGGAGTGACCGCCACATGAAAGGCTGACAGTATCCGGTGTAGAGATTTCAATCCACACTCCCGCAAGGGGAGTGACTGGGGAAAATTGCCGACGGCATGGAATTGCTCGAATTTCAATCCACACTCCCGCAAGGGGAGTGACGGAACAGTAAAATTCTGAATATACGCAAAATGGCCAATTTCAATCCACACTCCCGCAAGGGGAGTGACTATAAGCGAGCTTAGTCATATAAGTAGATTTACCAATTTCAATCCACACTCCCGCAAGGGGAGTGACAAAAAACTATAACATAAAAGACAATATAAATCAAATTTCAATCCACACTCCCGCAAGGGGAGTGACAAAAATCCTTTCTGAATCAGTAACGGCACGCGTATTTCAATCCACACTCCCGCAAGGGGAGTGACGGTTCAAACAAAAGGGTGACAATGTCTCCAAGACATTTCAATCCACACTCCCGCAAGGGGAGTGACCAGTAACAATAATAGCACCGTCAGAAGTAGGATATTTCAATCCACACTCCCGCAAGGGGAGTGACATTGTGATGTTGCTTTTGCAACCCGTATTAATGTGATTTCAATCCACACTCCCGCAAGGGGAGTGACAATTTTGACTCTTATAGCAAACCCGATCTTCCAATTTCAATCCACACTCCCGCAAGGGGAGTGACCTGATTCGGTTAAACACCTGTAGATCGCCATATGCATTTCAATCCACACTCCCGCAAGGGGAGTGACAATCCTGAATCATGGTATAATTATTATATCAAATATTTCAATCCACACTCCCGCAAGGGGAGTGACAATTTTGACTCTTATAGCAAACCCGATCTTCCAATTTCAATCCACACTCCCGCAAGGGGAGTGAC
>CAOKWI010000055.1 GCA_948473115.1 uncultured Lachnospiraceae bacterium | reverse complement strand
GCATAAGGCTCATCGGAACGCCTATCGAGCCGTCGCAGAAAGTACCCCTGCCTCCACTGCGCCGTCCCTTCCTCTATAAAAGCAAGCCGCCTGACACTAATGGGGCTGGACTGTTACATGTCAGGCCATCATTTATGTAGGAGGATTGACAGAAGCATTATTGCGGTGTATAGTATAGTTCGAACTATATATAGTCCGCGATATATATAACTCGTGATATATATAATTTTTATTACATAAGTCAGAATATATTGTGCTGCAGCTGGTTAAACGTATATGGCTGGCGTTATGTGGTCAGGTTGCTCGGAAATGATAACTGTTATACTGTATGAATGATAAATGGGAGAGGGATGGATATGCCTGCGAAAGCAAAAGTCACAAAAGAAATGATTGCAGATGCAGCCTTTGAAATTGCAAGAGAGAAGGGAGCAGAAAATATAAACGCCCGGACAGTTTCCAAAAAACTCGGCTGTTCAACGCAGCCCATTTTCTATCATTTTGATGGAATTGAAGATGTCCGGATTGCAGCCCATAAAAAAGGAAGCGAATTTCATCTCAACTATGTGACAAATTTAAGCGGCAAATATGAACGCCCCATGTTGGAAATGGGCATGAGATATATTCAGTTTGCTGTAGAAGAAAAAAATCTCTTTCGCTTTCTATTTCACTCAAACTATTATACAGACGGTCATCTTTTTGATTGGCTCACAGAGGAATATTTGGGTGAGGAATATTCAGGTTCTGTATTTTCTGTTTTGAAGACACAGGCAAAGGTAAACGATCAACAGGCATATAGTATATTTTCGCAGATTTTTTTAGTAACACATGGAATAGCCAGTCTGCATGCCAATAATGCAATGGTTTACGATGAAGCATATTGTATCAAGGCACTGTCTAACGCCTATTTTGGAACAATGAGTCTGATCAAAGAAGGAAACTTATTATGAAAACCGCAGGGATGATTAGGGAAATGGAGGAAATATAAATGGTTCTAATGGTTGATACAACAACACAACATATAGGAAAAGTAATAGCAGAGGAATTGATTCGCCGTGGTAAAAATGAGGCTGGGTTTGAACTGATTGATACCACCGGGATGCATATTTCGCACTGTGTGGGATGCAATTACTGCTGGCTGAAGACACCGGGAGTATGTGCCATCCAGGACGATTATGAGCCTGTTTTGAAAAAAATGAGCAAGGCTGACCAGGTCTGGCTGGTTTCGGATACGCATTTTGGATTTGTATCCTGGCAGACCAAAAACATTGTAGACAGAATTATGCCGCTTGTCACCATGTATCTGAAATTCAAGGATGGGCAGATGCGTCATGTAATGCGCTATGACCACCAGCCAGATCTTGGGATTGTCTATACCGGAGACGGCGACCAGGCTTACCTTGAACGGTGGTGTCAGCGTACTGCGCTGAACTTGGGGAGCCGTTCACTGGGAGTATTTCCCGAAAGCAACGGAAAGGGGGCGGTTTCATGCATGTTGTAATCATCAATGGAAGTCCACGGGTACAGAAATACAGCAACACTGAGAAAATCATTACTGCCTTTACAAAAGGACTGTCAGAAAAAGGAATTACCTTTGAAACATACGCCATTTCCAACCGGAAAGCATGGGACGACATTCGTGAGGCTTATATAAAAAACGATGAAATCCTCATTGCGCTGCCATTATATGTAGAGTGCGTGCCCGGACTTCTTTTGGAATTTCTGGAAACGCTTCCCCAAAAGGATGAGCATACAAGGCTTTCGTTTGTTTTGCAAAGCGGCTTTGCAGAGGGATGCCAGCTTCGCTGCGGCGAGGCATTTCTGGCAAAATTACCGGAGTATTTGGGTGTTCGGTATGGCGGCTGTCTGGTGAAAGGAGATAATTTCGGAATCCGGATTTTGGATGAAGAAAAACAGGTTCAGGTCACAAAACCATATCAGGCGATGGGTGAACTGTTTGCGGAGGGAGACGGTTTCTTCCGTGAGGAAGCAGAAAAATTCACCGGTCCGGAATATTTGCCGCTTCCCATGCGACTGATCATGGGCCTGATATTCAAAACCCTTGCGAAGAAGATGTTTCAAAAGGCGGCGGCATCGTGGGGATGTAGTGTGCCGCTTGATGAAAAAGTCTGGGAAACGGGCCATGACAGGGCTTAAACGCTCTATGCCAAAGGAAGGATGCTTAACCAATCCAGGAAAATGTCCGCACACCCCGTCTGCGCAGGAAATTCTGTCAAATACTCCGGCAGGATGGTACGCTGCATGGGGAAAACACGGAACTGCGCTAAATTTGAGAAAGGATTGGAGAAGCGATGTGAGGGCGGCATGATATGATTTTTCGATTGACAACGTATACTATATGTAGTATTATTATAGAAAAATGAAAGAAGGTCATCCTATGGCAACGACTATACCAACACAAATCAGAATAGATGAAAATACAAAGAAACAGGCTGTAGAATTGCTGGAAGGCTTAGGACTCAACCTGTCCGAAGCAGTGAATATGTTTCTTAAGCAAGTAATTTTGAACAATGGGATTCCTTTTGAAGTAAAATATCCTGAGTTTAAACCAGAGGTTATTGAGGCTATGGAAGAAACAAGGCGAATTAGCAGAGACCCAAATGTTAAGGGGTATACCGATATTGACGAATTGTTTGAGAAATTAAATTCATGAAGTATACGATAAAGCAGGCATATGTTATTTCCCTGTTTATGCTGATTTGTGTTACAACTATGTGCGGGTGTGGGCAAAAGAAAGAATTATCTTTTGAGACATCCTACATCATTGAGACGGATCTGGACCCGGAGATGCGGCGCATGACATATACGGAGACGGCAGAGGTCATAAACACGGGTTCCGACAGTACGAAAACGTTGTATTTCCATATTTATGGAAATAAGTTTAAAGGGCTGCGGCAGGTGGAGGATGGGGATATTGCGGTTCTGTCTGTGCAGGATCAAAACGGAAATGAACTGCAATACCAGAGGGAGCAGGAAGGCGTGCTGTATTGCGTGGAACTGGGGCAGGCATTGGAGCCGAGGCAGTCTGTGGAACTCACCTTTGCCTGCGAGGTATTGATTCCCGATCTGGAGAGTATGTACGGCGTGTCACGGGACGGCGATGTGCAGCTGCCCATGTTCTCGCTACAGTTGGCCATGCACGATCAAAATGGCTGGGATATTGCTCCCCTGCCGGAGAACGGTGACGGACGCTATGGGGCTGCGGCTGACTATGACCTGACCATCCGTGTGCCGGAAGCGTATCTTCTGGCCTGTAATGGGGATGAACTTTCCAGACAGACCAGCGATGGCATCACCACATACACTTACAGGGCTGAGAAGCGGCGGGATATTGTAGTTTTTGCCTGCGAGGACTATGCGCTTTTAGAGCGGACGGTGGGCAGCACGGCGATTTTGGGTTATTTTAACGAAACGGCGGACGGCGTGACACGGCAGCACATGGAGTATGTTATGGACTGTGCCGCTTTTGCCCTGGAGTATTTTAACGGCCTGTTTGGGGAGTATCCATATGATACGCTGGTGGTCACCAACAGCGCCCTGGGAACCAATTTCTCACCGAATATGGAATATTCAGGATTGATCACCATTCTTTTTGGCTCCCAGGAGTTTAGCATGAAGCAAAATACCTTTCATGAGGTGGCGCATCAATGGTTTTATGGCCTTGTGGGTAATGATGAAATCCGGGAGCCTTGGCTGGACGAAGGCTTTTCGGATTTTGCCACCGGGTTGTGCCTGGATGCGGATGGGAAAGAGGATTATCCTTTTTGGGAGTTAAAGAAAATCTCCAGTAATGCCGCAGCGGGCGAAAAGGTAAATGTTCCCTGCGACAAGGCATCTGCCTATCAGCAAATCGTTTACGACAGGGGCGCTGTGTTCCTGAAAACCTTGATGGACGCCGTAGGACATGAAAAATTTCTCTCTGTTCTGTCGGACTATTGCCAGAAGTATTGGTATGGCATTGCGACCACGGAGGATTTTTTGGAGATACTTCAGGAAGGCACGGATGCGGACATTTCAGACATTGTGGCGGAGTTCGTAGAGTGAAATACTATGGAAGAAAGGCATTCCAATTGAGAAAGGTATTCCAATTGAGAAGAACCTTCCATGGATAAAAGTGTCCTGACAGTAAAAACCTGTATTTTGTGCTGTTGATTGCAGTTATACATTTTGCTCCGACAAAGTATGCTAAAACACAGTTTATCGGAACAAAAACAGGATCCAATGTTGACTTGGACTAACAGCAATGATACACTGATTCCGAAAAAAGTGATTATTCATTCAATCGGAATGGAGGCACCTCTTTGGAGATCAAAAGAGACGCTTACCTGGTTCAGTTCATTCGTAAACACGCTCTAGGGCTTGGAGGCTGTGTCATGACGCAAAAGCAGGAAAAGGGAACACGGAAGCATTATATTGACAATCTGCGGAATTTCACGATCCTGCTGTTATTTCCGGTACATACATTTATGATATGGAATGATTTTGGCTCCCGCTTTTATATCTGGCAGGGGCAAAACAAAGTATTAAGTACATTGATTGTCCTGGTGAATCCCTGGTTCATGCCGCTGCTTTTTGTCCTGGCGGGAATGAGCGCGCGGTATGCGCTGGAGAAAAGAACCTGTAAGGAATTTGCCGCACAGCGGGTCTGGAAGCTGTTTATCCCATTTGCTGGCGGAATGTTGTTTCTTGTGCCATTCCAGGCACTGTATGCAAGGAAATTTTTTGGTGGTTACGAGGGAAGCCTTCCGGATCACTGGAAATATTTTTTTACGCATCTCACAGATTTCAGCGGCTATGACGGGGCATTCACCCCGGGACATCTGTGGTTTATCCTGTTTCTGCTACTGATCTCCATGATTACCCTGCCCCTTTTTCATTTCCTGCTTATGGGAGGACGGCGGACAGGGTGGGGAAGGTGCCAGCAGCCGGGATCCTGCTTTTGGTGATTCCCATATGGCTGATGTATTATCTGGGGAATTTTGGCGGATTCAGCATAGGAAAAAATCTGGCCCTCTATCTGGCGGGGTATTATGTGTTGAGCAATGACTTGGTCATGGAAAAACTGGAAAGGAACATAAGATGGCTGGCGGCATTATGCGGGATCGGGACAATTACATCGGTGGTTCTGTATTACCGCTTTTCTTATTATGGCGATCTGTGGGTGAATTTTATCGGATGGCTCTCTATTTTGGTCCTGCTTGTGGCGGCAAAAAGATTTTTAAATCAGAGGACAGCCTTAACCGGATATTTTAATCAGGCATCCTATCCGGTCTATATCCTGCACCAGTCCATATTGGTGGCACTGGCGTATTATGTCGTGAGGATCAGCGGCGTTCTGGCAGTACAGGTCTTCTGTATCTGCTTCGGCAGCTTCCTGGCGACGATGCTGGTATATTGCCTGGCCAGGCGGCTTCCGGTGGTCAGGGGGCTGGTTGGAATAAAATGAATTTCCCAAAACTGCGTGTCTTTACGGCTTCTTTTATCTGTTCTTGTATGGTTTCTGTTAGGAACTGCCCATTAATAACTTGCACAAGAGACTATGGAAAAATGTGTTTGCCCTCCAAATAATTGTTGCCCGCCATTTCTCAGGGAAATGTGGGCAACTATATAAATGAAATTTATCTTGTGTTATCATGCTCTATAATTTCAGATACAGAACAATCAAGTATAAAACATAGTGTATCAATGGTTTTCGTTGTGATCGCTTCCCCTTTTTTCATGCGATGGATTGTATTGGCGGATATTCCCTGTTTGAAAATCAGTGAATGCCGCGAGGGTCAAATACCCCGCTGAACATAGGGAGCCGTTCACTGGGAGTCTTTTCTGAAAGCAACGGAAAGGGGGCGGTTTCATGCATGTTGTAATGATCAATGGAAGTCCACCGGTCCGGAATATTTTTCGCTTCCTATGCGACTGATTATAGGCCTGATACAAAAGACCCTTGCGAAAAAGATTTCCACCTGTGTGGTTGGACGTTCCAAGGAGCATCCAACCTGACTCTCACATTCAAAAAAACCGCGCTTACGCGCTCCTGCGTCTGCTTGCGCATCCGCGTTTTGTTCATAAAGAGAGGTGTTGGCACACCCTCTTGAGAGTGGGTTGCTAATCCAACGTCCCGTCTGCATTGCCATAAATGGCATGCAGACAAGTCATTGGATTGCAACCGCACAGGTGGAAAGATTTTCAAAAAGGTGGCAGCATCGTGGGGATGTAGTGTGCCGCTTGATGAAAAAGTCTGGGAAACAGACCGTGACAGGGCTTAATTCACTCCGACAAAGTGTGCAAAAGCACACTTTGTCGGAGTAAAAACAGGGTTCATTATTGACTTGTGTTAACAGTAATAATATACTGATTCCGAAAAAACGTGTATTTACTCATTCAATCGGAATGGAGGCATCGTATTGGAAATCAAAAGAGACGCTTACCTGGATCAGTTGATTCGCAAACAACATAATGGACTTATCAAAGTTGTCACCGGAGTAAAAAGATGCGGCAAATCCTATCTTCTTTTCAATATTTTTCACAATTATCTTATGGAACAGGGAATCGCAAGGCGGAGGAAGGAGGCGATGCGGTGTCAAATTGTTAAAGCAATTGTTGACTGACGGTGCTGTGTGCCAGTGGCACACGTCCAGCACGGACCGAAGCGGAGCGTAGACCAACGCAGCAGATGGAAATTTAGGCAAGTTATTAGTCAAATTATGAACGTGTCAGTGCACTAGGGGCTTTTTAATGATAAGGCGGAAGCACGGGCTTCCTTCTCCGCCTTGTTCCTGATCCGCAGTTCCGCGAAAAAGGTCTTTAGCATTTCGCTGCATTCCTGCTCCAAAATGCCTCTGGTGACGGCGACCTGGTGATTGAATTCCGGCATTTCCAGCACATTTAAAATAGAGCCCGCACACCCTGCCTTGGGGTTCATGCAGCCGATGACGGTCTCGGGGATCCGTGCCTGGACAATGGCGCCGGCGCACATCTGGCAGGGCTCCAGGGTGACGTACAGCGTACATTCCTCCAGCCGCCAGTCGCCGATGACCTTGCTGGCTTTCCGGATGGCGGTGATCTCTGCGTGGGAGAGGGTGTTTTTGTCCGTGTTGCGCCGATTGTAACCGCGGCCGATGATCTTTCCCTGATGGACGATGACGCAGCCGATGGGCACTTCCCCAAGGGCATACGCTTTCCTGGCCTGCTTCAGCGCTTCCTTCATGTATTTTTCCTGAATATTCTTAATGACTGCCATAGCGCCTCCGTTCAATCCCACCAGAAATACCAGTACCGACATTTTTTCAGGTAGCTTGTATCAATCAATTGACTCTCCCAGGTATCCGGCGCAAAAGCATTGTGTTCAAAAGCCAGCGCCTCCAGTTCCGCTTTGGTGCGTCCCCGGCCTGCCGGAATGTCCATATAGAACTCCACCTCGTCGCCGCTGACTGCCGCCGGGACAGCTCCAAAGCGTTCATACCAGCTTTTGGCCACCGCCATCATCTCCAGCGGACCGGGAGCGCAGTTCCAATTGCCCATGGGCAGCCATGCGAAAACCTCCCATGGATTCTGTACGGGAATCTTTGCCAGCATGACCTGCTTGGTGGGCGGGTTTTCATTGAATTCATTGGCTCCGGAACCGAACAGGGACCAGAATACATTGTGCAGGATTTTCTCCGCCTCTATAGTACCGAATTCCTGTACTTCTTCGTACAGGTTCATGTCCCCGGCAGCCTTTTTCAATATTTCATCCGCGTCAGGCAAAGGTGTTTCCAGCAGGCTTTTCCGGTAAGCCGCCACCCGCTCCGGCGAGAACTGTCTGATATCCTCTGCTTCCGGATCCGCGTTGGCGACCAGCATCTCCATCAGGTGCTCCGTCCCGCTCACGGAAATAAAGACCGGCACAAACCCATGGGTTTTTCCCGTTTTCCACGCCCGTTTATAGGCTTCCATATGTTTATGCGGATCAGGCTGCGGTGTAAAGAGCCGAAAGGGGCAGCCCAGGTAACGCTTGAACAGTTCCACCAGTTCCGGTTCCCTGCGGGGCCAGCCCATGCCTTCCTCGCATTTTGCCAGAAGAGATTCCAGCTCGGGAAAAGATACGTTGAAATCATACACATGATTCAGCCTGTACCAGGCATAGGCGTACCGCCCTTCTTCCAACAGGTGTTTCCCTGCGGAAAGCTCCTGCGCCGCCGTTTTTTGTAAAGCCTCTTTCTGCCTTCTCTTTGCGGAATCCTCCAACGCTTTTCCCTCCCCCTGCCGTCCGGCATGTCGTTTCGTAGATCAAATAGGAATAACTGCCCCAATCGCTGGTATGCTTCTGCCTTGGCTTATTCCTGGACTTATTATACATCTTCCTGTGGGTTTAGGAAATAAATTCTTATGATTTCCATAGGTATAATGTAACAGTTCAGCCCGCGCCATTTGCAAAATCGTTCTGGCAGTAAAATACAAGTTGCAGAAATTTCCTTTGCGTGATATTCTACACAATATAGGGAATTATAGGAAAAGAAAAGGTCGTTCGCGACAGTGGGCAGACCAGGTTTCTGGACGGTAGTGGAAAGGGTATGAATAGAACTGGAATCAGGAGGTATCACATGAATCTGGAAAAACGTTTAACGGATTTAGTCGGAAAAATGTATGGGAAGACCATTAAGGAATGCAGCGACGCGCAGCTGTACAACAGCGTATTACAGCTGACAAAGGAGGAGATGGCGGATAAGCCTGTGATCTCCGGTAACAAGAAAGTATATTATATTTCCATGGAGTTTCTGATCGGAAAATTATTGTCCAACAACCTGATCAACCTGAAACTCTATGATGAACTGGAACAGGTGCTGGAAAAGAATGGGAAAAAACTGTCTGACATTGAGGAGGCAGAGCCGGAACCCTCCCTGGGAAACGGCGGCCTGGGACGCCTGGCGGCCTGTTTCCTGGATTCCATTGCCACACTGGGGCTGCCCGGCGACGGCATCGGCCTGAATTATCATTACGGTCTGTTTAAGCAGGTGTTCCGCGACAGATTACAGAGAGCGGAGAAGAATGACTGGATTGAGAAAGACTCCTGGCTGAATCAGACAGGAACTTCCTTTACCGTGGCCTTCGGTGACCGCAAGGTGACTTCTGTCCTCTATGATATAGATGTGATCGGCTATGACAACGGCCGCAATAAACTGCATCTGTTCGATATAGAATCTGTGGATGAGGAACTGGTAAAGGAGGGCATTGACTTTGACAAGACCGCCATTGAAAAGAACCTGACCCTGTTCCTGTATCCGGATGATTCTGACGAAGAGGGCAATCTGCTGCGTATCTACCAGGAATATTTCATGGTAAGCAACGGCGCCCAGCTGATCATTCAGGAATGTAAGGAGAAAGGCTGCGATCTGTACCGCATGGACGAATATGTGGCGGTTCAGATCAACGACACCCATCCCACCCTGGTGATTCCGGAACTGATCCGGCTTCTCACATGGGAGGAGGGCTTCACCATGGAGGATGCGGTGCAGGTGGTAAGTAAGACCTGTGCCTACACCAACCATACCATTCTGGCGGAGGCGCTGGAGAAGTGGCCTCTGGAATACATTGAGAAAGTGGTGCCCCAGCTGGTGCCCATCATCAAGGAACTGAGCGCCCGGGTGGCGAAGAAATACAAGGAGCCCAAAGTCCAGATCATCGATAAAGACAAGATAGTGCACATGGCGCACATTGATATCCATTACGGCTACAGTGTAAACGGCGTGGCTGCCATCCACACGGATATCCTGAAAGAGACGGAACTGAACCATTTCTATAAGCTGTATCCTGAGAAGTTCAACAATAAGACCAACGGCATCACCTTCCGCCGCTGGCTGCTGTCCTGTAACAGGGAACTGGCGCAGCTTTTGACGGATACCATAGGGGACGGCTATAAGAAAAATGCGAAGGAACTGGAAAAGCTGCTGGCAAAGGCGGATGACACAGCTGTCCTGGATGTCATCGACAATATCAAGCGGCAGAAGAAGGCGGAGCTGGCGGCTTACCTGAAGGAAAAGGAAGGCATTGAGGTGGATAAAAACTCCATCTTTGATATCCAGGTCAAGCGCCTGCACGAGTATAAGCGCCAGCAGATGAACGCGCTGTATATCATTCACAAATACCTGGAGATCAAGGATGGCAAAAAGCCTGCAAGACCCATGACCTTCATTTTCGGCGCGAAGGCTGCCCCCGCTTACGTGATCGCCCAGGATATCATCCACCTGATCCTGGTGCTGTCCGAGATTGTGAACAAGGATCCGGAGGTCAGCCCTTATATGAAGGTGGTCATGGTGGAAAATTACAATGTGAGTTATGCGGAGAAGCTGATTCCTGCCTGTGATATCTCGGAACAGATTTCCCTGGCTTCCAAGGAGGCATCCGGTACCGGCAACATGAAGTTCATGCTCAATGGAGCCGTCACCCTGGGCACCAGCGACGGCGCCAATGTGGAGATCCATGAACTGGTTGGGGACGATAATATTTATATTTTCGGGGAAAAGAGCGACACGGTGATCGCCCACTATGCGAAAGCGGATTATGTGTCTAAGGATTATTATGAGAAGAGCCCGGTGATTCAGGAGGCCGTAGACTTTATCACGGGTCCCCAGGCAATGGCTGTGGGGCATAAGGAGAACCTGGAGCGCCTTCACAAGGAACTGCTGAACAAGGATTGGTTCATGACGCTGCTGGATCTTGAGGATTATATTAAGGTGAAGGATCAGGCTTTTGCGGATTATGAGGATCGCACTGCATGGAAGAAAAAGATGCTGGTCAATATTGCAAAGGCGGGCTTCTTCTCCTCCGACCGTACCATTGAAGAATACAATCGGGATATCTGGAAGTTGTAATAGTTCAGAGCCGGGCGGATCAAGCTGAAGCAGCGCGTCCGAATGCTTGCATGCGGGAGCGCGGATTCAGATTGATCCATTTGGCGAGAGCCAAACACCGAGTGAACACGAAGTGTTTGCGAGGTGATCCGGGTCGAACGAGGGAAATGTCACAGTAAGGAAACGGGGTTTCACTATGAGAAAGAGTGGTGTACTGCTGCCGGTGGCGAGCCTGCCGTCAGCCTATGGGATCGGCTGCTTTTCAAAAGAAGCGTATCAGTTTATAGATTTATTGAAGGAGGCGGGACAGTCCTGCTGGCAGATCCTGCCCCTGGGTCCTACCAGCTACGGGGACTCTCCCTATCAGTCTTTTTCCACTTTTGCGGGCAACCCCTATTTCATAGACCCGGAAGACCTGATCGAGCGGGGATGGATTACCAGGGAAGAATGCGACAGCTATGACTTCGGGGAGGACGAGGAATCCATAGATTATGCCAAAATCTATGAGAACCGTTTCAGGCTGCTCAGGACCGCATGGAAGAACAGCCATATCTCTGGGGAAAAGGGCTTTCGGAAATTCCTGAAAGAGAACCGTTTCTGGCTGGAGGATTATTCCCTTTACATGGCGGTAAAGGCTTCCTTGGGCAGCGTCAGCTGGATAGAGTGGGATGAGGATATAAGAACCCGTCAGCCAGAGGCGATAAAAAAATACAACGAAAAATTCGCGGAGGAAAAGGAATTCTATCAGTTCCAGCAGTATCTGTTCCAGGTGCAGTGGAAAAAGCTGAAAGCCTACGCCAATAAGCGGGGTATTGAGATCATCGGGGACATTCCCATTTATGTGGCATTTGACAGTTCTGACGCGTGGGCGAATCCCGAACTGTTCCAATTTGACGAGGAATGCAGGCCGGTTGCCGTGGCGGGATGCCCTCCCGACGCTTTCTCGGCTACGGGGCAGCTATGGGGCAATCCGCTGTATGACTGGAAATATCATAAGAAAACAGATTTTGAATGGTGGCTGAGGCGTCTGGAGTTCTGTTACCGCCTGTATGATGTGGTGCGGATCGATCATTTCCGGGCATTTGACGCGTACTATGCGATTCCTGCGGGTGCGCCCACGGCAGAGAAGGGAAAATGGAGACCGGGACCGGGGTATGCGCTGTTTGCGGCCATGAAAAAGAAGCTGGGAGACCGGGCGGTGATCGCGGAGGATCTTGGATTTCTCACCCCGTCCGTGATGAGGCTGGTAAAGAAGACCGGCTATCCCGGCATGAAGGTATTACAGTTTGCCTTTGACTCCAGGGAGGAGAGCGACTATCTCCCACATAATTATGGGCATAACAGTGTGGTCTACACAGGCACCCACGATAATGACACGACCCTGGGCTGGTATCGGCTGTTGGAGAAGCCGGACAAGGCGCTCTGTGACCGATACCTGCATCTGGAAAACTGTGAGGAAGAGGATCTCAAATGGGAATTTATCAGGGCAGCATTTGCCAGCGTGGCGGATCTGGCGGTGATTCCCATGCAGGATTACCTGGGACTTGGCTCCGAGGCGCGTATTAACACCCCGTCCACCTTGGGCGGCAACTGGCAGTGGCGCATGAAGAAGGATTCTTTTACGAAGGAGCTGGCGAAAGAAATGCGGAGCATGACGGAGCTTTACGGCAGACTGCCGAAGGAAAAGGTTTCGAAGTAAGGAACTGTTCATCAATAACTTGTGATCTGCCTTGTTTAAATACCCATATGTTTCGTTGTCGTCAATCGGCGTACCTCGGTACGCCTCATTCCTCCGCCTTGCATATGGGCATTTATCCTGCGCCATTTTCACAAGTTATTTTCGAACAGTTCCTAATCTGCCCAATATGGGATTGATGCTATTGGATGGATGCCCGCCAAAGCGGGCAAGAGATATAAAGTTGACAAAGCTGTTGAGAGAAGATACAGAATAAGGGGTATCATGAAAATATACGGATTTCAAAAGACAACATTACTGGATTATCCGGAACACATTGCAGCCACCGTTTTTACGGGAGGCTGCAATTTTCGCTGTCCCTTTTGCCAGAACGGTTCCCTGGCGCTGGAGCCGGAAAGCCAGCCGCTCATTCCGGTGGAAACTGTGCTGGCTCATCTGAGAAAGCGCCGGGGAATCCTGGAGGGTGTGTGCATTACCGGAGGAGAGCCCACCCTTGAGGGGGATCTGAGGGAGTTTCTCCTGCGCTGCAGGGAATTGGGATACCTGGTGAAGCTTGACACCAACGGTTACAGGCCGGAGGTGCTGGGACGGTTTTTACGGGAGGGAATCCTGGATTATGTGGCAATGGATATCAAGGCATCTCCGGCAAACTACGGCAGAGCCACAGGCTGTCCGAACTGTGACATGAAAAGGATCGGGGAGAGCATCCGGATGCTGCGTGCAGGGGGCATTCCCTATGAGTTTCGAACCACTGTGGTGAAGGGAATCCATACGGTGGAGGAGTTTGAGGAGATCGGCAGATGGCTGGCAGGCAGTCAGGCGTATTATCTACAGGCTTACCGGGACAGCGGGGATATCCTTGGGGCAAAACAGCAGGTACAGGGAACTGCCATTTTCGGGCAGATGGAAGCATTTACAAAAGAGGAAATGGAACAAATGGCAGTCCTGGCAGGAAAATACATGGACAAAGTGGCGCTTCGTGGTGTAGAATAGATACATTGTGCGCTCTGGGGAGGAAATTCTGTCCTTCGCGTACATTTTGAAGGGATAAATCAGAAGGGAAATATTCAGAAGAGTTACAGCAGAAAGGATACATAAATTGGGCATTTGTAAAAAGTTATTTGGAGATAAGGCATTTTATAAAATGGTTCTGGGAGTGGCGGTGCCCATGATGATCCAGAATGGCATCACTAACTTTGTGGGTCTGCTGGACAATATCATGGTAGGGCGTGTGGGAACGGAGCAGATGTCCGGCATCGCCATTGTCAACCAGCTGCTGCTGGTGTTTAATCTTGCCGTCTTCGGCGCGATCTCCGGTGTCGGTATTTTCGGCGCGCAGTTTTACGGCTGTAAGAATCACAAGGGTGTACAGCACAGCTTCCGCTTTAAGATCTATGCCTGCCTGCTGATCGTGCTGGCAGGGATCTTGATCTTTCTGGCAGGAGGGGAGCAGCTGATCCTGCTCTACCTGCACGGTGAGGGAAATGATGCCGCGCTGCAGGCGACGCTGGGATATGGAAAGGAATATCTGCTGGTGATGCTGTTCGGACTTCTGCCCTTTGGGGTGGAACAGATTTACACCAGTACCCTGAGAGAGTGCGGGGAGACGAAAGTGCCCATGGCAGCGGGCGTGGCGGCAGTCTGTGTCAATCTGGCGCTGAATTATCTGCTGATCTTCGGAAAACTGGGAATGCCTGAACTGGGCGTGGTGGGCGCAGCCATAGCCACGGTGGTTTCCCGGTATGTGCAGGCGGCAATCGTTGTGTTCTGGACCCATAAGCATACCGGGCGCATGCCCTTTATTGTGGGCGCTTACAGGGAATTCAAGGTTCCCGGTCAGCTGACGGCCAACATTTTCAGGAAGGGTCTTCCCCTGATGATCAACGAGATCCTTTGGGCGGCAGGTATGGCGTCCCTGACACAGTGTTATTCCATGCGTGGACTGGACGCTGTGGCGGCGCTGAATATCTCCACCACCATCTCCAACCTGTTCAGCGTGATCTATATGGCAATGGGAAGCGCCATTTCCATTATCGTAGGACAGCTTCTGGGAGCGGGCGAGATGGAGAAGGCAAAGGACACGGACACGAAGCTGATCGCCTTTTCGGTCTTCTCCTGTGTTGTGATCGGCGGGGTACTGATCCTGATCGCACCGCTGTTCCCGCAAATGTACAATACTTCGGATTCCGTGAAAACGCTGGCATCGGCGCTGCTGCGGGTAGCCGCGGGGTGTATGCCCCTTGCCGCATTTATACATGCATCCTACTTTACGCTGCGCTCCGGGGGAAAGACCATTGTGACATTTCTGTTTGACAGTGTATTCCTGTGGTGTGTCAGCCTTCCTGTGGCATATGTGCTGAGCCGCTTTACGGGACTGCCTATCATTCCGCTGTATCTGTGCTGCCAGCTGCTGGATATTATTAAATGCGTGATCGGCTTTATCCTGGTGAAGAAGGGCGTCTGGCTGAATAATATTGTGGGTTAACAGTTCAGCCAGTCCATGTAAATGGCGAAAAATCGTGCTTGCACGAATTTTACGCTATTTATATGGACTGAGGGAGCGCCATTTCATGAGTAAAGGCAGCCGCGAAGCGGCGGAAAGCGCCACAGGCGCGGCTAGGAGGGGGCATGCCCACCTCGTTATGAATGGTGCGGGCTGAACAAAAGCTTTATACATCGGTCAGAGATTGTTATAATAAAAATACCAGATACGAGATTAGCATTCAGAGAAAGCAGGTGATCCTATGGCGGAAGGTGAAATGTTGAAATTATCTGTGGAAGAGTATTCAAGACTGCAGGGTTATATGCTTTTGGTAGATCCGGAGTCCGAGGCGTATAAAGCAATGAAAGTCCGTTATATTGAATTGAAGGTTATTCTGACAGCGTCCGGAGTTAACCTTACAGAACTTGACAGAATTAAGGAGTAGCGTTTTCGGTGGTGTCTCCGCCCTTGGCCACCGGCCCCGTAGAGCCTCTGGTGATCAGCGGGGCGCGCAGCAGGATGGAGCCTATGGTCACCTGGTTGAGCAGGCAGGACAGGGCATAGAAGCCGCACTTGCCCAGGGCAATACGATCCTGGCGTATGGTGGTCAGGGACGGTGTCACGTAGGAGGCCATGGGCAGGTCGTCAAAGCCTATGATGCTGAGATCCTCAGGGATCCGTATCCCCCTGTCCTTGCATTCTGTGATGGCGGAGATGGCGCGCACGTCATGGGAAAAGAGGATGGCTGTGATCCCCTCCCCGATCAGCTTGGGAATATACTTTCTGGTAGATTCCGCCACATAGTAGCCCAGGCCGATGTAGTCCTCGTTAATCTCCAGGCCGTATTTACTCAGTGCGTTGATATAGGCGTGATACCTGGCTTTCAGGATGTAGGAATCCAGAGGGCCCGAGATCAGGCCAATTTTTTTATGCCCCAGTTTAAGCAGATGCTTTACGGCAAGCTCAAAGCCCTCCTGGCTGTCGCAGCCCACGGAGGCAATATTGGGATTGTTCTTTACGTAATTGTCATACAGGACAGTGGGCACGCCGGAGACGTTCAGCTCCGGCATCCAGGGATCCAGGAGGGACATCCCGAGAATAAAGGAGGCGCAGTATCCGCCCTGCATCATGAATATGTCGTAAGGCGTCATTTTCTGGAAATCGATACTGATGGGTATGATATCCACCGTCCAGCCCTCGGGTTCCGCCATCTGTTTAAAGCCCAGAACAATATCGTGACCGAACTGGTTCGGGGTGTTGTAATCCATATTCTCTATCAGAATACACAGCTTCTTCTCTTTCTTTTGCAGACGTTTGTTGATATATCCCAGTTCTACCGCTGTTTCCAGTATTTTCTTCCGCGTTTCGGCGCTGACGTCATTTGCATTGTTCAGACCTTTTGACACGGTGCTTTTGGAGATTCCCAGTTTTGCAGCAATATCGTTGATGGTAGCCATAGCCAGACTCCTTAGCCGATGATTTGGATAATCCTTAAATTTTTGTTAAATTTTACAAAAATACTTTAGGGGTTTAAGGTAATTATAACAGGATAAAATATAGAAAACAAGAATTGCAGCGAAACTTCTTCCTTCCCACGGGCAATAGAACAAAACCGGAAGGAAGCTTTTCAATGTACCCGTCAGGGAAAACACAGATAAAGCCGACACTGCTTTATAAGCTTACCGGCATAAAAGAGCCAGTTACGAAAGTTTTTCAGAAAAAGTTTCGCGAAACTGTTTCGACAAAATTTCGAAACGATATACAAATTGCACAAATAATAAATAAAAATCGACAATATAGAGAAAAAGTGCATAAAAATGAGATTGATATTGCAAAAAACTTATGCTACTATAATTTCACAACGAAACTTACCAAAACCTAAAGGAGGTAACTTTATGAAAAAGAAGCTATTGGCTGCATTAATGGTGACTACCATGGCTGTTGCCGGTCTGGCTGGTTGTGGAGACAGCGGTTCGGCAGGCAGTGGAAATTCAGGAAATGGGGGGGGCACTACAGATGTCGCACTGAAGGTATACTGTCCCCAGAACCAGGTGGATACCGGCATTATGGAACAGCAGCAGCAGGCTTTTGCAGCGGCGCATCCGGAGTATAATATTACATGGACCACGGAGATCGTGGGCGAGGATAAGTGCGCGGAGAGCATTCTGAAGGACGTGGGAGCGGCTGCGGACGTATTCATGTTTGCCAACGACCAGCTTCCCTCCCTGGTGGAGGCGGGAGCCATTGCAAGGCTGGGCGGTGAGGCAGAGGCCATGGTAAAGGAGACCAATGCGGAATCCGTTATCGCCACAGTGACCGTGGACGACGCTGTCTATGGCATTCCTTTTACACATAACACTTTTTTTATGTTTTATGACAAGACTCTCCTGGATGAGTCCGACATCGTATCCCTGGAGAAAATCATGGCGAAGGATACGGCGGACAATGTGTATAATTTCTATTTTGAGTCCGCGGGCGGATGGAAGCTGGGCGCTTTCTATTACGGCGCGGGTCTGAGCGTATTCGGACCTGATGGAAACGACCTGGAGGCAGGCGTGGACTGGAACAACGCCACAGGTGTGGCTGTCACCAATTACCTGATCGACCTGATCAACAACCCGAAATGCGCTTACGACGGTGAGATTTCCGTCTCCGAGCTGGCAGGCGACCACAGAATCGGCGCATGGTTCGACGGCTCCTGGAACTACGATCTGTACAAGGGAATCCTGGGCGACGACCTGGGCATGGCAGTGATCCCCACCTTCAACTTTGACGGCAAGGATACCCAGCTGCTGGGCTTCTACGGTTCCAAGTGTATCGGCGTCAACGCGAAGTCCCAGAACATGGCTGCTGCAGTGCAGTTTGCAACCTTCCTTGGAAATGAGGAGAATCAGGTTCTGCGCTATGAATTGTCCGCACAGATCCCCGCTAACATGAATGCAAGCGAGAGCGAGGCTGTCAAGGCGGATCCCCTGGCTGCTATCGTGATAAAGGAATCCAATGAGGCAAGTGTGGCACAGCCTACCAACTCCACCTTCAGCGCGAGATACTGGACTTATGCCAACACGATCCCCACGGAAATCCGCAGTGGTGAGATCACCAAGGATAACGTGCAGCAGAAGCTGGATACTTTTGTGGAAGCAATGACAAAATAGCAGTTGTGTAGGGGGTTTCTATGGGAATAAAGAAGAAAAAGGCCCAGCCTGTCTATGACAGGCCCAGTGATGCCAATATATCACAGGCATTTAAAAAAGGAAATACAGTTACCAAGGCTTCCTTCTTTGTCTTTGGCCTTGGAAATCTTATGAACCGTCAGATCGGCAGAGGACTCATTTTCCTCGCGCTGGAAATAGCGTATATAATATACCTGATTACATTTGGTATTGGCGCCCTGGGTGATTTCATCACCCTGGGCACTGCGCAGCAGGGTGAAGTATATAACGCAGCCCTGGGTATTTATGAGTATTCCGCGGGCGACGACTCCATGCTCTGCCTGCTGTACGGCGTGATCACGCTGGTGATGACGGCGGCTGTCGTATTCCTGGGCTGTATGTCCGGAAAGAGCGCATTCTGCACACAGGTGCGCAAGGAGAAGGGAAAGCACATTCCCACATTCAGGGATGACATCCGGTCGTTAAAGGAAGAGAACCTGCATGCGTTCCTGCTGTCCTTCCCCATCATCGGGATTGTCTGCTTCACCATCGTGCCGCTGATCTTCATGATACTGATCGCGTTTACCAGCTATGACCATGAGCATCAGCCGCCGGGAAATCTGTTCGACTGGGTGGGACTTGACAATTTCAAGGCCATGTTCTCCCAGGGAAGCAAGCTGGCCGGCACTTTCTGGCCGGTGCTGTCCTGGACCCTGATCTGGGCAGTGTTTGCAACAGTCAGCTGCTTTATCCTCGGTATGCTGCTGGCGCTCCTGATCAACCGCAAGGGAACCAGGGCGAAGGGCTTCTGGAGATTCATGTTTGTGCTGTCCGTGGCGGTGCCTCAGTTTGTGACACTGCTGAGCATGAGGACGATCTTCAATGCAAACGGTCCTGTGAATGTTATTTTGAGGCAGCTTGGCATGATCGGGGCGACGGAGTCCATTCCGTTCTTCACCAATGCCCTGTACGCCAAGATCACCATCATCTGTATCAATATCTGGATCGGCGTGCCTTTCACCATGCTGTCCACCACGGGTATCCTGCAGAATATTCCCGCGGAGCTGTATGAGGCTGCGAAGATCGACGGAGCCAGCGCGGCAACGATCTTCCGGAAGATCACGCTTCCTTATATGCTGTTTGTCATGACGCCCAACTTGATCACGTCCTTTACGGGAAATATCAATAACTTCAACGTTATTTTCCTGCTTTCAGGAGGCGGTCCCGATTCCATGGACTATTACTATGCGGGCAAGACGGACCTGCTGGTAACATGGCTGTACCGGTTGACCATCACCCAGAAGGATTACAACTTAGGCGCCGTTATCGGTATTCTGGTATTTATCATTCTGGCAACCCTGTCGTTGATCACGTATCGTCGAACAGGCGCATATAAAGATGAGGGGGCGTTCCAATAATGAAGACGAAGAGATTTATCGTAAACACGGCCTGCCATATCTTATTGGCGGTGCTCAGCGTGATCTGGATCTTGCCGATCTTTTATGTGGTACTGACCTCGTTTCGGGCAGAGAGCGGTTCGTATAAAAGTTATATCTGGCCCAGGGGCTTTACCCTGGACAATTATATCAATCTGTTCCACGGGAACACGAATATCAACTTTACCAGATGGTTCACCAATACGCTGGTGATCGCCATATTCAGCACGATCCTTTCCGCGTTCTTCGTGCTGTGCGTCTCCTACGTTATGAGCCGCCTGCGCTTTAAGATGCGTAAGAAATTTATGAATATCGCGTTGATTCTGGGGATGTTCCCGGGCTTCATGTCCATGATTGCAGTGTATTACATCCTGAAGGGGCTGGGGCTGCTGGAGACCGGAGTGCTGAAGCAGGTGGCTCTGGTGCTGGTTTACTCGGGCGGCGCGGGGCTGGGCTTTTACATGGCGAAGGGATTCTTCGACACGATCCCCAAGTCCATTGACGAGGCGGCATACATCGACGGGGCTACCAAGTGGGATACCTTTGTCCGCATTACGATCCCCCTGTCAAAGCCCATCATTACCTACACGCTGATCACGGCATTTATGGGTCCCTGGGTGGATTACATCTTTGCAAAGGTTATCATGGGCAATGACTCCCAGTACTACACCATTGCAATCGGCCTCTGGACCATGCTGGAACAGGAATTTGTAGAATATTATTATACACAGTTCTATGCGGGGTGTGTGATGATTTCCATTCCCATTGCGATTCTCTTCCTGCTGACGCAGAAGTGTTATGTGGAAGGCGTATCGGGAGCTGTGAAGGGTTAAGTGTGAGAAGAACTTCTAAAGACGTCCCATCATAGGATGGGACGCCAAGAAGTTCTACGGTTCGCGGGCGAACCTTTCTTACACGGAAGAATCCGCAGAAGCGGATTCTTCCAGACTTGCACCATGCGAGGGCCTAAATTAGATGGAAAAAGAAATAATAGGGCTGCTGTGGAATGCAGATATCTGCTTTTGCAGCAGCCCCTTGAAATTCCAGGCAATGGGGATTTAAATCAAGAGCATTTGAATCATGGGGATTTGAATCGTGAGCTTGTGGACAATGAGTATTTGATGTTGAAGCTTTGGGCATGAATGGGAGAAAAGAATTTGAGGGATAACGGAAAATATACGGATACTGTCTTTGCCGACAAGGAATTTGACAAAAGGTTTTTATACGACGGCAAGGATTTGGGTGCAAGGTGTGAGGGGGAAAGCACCATATTTAAGGTATGGAGTCCGCTGGCGGAGAGTATAAAACTGCGGCTCTACCGGGACAATGATTCGGAAGTCTGCCTGGAAACGGAGCTGCTGCCGGAAGAAAAAGGGGTTTGGAAGACTGTCTTTCAGGAGAATCTCCACGGGATGTACTATGATTATCTGGTGCGAAACGGCGGGGTGGAAACGAGCACTGCGGATCCCTACGCTGTGGGCTGCGGCTGTAACGGCAGCAGGAGTATGGTGGTGGATCTACGACGCACGGATCCGCCGGGCTTTGAATCGGATGCCGCCCCGGAAATGCAGGCGGAGCAGATCATCTATGAGCTGCATATCAAGGATTTCTCCTACGACCCCCGAAGCGGTGTGCCGGAGGAATACCGGGGAAAATACAAAGCGTTTACAGTGGGCGGAACCAACGGGGAATTTCCTACCTGCATGGAATATCTGAAGGAGCTGGGTGTCACTCATGTGCATCTGCTGCCCTTTTTTGACTATGGCTCCGTGGATGAGGCCGGAGACGGCGGACAGTTTAACTGGGGGTACGATCCTCTGAATTTCAATGTGCCGGAAGGCTCCTATGCCACGGATACCCGGGACGGAACGGTACGGATCCGGGAGTGCAAGGAGATGATTCAGGCCTTTCATGAGAACGGGATCAGGGTGGTCATGGATGTGGTGTACAATCATACCTATCGTAAAGACTCCTGGCTCCAGAGGATGGTTCCTGGCTATTATTACCGCCATAAGGAGGACGGCAGTCTGTCCAACGGATCCGCCTGTGGAAACGATATCGCCGCAGGAAGGGCCATGGTGGATAACTTGATTGCGGATTCCGTCATGTATTGGGCGAAGGAATATCATCTGGACGGATTCCGCTTTGACCTGATGGGGCTTCTGACGGTGGAACTGATGAACCGGATCCGGCGGGAGCTGGACGCGGAGTTTGGCGAGGGCGAGAAGCTTCTGTACGGGGAGCCCTGGGGGGCGGACAATTCCCCAATGGAGACCGGTGTCAGGGCGGCGTTAAAGGAAAATATCCGCTATCTGGACGAGGGGGTCGGGATCTTCTGCGACGACACCAGGGATCTCATCAAGGGCCATGTGTTTTACGAGGAGGAACCCGGTATTGTCAACGGGGGAAGCGGACTGGAAGAACAGCTTCTGCATGCCGTCACCGGGTGGTGTGACGGAGAGACGGATTTCAGCCCGAAAAGCTGTGCCCAGATCATCAATTATGTGTCGGCGCATGATAACTTCACCCTGTGGGATAAGCTGGTCATGACAATGCATGCGGAACAGGATTTCACGAAGTGTTACGGGGATGTGCTGGAGGCAAATAAGCTGGCGGCGTTTATCTATTTTACCTGTCAGGGAAAGCTGTTCCTGCAGGCGGGAGAGGAGTTCGGGCGCACGAAGTCCGGTGAGGGCAACAGCTATTGCTCCTCGCCTGAGATCAATATGCTGCAGTGGGACCGGACGGTGGAATACGGAGAGTTGGTGGACTACTATAAGGGACTGATCCGGCTGCGGAAGAAGATGCCAGGCCTGTGTGACAAGTCGCCTCTGGCGGTGAAGCGGATCACGGAACGCCAGGTTCTGGGCGAGGGTGTGGTTTCTTTTCAGGTGGATAACAGATCCGAGAGTGGAGACGGGGATTGGGATGAATTGTTTATCATTTATAATGCCGCTCCCGGAAACTGTGATGTGGGGCTTCCCCCAGGCCGGTGGGAGATCCTCGCGGACGGCAGGGAGACGGACTGCCGCAGGGCGGTTGCGGAAACGGAAAAGAGAATCCGTGTGGATGCCCATAGTGGTATGATGCTGGGCCGGTGCCGCTGTGTCAGACAGGGTGAACCGGGATGACAGGTCTGCGTTTCGGAACAACGGCTTCTTGGATGACGACTTCAAAGGCAGATGCAGGAGCGATTATGAGAGGCTATAACATGCAAAGGGAGGTTGCGTTGATATGGACAGAGCGAGCGGTATTTTGCTTCCGGTGACAAGTCTGCCGTCCAGGTACGGCATTGGCTGTTTTTCCAGGGAAGCCTATGAATTTGTTGACTGGCTGAAAAAGGCGGGGCAGAGCTACTGGCAGATTCTGCCTCTTTCCCCCACCAGCTACGGGGATTCCCCCTACCAGTCTTTTTCTTCCTTTGCGGGGAATCCTTATCTGATCGACCTGGAGGAGCTGGTGCGGGAGGGAGTGCTGACGGAGGAGGAATGCAGCGCCTGTGACTTTGGTGACGATCCGGTTCTGGTGGATTACGAGAAGCTGTACCGGCAGCGGTTTTCCCTGCTGCGTCTGGCCTATGAGAGAAGCGATATTTCCCGGAATGAGGATTTTGTCCGTTTTGTCGGGGAAAACGCTTTCTGGCTGGAGGATTACGCTCTTTTCATGGCGGTGAAGCAGCGCTTTGAGGATGCTCCGTGGAGCGAATGGGCGGAGGATATCAGGAAGCGGTGGAGCCATGCTCTGGATTACTACAGGCGGGAGTGCTATTTTGAGATTGAGTTTTTTAAGTATATTCAGTTCAAATTCCGTGAACAGTGGAGCCGGCTAAAGGAATACGCCAATAGACAGGGAATCCGGATCATAGGCGACATCCCTATTTATGTGGCGTTTGATTCCGCGGATGCCTGGGCCAGTCCGGAGATGTTCCAGTTTGACTCCGAGTACCGGCCCGTGGCGGTGGCAGGCTGTCCGCCGGATGCCTTTTCCGCCACGGGACAGCTTTGGGGGAATCCGCTGTACCGCTGGGAGTATCACAGACAGACGGGATACCAGTGGTGGTGCCGGAGGCTGGAGCACTGTTTTGCGCTGTACGATGTGACGAGGATTGATCATTTCAGGGGATTTGACGAATATTACAGCATCCCCTGGGGAGAGGAGACGGCGGAGAACGGACACTGGGAAAAGGGCCCCGGCATGGAGCTGTTTAAGACACTGCGGAACAGGCTGGGACCGAAGGACATTATCGCGGAAGACCTGGGGCTGCAGACTCCTTCCGTACATAAGTTGTTGAAGGACAGCGGATATCCTGGAATGAAGGTATTGGAATTTGCCTTTGATCCCGGGGAGGACACAGGTTATCTGCCCCATTGTTACGACAAGAACTGCGTGGTCTACACGGGAACCCACGACAACGAGACGCTGGTGCAGTGGTATCGGGGACTGGACAGGGAAAGCAGACATTTTGCGGAGGAATATCTGGACAACAGGGATACGCCGGAAAGGGAAAAATACTGGGACTTTGTGCGGCTGGCAATGATGAGCGCGGCGGATACCTGCATCATTCCCCTGCAGGATTACCTGGGGCTGGATCAGACCGCCAGGATCAACAAGCCTTCCACCCTGGGAGGAAACTGGGTATGGAGGATGGAGACAGGAATGCTGTCGAAGGACGTGACGGACAAAATCTATCGGCTCACCAGGATCAGCTTCCGCCTGAACAGGCAGGGCGCTGCGCTCCCTGAGGTTTCTGTTGAACAGTAAAGTGCTGCGGTACTGGAATGCCGCTTACGCGGCGGAATGAGAGGCAAAATGAAATTTATTTATGGAAAACAGAACTGGAAAACTTTTGAGCGGGGGGAGGAAAATTGTTACCTGATGACTAACGGGCTGGGGGGATTTTCCTCCCTTACCGCTGTGGGCTCCTGCGGCAGAAACGATCACGCGGTGCTGATGGCTTGTGTGAAGTCTCCCAATCACCGTTATAATATGATCCACAGACTGGAGGAACTCCTGCATATAGGAGAGGAGAACCTGCACATTTCCAGCCAGGATTATTCCGGCCGGGATCATTCCAATCGGGATCCTTCGGAGGGTGTGGATGGTGAAGGGGAGGGCGGCACATCCGGAAAGCGGTTCCGGGAAGAGGGCTACTTATACCAGACATGCTTTTCCTATGAGGATTACCCTCAGTGGGAGTACCTGGTGAAGGGTGTGGAAATCCGGCGGAGCATTGTGCTGATGCAGGGAGGAAACGCAGTGGGAATATCCTATGAGATCCGGAACGGCTCAGGGGAGGACGTTACACTGGAAGTATTGCCCCATCTGCAATTTGTGCCCAAGGGAGCCCTCCTGGAGGAGACCCGGAAATTTGTGATGGAAGGGCAGAGCATTCTTTCTGAGGGAAAGAAGCTGTATTTTGAGACCAACGGACAGGTAAGCGAACTGCCGCAGACCTTTCATCATAACCTCTATTACGCCTATGATGCCTGCGACGGCAGACGGGATACAGGCTGTACGCTGGTAAATCATTGTGTGGCCTTAACGGTTTCCCCCGGTGAGGCGGACACACTGGAACTGGTATACGGGATGACGTCTGAACTTCCCTCTGTGAAGGAAATGTGCGGGGAAATCAGAAGGCACAGGAGGAGTCTGGCGCAGCAGGCGGGCTTTGTGAACGAGCAGGCAAAGATGCTGGCGGTAAGCGCGGACCAGTTCATCTCCTACAGGGCGTCCACGGCGAAGCAGACGATCCTGGCGGGATTTCCCTTCTTTGAGGACTGGGGCAGGGATACCATGATCGCCATTCAAGGCTGCTGCCTGGCAACCCGTCAGTACGAGACTGCAAGGAGCATTTTGCAGACATTCCGAACCTATTGCAGCAGGGGACTTATGCCGAACCTTTTCCCGGAGGGCGGGGAAGCGCCGGGGTATAACACTGTGGACGCGTCCCTGCTGTTTATCCTGGCTGTCTATGAATACTACAGGAAGACGAAGGATTGTGTCTTTGTGAAAAGTATGTATGATACCATGGCGGAGATTGTGGAATGGTATCGCAAAGGAACGGATTACGGTATCAGGATGGATGCCGACGGCCTGATCGCCGCAGGACGGGATCTCGACCAGGTGACATGGATGGATGTGAGGGTGGGAGATATCCTGCCTACGCCCAGACACGGAAAGCCTGTGGAGATCAACGCCTACTGGTACAACGCATTGTGTATCATGGAGGAGTTTGGGCGTCTCTGCCCTGAAAAGGCGGGGGATTATGGCGTTTTGGCGACACAGGTGAAGGAAAGCTTCGGGCAGTTCTGGAATGAGGAGGCGGGCTGTCTGAAAGATGTGCTGTCCGGAACGAAAGCCGACAGGCAGATCCGCTGTAATCAGATATGGGCTGTTTCGCTGCCTTTTTCCGTCCTTTCCCCTGAGAAGGAAAAGCAGGTGGTGGACGTGGTGTTTCGGAAACTGTATACTCCCTATGGCCTGAGAACGCTGGATCCGGCGGATGAGGAATTTTGTCCCCTGTATGGCGGAGGGCAGCTGGAACGGGATCTGGCGTATCATCAGGGTACGGTCTGGGTGTTTCCGCTGGGAGGCTATTACCTGGCTTATCTGAAGGTGCACGGATATTCGACGGAAGCCAGGGCGTATGTGGAGCGTCAGCTGGAGTACATGGAGCCGGCTCTGCGGGAGGGGTGTATCGGGCAGCTGCCGGAGATTTACGACGGCGGAAATCCGGTTTCTTCCAGAGGATGCTTTGCACAGGCGTGGAGTGTGGGAGAAATTCTGCGGGTGTATGATGCCCTGCGCGTGGAGTGAGGTTATGTATCGGAATTATGTCTTTGATTTTTATGGGACGCTGGCGGATATCCGCACGGACGAGGAAGATCCCCGATTGTGGAAGAAAATGAGTGAGATTTATGGGGCTCTGGGGGCGGGATATGGAGCGCGGGAATTGCAGAGCGCATTCCGCAGGCTGGAGCGGGAAGAAAGGGATAGGCTGGGGACGGAAGAGGCAGAGCCGGATTTGACGAAGGTCTTTGCCTTGCTGTATCATGAAAAAAATGTCCTGTGCGACATGTCCCAGGCGACAATGACGGCGATCACATTCCGTGCCCTGTCCAGAAAGCTCCTGCGTGTGTATGACGGCGTGGAGGAACTGCTGGCAGAGCTGAGAAGCCGCGGAAAGCGTGTGTATCTGTTGTCCAACGCGCAAAAAGACTTTACCCGGCCGGAAATCGGGATGCTGGGACTGACCCGCTATTTTGACGGCATCGTCCTGTCCTCGGAACAGAAATGTAAAAAGCCGTCTCCTGCATTTTTCCGCGGACTGCTGGAGCAGTACGGGCTGGAACCGTCGGAAAGCATCATGATAGGCAACGATGAAGCCGCGGATATCGCCGGAGCCCGGAGAGTGGGTATGGATACCTTATACATCCATACGGATATTTCGCCGCAAGAGTACGGAAAAGTTCAGGCCACATATCGAGTGATGGACGGGGATTTCAGGAAGATTGGCGGACTGATCTTAAAAGGGTGAGCCGGGTGCTGATGGAAAGCGGGCCGGAACAGACAGGATGGAATGGACGGAGAGAAAGAAGCGGGCCGGAGCAGACAGGATGGAATGGACGGCGAGGAAGAAGCGGGCCGGAACAGACAGGGTAGAATGGACAGAGAGGAAGAGCAGGCCGGAACAGACAGGATGGAATGGACGAAGAGAAAGAAGCGGGCCGGAACAGACAGGACGGAATGGACGGAGAGGAAGAAGCAGGCCGGAACAGACAGGATGGAATGGATGGCATAGGAATAGGCGGAACCGGAAAAGACGGAATCCGGGAACAGGAGGGATCACATGGCAGCAGGATTTGGAAAGTTAACAGGTTATACGGTGGAGGGGCAGGAGGTTATCCTGGATTTTGAGGGAAAACATGCGCGGATCAGGGTTATAACACCTCATATCGTCAATGTCTTTTACAGCGAGGACGATGTGCGGACGGGCTCCAAGGCCATAGAGGGCGATAAGGAAATTCCCGTGTCCATCCAGGCGGATCGGGGAGAAGATGGTCTCTGGATTCACACGGAGGAGGTTTCGGTGAGGGTCAGCGACGGATTCTTTGTGGACTTCTTCGACCAGGACGGGGCAGAGGTCTGCGCGGATTACAGGGGGACACGGAAGCCTCTCCAGAGAGTCAGCCCGGAGATGCAGAAGCTTTTGGAGGAGGAAGGACATTCCACTGAAGGTCACGGGCAGGAGCACGCTTTTGAAGTCCTGAAAAAAACAGAGGCTTCCCAGCATTTTTACGGCCTGGGGGACAAGACGGGATTCCTGGATAAAAGGCATTATGAGTATGAGATGTGGAATACGGATAATCCTGATCCCCAGGTGGACAGCTTTAAGGCGCTGTATAAGTCCATTCCCTTTTTCATCTCGCTGACGGACAGCCATGTGTACGGGCTGTTTCTGGATAATACTTTTAAAAGCTGCTTTAACATGGGGCAGGAATCGGAGGATTACTACTGGTTCGGCGCAGATGGCGGCAGCATGGATTATTATTATATTGCAGGAAATACCATGGGGTCGGTGCTGGAGGGTTATACTTATCTCACGGGAACCTGCCCGCTGCCGCAGAAGTGGACGCTGGGCTACCATCAGTCCCGATGGGGATATGTGACCCAGGAGGATATGGAAGAGATCGCCGCGTCCATGCGTAAGTATGATATTCCCTGTGACGCCATCCATTTTGATATAGACTATATGCAGGATTACCGGGTGTTTACATGGAATGAAGCGCGTTATCACGGCGCTCCGGCGGCGTTTCTCCGGAAGCTGGCGGCGGACGGATTCAAGGTGGTGACCATCAATGACCCGGGCGTAAAAAAGGAAGAGGGATACGAGGTGTATGACGAGGGGGTCAGAGAGGGATATTTTGCGAGAACTCCCGAAGGGGAAGTCTATATCAACGCAGTGTGGCCCGGGGAAGCGGCGTTCCCTGATTTCGGAAATCCCGCCGTCCGGAAGTGGTGGGGGGAGAAACAGAAATTTCTGCTGGATATGGGAGTGAGAGGAATCTGGAACGACATGAACGAGCCTGCCAGTTTCCGGGGGCCTCTGCCGCAGGATGTGGTGTTTATGGACGAGGACAGGGAGGCGGATCATGCCGAGATGCACAATGTGTACGGACATCTGATGGCGAAGGCTGCCTATGAGGGGCTGGAAAAGCTGGACGGGCGCAGACCCTTTGTGATCACCAGGGCGTGTTATGCCGGAAGCCAGAAATATACCACTGCCTGGACAGGGGACAATACCAGCATGTGGGCCCATCTCCAGATGGCGATTCCCCAGTTGTGTAATCTGGGACTGTCCGGTATGCCCTTTGTGGGAACGGATGTGGGAGGCTTCGGGGCGGACACCACGCCGGAGCTGATGGCAAGATGGGTTCAGGTGGGATGCTTCTCCCCCCTTTTCCGTAATCACTCCGCAGCGGGCACCAGGAGACAGGAGCCCTGGCAGTTTGGCGGGGAAGTCATGGATATATACCGGAAATACGTGAAACTGCGCTATCGGTGGATTCCTTATTTTTATGACCTGTTCCATGAGGAGGAACAGACCGGGGCGCCCATCATGCGTCCCCTGGTATTCCATTATGAGAAAGATGCGGCGGCAAGGGCATGCAACGATGAGTTTATGCTGGGAAGCCGGATCCTGGCGGCACCTGTGGTGAATCAGGGAGCGGAGAGGCGGATGATATATCTGCCCCGGGGTGAATGGTATGACTACTGGACCAATGAGAAGCTGACCGGTCCTGTGTGGTTTGTGCGGGAGGCGCCTCTGGACTGCTGTCCCATCTATGTCAAGGCGGGGAGCGTCATACCTGTCATGGAGCCCCAGTCCTATGTGGGAGAGAAAGCTTCGGATGTCCTGAGACTGGAGGTGTATCCCGGTGAGGGAAGCTGGGATCACTATCTGGACAACGGGGAGGATTTTGCGTACAGGGAGGGGAAGTATCACCAATACCGCTTTACCGTGCAGGAGGACGGCGTAGTGTGCGGGCAGGTGATCCATGCCGGTTATGACAGACCTTACCGGAACATACTGGCTCGCAGGGCTGGTGAGGAGACTTGGACAGAGATAGGTACTGGCGGTCAAAAAGACTGACCGCCAGTATAATATGATGCGCACACCGCATAAAGAAATATGCGCCTCCGGACAGGTGACTGCTGGAGGCGCGTTCTGTTTATTTCCGCCAGCACTAATGACCATATACTGTTGGAATTGTTGGCGTCTGCTCTTCCTATTCAATGTCAAAAAGTTCATCAAATCCCCGCATTACATAATAAAGCCGAGTACTTCATTTTTCGGAGCTGGTTTTTTTCAGTAATGCCAGGGCAGCTTCCATCTCCTGCTTTATCAGTGCTACTTCCTGTAGTTTAGCACTCAATTCCTGCTTCTGAACATCGATCTCCTGCTGCCGCGCATCAATTTTTTGTTGCTGTGCCCTGATCTTTGCCTGTTCCGCCGGGATATCGATCGGCGCCATATTTGCAAATAACTGCCCCACGTTCTTTTCCCTCACTTTCCCCACTATTTTCTCTGCCTCTTCGGTGGGAACATTGGATTTTATACATTAAAACTTGCAGGAAACAGGCGCAGGGGAGACAGGGGTACTTTCTGCG
>CAOKWI010000054.1 GCA_948473115.1 uncultured Lachnospiraceae bacterium | reverse complement strand
AGTATGCTTTTTGTTTTAGTATGTTTCTGTTTCAGTATGTTTTCTGTTTCAGTATATCAGTTTTTATATGCAAAAAGGTGCAGTACCTGAATGCCACACAATTTTTCTGATGGATTCCAGGGAAAGATGGTAGTCCTCCGCCAATTATTCGACGAAGTCTCCCTTCCGGTATTTATGTCGAATCTCTTCATTTCGCCTTTTATAATATTCCCTGGCTCCGGAGGATTCACCCCACGATTTCCTATCCCGCCTGTCAGGGACATATAACGCGTCTCCCGATACATACTGCTGCAGTCCTTTCAACAGATAGTCGGAAAGTATGTGCGGAACTAAAATACAATGCTGGAAATAATTCTAAAGTAACAGTTCAGCCCGCGCCATTCCCAACGAGGTGGGCAAGCCCCTCCTGACCGCACCTGCGGTGCCTTCCGCTGCTTCGCAGCTACCTTTGCTCATAAGACGGCGTTCCCTCAGCCGATATCATCAGCTGAAAATTCGTGCGAGCACGACTTTCGACTGCTCACATCGGCTGGCTGAACTGTTACATTCCAAATGATTCTTTGCCAAAATTCCTTGACAAATATATCGTCAACTGATATATTGAATAAGCAATGTATCGTTTGACGATATATTTGGACAAAGGCTTTACTCCCGCGAGCAATGATTCAAGTCAGCGCAGCTGACTTTGTGCCGCTGCCCGCACGGACAGTTGGCAAATGCCGCGAGGGTCGAATAACTCGCAGCTTGCTGCGGGGTCTTTGATCCAGGAATCAGTATTATCAGAATCATGGGACGGCATAATTACCCATAAGAATGGAGATGAGTGTGAAAATAGATGTCAAATAGAGATACCCCTTTAACGGAAACGGTATTTTATATTCTCCTGGCGGTCAGGAAGCCCAACCATGGATACGGGATCATCCAGGAGGTAGAACGGCTCACAAAAGGACGGGTGGTATTAGGCGCGGGGACACTGTACGGCGCCGTCCAGTCCCTCCAAAGCAGACAATGGATCCGGATATACAGCGCCGAGGCCGATTCACGGAAAAAGAAAGAGTATCTGTTAACCCCCCTGGGCAGGGAAGTTTTTGAAGCAGAGCGAAGCCGGCTGAGGGAGTTATTGGACAATGCAGCTTTGATAGAAGAAAGGGGAAAGGAACAATGATTAAATTCCGTTTATTATTTGATAAAGACAAAGAGACTGAATGGCTGAACAGCATGACTCAGGACGGCTGGGCGATGACCGGTTTCTTCGGAGGTTTTTATCATTTTGATTCCTGTGAAAAAAGCGCTTACTCTTATCAGGTTGACTTCACGGACAGATTCTTTTCCGTCAGCAACAGCTACAGGGAATTCATGCGGGAAATGGGTATCGAAATCGTGGCCAACTGGGGATTCTGGACCGTCCTGCGCAAGCCTGCGTCAACAGGCGAATTTCAACTATACACGGACGTTGACTCCCAGATGAAACATTATACCAAAATAAGGCGAATGTTCAAGGTTGCAGCCATCATAGAAATCATATGCTTATTCATACAACTCTGGTATGCCGTAACGTACGCTTACTACTTAAGCTATGCTTTCGCCCTGCTGGCAGGCGTACTTGCGCTGGTGATTGCCAATGCCGCGTTTAAGACCAGCGATATCATTGAAGAGTTGAAGGAACGCACAACGGGGATTGCCTCAGTGAAAAAAGGAAGACGCTTTTCGCCGCTGTTGCTGGCCGGTCTATTATTGAACAGCATTGCGCTGATGATGGGGAATCCTACAGTGATACCTCTGATCTACTTCAAACGCAGCCTCTCTGTTCTGGCTCTGATCTTCATGGGAGCCGGCGTGTTCACAACCATGCGGCAGCGCAGGGAATAACATTTTCCGAAACCTTTACATTTCCTCAGGACATTTCTGGTAAAAATAATCGAATGCCGAGGTCAGTGTGATCGGGTACCTCGCAATGACAGACGGTTTATAGCCTCGGGCTGCGTTCACCGCCGCGTCATCATACCCTGACAATATTTTGACCAGGGAGAACGCCGCGTCATCTGCCAACTTGTGATAATTGATATCGTCAGCTTGCACAATGTTTCCTGATTTCCGCAGAATGCTTTTCGCACGGGCATAAGCATGTCGTATGCTATACCTGATACACTATATGGCACAGGGAAAGCGCTGGTTCATGCATTGCTTCCCATGTGCGGTACAAAAGAAAGGAGTGAAACTCTTTATGGGAATCGTACGTAACAAAAAGCCAAACCCCAAATGGGAATATGTAAAATGGCTGTATTTTTTCCTGTTGGCATTTGCCGGAACCCTGGTAATATGGTATTTTGCCATGAGCCAGCAGGTTCTTGAATGGCTTACTTCCGGCATCAACACGCCTGTTGCTTTTTTAGAGGCCTATGGGTACCGATGTCTATTGATGATAGGCAGCACGGCACTGAACGTGATTCTAACCCTGGGTCTTGGAATAAAGGCATTGATCTTCTATATTGCAAATAATAACAACCCTAAGTATGCGGATTATAAAATTTCTGCGCGGATCTATCAAATACCCATTACTGAATCTGCCATAATCATCTTTCTTCTGGCAATGGAGATTTTTATCCAATCTATTTTTATTATGGGGTTGAATCCTTACGGAAGTTACCGAAGCTTTGCGGAAGACACCCAGGCTGTTAAGGTAGGAGACCTGATCACACAGGATGTCTTTTTCGACGGCGACCATGAAAGAGGCGGCCTGACTGAGATGGGTCCCAGTTTTTATGAGTCCATCACGGAATATCATGTAACCGATACCAGCAGTTCCGGGGACGGCGCAATTGTGTATGTCCCTGATTATCTCTCTTTTACAGTGGATCAGGAGCATCCTTATGTTCACCAGAGCGGCCAGGACTGGAACAGGCACCACACCACAATATACCGCATTACATACACACCAAATCGCAGGCTGGTCACATCAATTGAAATGATACGGATGGGAACTCCTTAACAACCGACAGTATTCTCCCTGATCGCCGCCTCAATCCTCTGTTTCACCATTTCCGCGATGGCAGGCGTCTTCAGGGAGGAGTACTCCTCATAGTAGATGGGCGGCAGATAAACCAGCTTCACAGTCACCGGCGCGATGGAATTTTCATCAAAGGGCTTAAAGGAATCGATCAGGGCACAGGGCACAATGGGGCATTTTGCCTTGACCGCACTTTTGAAAGTCCCTCCCTTAAAGGGGAGAAGCCTGTTGCCCATTCTGCTTCTGGTTCCCTCCGGAAAGATCAGGAAATTCCTGCCCTTCTTCACTTCCTCCGCCACCTGGTTGATCACTTCCAGGGACTGTCTGATATCCTCCCTGTCCATGACAAACGACCTTAACGCGGCAATCACCTGCTTCAGCAGAATCACATTGCTGGCTTCCTTTTTGATCACAAACGCAAAGGGCACGGGACAGGATTCCAGAAAAACAAGCACGTCAAAAAGTCCCTGATGGTTGGGGAAAAAGATAAAACCACTTTCCTTTGGTATATTTTCCAGACCGTGGGATTCTATCCGCACACGCCCTGCCTTATTGGCCGCTTTCGTCACTTTTTTTACAAAGGCATAAGCTACCTCAGGATTATAGTTCTTCTTTTTCCCATGCCACCATATGCCCCCGATATAATACGGGAGTCTGAAGATCAGTTTCACTACCATTAGAATAATTCGCTTCATGTCTTTTAAATCTTTCTTTATGCTTATGTTCTATATTCTAATTTCTCTGTTTCAATGTTTTAATTTCTCTGTTTTTGTTCTGTTCTGTCTTATGTTCTGCTATATTTTATGCCCTGCTATTTTTTTCTATCGCCGTCTCATAAAGGTTGCTTCCGTTCGAATCCATTACAACAATCACAGGAAAATTCTTTACTTCCAGCTTTCGAATCGCTTCCGTCCCCAGATCATCATATGCGATTACTTCTGAGGATATGATAGAACGGGAAAGCAGCGCGCCAGCGCCTCCCACTGCCGCAAAATACACAGCGCCGTTACGTACAATGGCATCCCTTACTTCCTGTGTCCTTTTTCCCTTCCCAATCATGCCCTTAAGCCCCAGATCCAGCAGGGAGGGGGCATATTTATCCATTCTGCTGGCAGTAGTGGGGCCTGCGGATCCGATGACTCTTCCTGGTCTGGCCGGGGAAGGTCCCATATAATAGATCACATTGTTCTTCATATCCAGGGGAAGGGGTTCCCCTTTGTCCAACGCTTCCTGCATTCTTTTATGTGCCGCGTCCCTTGCCGTATAAACAGTTCCCGTAAGGTATACATAATCTCCCGCTCTCAGTGCAGTTGCATCTTCCTCACTGAGAGGTACGTTGACATACTTATCCATGTAAATTGTCCTTTCCTGCCATGTATATCTGTCACATTTCAAAAATATACCGCCCATGCAGCCGGAAGCCCCAAGGATCATCCGACCTGACTCTATCACAGGATTCTACGGCATGGCGGTTCTCATATCACACCCTCGGTTGGTCCGGAAACGCAGGCGGTCACAAGATCCTGAAGGCATGGCGGTTCACATGGCAGCAAATGTTGACTGCCACCGGCAGCCCTGCAATGTGAGTGGGGTATGTGTCAATATTTACCGCCAGGGCCGTGGTCGTTCCACCCAATCCTCCGGGACCGATTCCTGTTGCGTTGATTCTATGCAGCAATTCCTCCTCCATCTCGCGCACATACGGAATGGAAGATCTTTCATTGACGGGCCGTGTCAGGGCCTTCTTCGCCATGAGCGCACACTTTTCAAAGGTTCCCCCAATGCCCACTCCCACTACCATGGGAGGGCATGCATTGGGTCCCGCTTCCCTCACAGCAGTTAAGACAGCCGATTTCACACCTTCTATGCCATCTGCCGGCTTCAACATGAAGATCCTGCTCATATTCTCACTGCCAAAACCCTTCGGCGCCACGGTGATCTTCACACGGTCGCCTGGTACGATCTCGCAGTGAATGACTGCGGGAGTATTATCCTTTGTATTTTCACGGAATATGGGGTCTTTAACCACAGACTTTCTCAGGAAGCCTTCCGTATATCCCTGGCGCACCCCTTCATGGACAGCTTCCTCCAGGGAGCCTCCTTCAAAGTGCACCTCCTGTCCGACCTCCAGAAAGACAACCGCCATTCCGGTATCCTGACAGATGGGGATCATATCCTCACCCGCGATCCGCATATTTTCCTGAAGCTGTTCCAGGATCTGACGCCCCAGCGGCGCCTCCTCGGTTTCCGCCGCATGACACAGGACACATTCCATATCTTCCGAAAGGAAATGATTTGCCTCTATGCACATTTCTTTGATATTTTCAGTAATCTCTCTGACGTTCCGTATCTTCATGGAAACTCCTTATGCCGTGATCTCTTTTCTTACCTCTTCAAGTTCCTCCTGGGAAGGCTCCCCGGGAACAAAGCCGATGTGCTGTCCGTCCTCCCGGTATCTGGGAATTACATGAATATGAAAATGATTCACCGTCTGTCCCGCGGTCTCGCCGTTATTCTGCAACAGGTTCAGGCCATCGCATTTCAACTTCTCTCTCATGATCCCGGCCATTTTCTTTGCCAGGACAAATGCTGCCGCCGCTGTTTCCTCAGGCAGTTCAAAAAGATTCGCCGCATGCTCCTTGGGCAGAACCAGGGCATGTCCCCTTGCCACCGGCCCCAGATCCAGAATCACCCGAAAGTTCTCATCCTCATACAGAGTCTTGGAGGGAATCTCTCCCTTCGCTATTTTACAGAAAATACAATCGCTCATTATAACCTCCATTTCTGCGCTGCTCAAAAGGATGTGTAAACACCTCTCTATGTGCATAAGCGACTTTGTGCCAAGTCATTAACAACTTTGCAGCGCAGGCACAAATCGCCGTGTGGGAAACGTGTTTTTCATACTTCCCGTCATGCCGACGCAGTCGGCACAAACAACGAATGAGACTACTCATGCGTCCTCTTCAAACACAAACAACTGATCCAACGCCCGAAGAATCCTGAAGTCTCCTTTTGTCTTCATGGCACCGGACATGAAAGCCCTCTGGAATGTCATCCTGCCGCTCACGATATCATCCATCGCATCCCTGCCCAGCTGCATCTCAATATCAGGCTGCTCCGGTATGCTGTAGCTGCATTCCAGTTCAGGTCCCTTCACCGAAACCGACAGGACTTTTTTATCTATCGTAATCGCATATTGGGCTTCAAATCCCGGCTGTGGTTTAAAGGCTCTTTTCAGGGCTGCAATATACTCTTCATCGTCACTTTCGTCTTCGCTCATCATTCCCCTGAACAAACTGGCAAGCTCCTGAATATCTTCCTTCTGCCGCTGCACATATGTGTCATCCGAGACATATTGGGACAGCTGTTCCGTCTCCTGCGGTGTCAGGTCAAGGGTCTGCGGGACATTGATCTTCTGCTTGACCACCTGGTTACTTGCAGGGAAACCCGCCATGCGCTGGTTGATCGTGCGGTACATGTTTTCCGCTTTCTTTTCGATAATACGAAGATATTCCTCATTCATTTCCAGAATCGATATATTTTCAATATAACCGCACAGGCCGCTGCAGGGCAGTCCGCCCAGGATCTCCCAGGAGGTAGAAAGGCTGAGTTTCGCCTCCTGCTCTCCATAAGTTGTGGACATGACCACGGGGCACATATAAATCTTTGCAATTTTTTCCTTATCTCCATAGAGCCAGCAGGCATCCAGAAACTGCTGCATGAAACCGCCGATTCCATACCATTCTACCGTAGTCGCCAAAATGATTCCATCCGCATCCTTCAATGTCTGGGGCAGAGTAGTAATTGTATTTTTACATTCATAAAGATTATAACGGGTCACTTTTACCCTGAGTTCCTCCAATATTTCCTGCATCTTATTGATGACATAGGATGTGGGATCGTCAATAATACCCCGTCCGCCATAATAAATGTTAATATTCACCTGATGCCTCCTGACCTCCGTTCTTTTTTTTCTGAACTATGCACATAACACTGCCGGCTGCAAAACCTGCAAGCAGCCCGCCCACGTGTGCCGCATTGTCTATATTTCCGCTTGTGTATCCACTGTACAAAGATAATAATATCATCAACAAAACCCGCGCCGGGGTAGCAGTCTCCATTTTCCTGCCGCGAAACAGCACCATGGAAAGCAGCACCCCGTCCAGACCGAAGATCGCTCCGCTGGCTCCCACCGATCCTGCCATATCGCCAGTCCACACCTTTACATATAATGACAAGAGGCTTCCGGATAAGCCGGACAGGAAATAAAGGAAGGAAAACCGGATATGTCCGATCTCCTTTTCAATCATAGCCCCAAGGAAAAAGAGAATCAGCATATTATTGAAAATATGGCTTGTACCGGCATGCAGGAACATGGACCAGAGGAGTCTCCCATATTCCTTTTGCCCCAGCACGCCCCGGACATCCAGCATGCCCGCCTCATACAGCCTATTGCCGGTAAAGGTACACACGACAAACACAAGTATGTTAATGGTCACGAGCAGCCCGCTTGCCAGCGGCATCTCTTTTATCTTTTTCAAAGCAACGGCTTCCTTTCGCCACATAAAATTTCGCTTCCTGTCAAGCCGACTCTATGCCGCTTAATGTCTTATAATATCTTATATGATCTTATCATATCTCATAAGGTTTTATAATATCTTATAAGGTCTCATAATATATCGTAAGATCTTATATCAATTCAAAACTCTCAACTTCATCCATTGTTGTAAATATCCTTATGATATCATTCCTGCCATATCGTGCGGGCACAATGGCAAAGCACCTCATGGAAGGTCCAAGGCTTCCCTTTTTATCCCATTTAATCTGGTACAATGTCATCTTGTAGCTTTCTATTTTCTCCATAAGCTTATCGTAATCTTCTATTCCCCTTGGCAGCCGGAAACAGACCTGTACTCTTGTGGGCTGCTTCACGATCCACAGGTTTTTATGGAGAACCCACTGGATGAACAGCATGATCAGTGTTGTCCCAATGCCCATTGCGTACATTCCCGCACCCAGCGCCATGCCGATTCCTATGGTCGCCCAGATGCCCACCGCCGTAGTAATGCCGCTGACATGGCCTTGCCTTCCTATGAAGATAATACCGCCGCCCAGAATACCAATGCCGGTAATAATTCCCGCAGCCACACGGGACACATCCCAGGAGGCGCCGGACACGGACAACTCCATCACATCCATGAAACCGTACTTTGAAATGATCATCATCAGCGCCGCAGCCAGCGCAACCACCATGTGGGTCCTGGTTCCCGCCACCTTGATCCTCTGCTGTCGTTCAATGCCAATCGCCCCACCGCAGATACAGGCAAGGATAAGCCGGAGTATGAAAATTAGAATGACCGCTGCTTTCGCCGTACTGTATGACACAGGAAACGTTCCTCCTTCATCTTCCACGTATCTAATGTTTTACAGTATATCATATTTTTTTCCTAAATGAAAGGTTTAAACAGGTTGTTTCATGAAGTCCTTCAAGCAACTGTATTTATTCCCGCGAGCAATGGGCCAAGTCAGTGTAACTGACTTTGTGCCGCTGCTTGCACGGGCATAAGGCCATGTTCCATGGCTTGGCGAATGCCGCGAGGGTCAAATACTAATGTGTCCGGAGGACACATTCGGCTTTGCTGCGTCGCAAGATTGATACCCCGTCAGCTTGCTGCGGGGTCTTTGATTATACGCATATTGCCAATCAGACGGATCCCCAAGGTGTAAACAGGGCGACGTCGAAACCTTGCCCGTATTCAGTTGACCCCCTGAAAGTCGGCAAGGCTTTTCATGCCCTTATCGTGATTAATCCGTGTACAATGTACAATGTACAATTACGTCCACTCAAGAAAAGATCTTAGCCATATTGCAGGAAACCATCCGCCGCTATCGGAATATGAGCGTTACATTACCGCATTTTATCTCATCTCCTGTTTCAAGTTTTCTTCTCTCATACGGTTCCAGCCGAAGCCCGTTTTTGAAGGTACCGTTGGTGGAATTTAAATCCTCCAGATAAACGTCCGCCCCCTGTTTTATGATTCTGGCATGCATCCTGCTGACGGACAGATCCTCCAGTACCAGATCCACCTCCTCCTTCTTTTTCCCAATGGAAAAAGCTTCCCGGTCAAGGCTTGCCAGTATTTTCCCCTGGGGTGAGTAAAGCCTGTGGATCAGCGCCGCGGGATCCGGTCTCTCCTCTATGTAGACGGTTCTCCCGTAGTCTGTCTCCTGGCTTTCCTCCACACCCGCTTCGCGCTCATACGCCGTTTCCTCCGCCACGGCATAACCGGACATTGCCTCCTGCATGGCAAGGCGGTAGTTATCCCGTATTTCCTTATTTTTTCTCTTCTTTCCTTCGAAAATACCAAAGAGTTTCTTCTTTTCTTCTTTTACCCCGGAAAGCGGTTCTCCCTTTCCTTTGATTTGCAGATTCTGCGGTTCGGGAGCAGACGGACAGGGTGTTTCTGCATCCCCAGGCGCTTCCAGAGGACCGCATTTTCCAGAAATTTCAGCTGCTCCTGAAGAACCGGCTGTTCCTGCAATTCCGACTTTTCCCAAAAGCCCAACCGTTTCCGCTGCCCCTGCCGTCCCTGAAAATCCGGCCTTTCCAGAAAGCCCTGCCGTCCCCGAAAGTCCGGAAACTTCTGCCGCTCCCTGTTCCAGCTGCCTGGCGTCCTCAAATATCTGTCCCTGGAGGTAGATTTCACCGTTCTTCTCCAACTGGTCATAAACACGGTACACGAACTCCACCAGTGTTTCATCTTCGTAATCGATATGTTCCACCCAGAAATCCACGAGGCTTTGAAACCCGTTTTCCTGATCATAATATGGGATATACAGGAAGGAGAAAGTATGATTATCCAGATCCAGAAAGACTTGTTCCGGATACCAGACCACATTGTGTTCATCCAGCAGGAATCGATCCAGTTCCTGCTGGATCTGCCGGTAACTCCATACAAAGTCCCGCAGCCACTCTCTGGTGATCACTTTTCCTTCAAACAGCTGAGCAATATTCTGTTTTGACGAAATATCATAATATAGGTACGCCAGTCCGTCAATATATCGCAGGCTACAGGGCAATAATCCTTTAATGCCCCCTCTGTTCAGGATGCAATACTGATACCTTGTATCCTCCGGTTTCTGTTCCAAAAGCAGTCTTTCATAATTGCAATGGAGATTTCTCACATATTCTGTCTGCAGCATTTAAATTCCTCCTTGTACGATTTTGCGACAATTCCGGATAAAAGTCACAGGGGAGAGACGATGTGCCTTGTATTCCGCCCCGGCGCTCCAGATATGATTATCATTCCAGAGGTTCCATCCGGGCAGGGGAAACCGGAAAGTTCCTTTGCCAGCCGCCTCAATCATTCCTCTCTTGATTTTGATATCCATCAGGATCATATCCCAGGCCACATACTTATCCCTGTATAAGCCTGCTGCCTGCTGCCGAATCTTGTCCTCCAGTTCCTCATTTGACTTTGCTTCCGCAGACACCGCTTTTACGGTCTGTATTGCTACATCCTGTTCCATAAGGCATCTATCATACTGAAAGACAAACAGACTGACCACAAGCAATATAGCGGATATGGCCAGCGGTACAATAATGGCCGCCTCCAGAGAGAAAAACGCGTTTTTATTTTGCTTCGTTTCCTGCTCTACTTCTTTCATTACTTTTTGCCGTAAATTTTGCCGTAATGTTTGCCTTATTCCATGATTCATTTTGTTCTTCATTTTTTATTAACCTCCTCGTATCATTTCACACAGCACGAATCCTATTGTCAGAAACGGGACATAGGCAACTGCCGTCCCCTTATCCACCTTTTTCAGGATCATTAGGACTGCCGATACCACGGAAATCAGGATGAAACTGAACATCACGGCCAGAATACACTGTCGGAAGCCCAGGACGCCTCCCAGAAACATCAGCACCACTCCGTCCGCCCATCCGGCCTTTTGTGTGCCCAGAGCCAGCAGCAGCAAAACCGCGCCGGGAATCATTCCTATAAAAAGGTCCGCAGGGCTGCCTTCCAGACAAACCCATTGAAAAATCCCGCTGCCTGCCGCGGCCACACCACCCAGCAAAACCAGCCATACCGGTACCCTTTTATACCGGATATCGTATCCGCTCAAGCCCAGCAGCCATAAAAGCTGTATGATCATTATCCTTTTGTCCATATTTCCATATACCCTTTCAGCCGCCTCCACATCTGCTGCAGGGCCGGTAATCCTCAGCATCCTTCAGCAATATAGAGAATACCGTCCTTTTCAGCCCGGAACACTCCCTGCTGTAATGAAAGCAGTCTCCTTCCCGTGCAATATATAAAGTACCTGTTGCAGGCTCTCCACGGCACTTTTCGCATTCCGAATATTTCCCTCCGTTTTCATTGCGGTAATTACCCTGGGTTCCCGCGGCAATCGCCTGTATGGAAAGACATAAGTGGGTACAGTTCCTGTCCCTGTGGTATACCTTCCCCGTCTCCGTCACATATACGGTGACCAGATCCTCCTCGCTTCCGCCGCTGTTTCCGACAATATCATAGCCATTCCAGATATGGGCATGGTAGCGGTTCGCCATACGGAACGGGAAAAATCCTGTGAGGCTGCACCAGGGTAAAACGCCATAAGTTAACGTGATCTCCATTTCTCCATTAGGCTGCACTATCTCACTCTCCCAGAATTGCAGTCCGTCCGTGCCATGGGACAGAGGCGATGCCTCCAGGTATTGCTCGCCCAGGTAATCTACCATCTGGTCTTTGATGTACAGGTATGAGAACGCGATACCCGCCATCTCTTTCCACCAGGGATCCTCCTGCTCCACGGAGCGCAGGCTCTCCTCATTTCCAAGGGCGTATCCATAGACCGCCAGTTTACTCCCTGTCTCCCAGAGAGCAGTCTGCAAGTTTCCGTGAAGCCGTATCATCTCTATAGCACTTCCCAGGTTCAACAGAAAAAGCAGGAATATCGGCAGCGCCATGGCTGCTTCCACCGTCATTCCGGCACGCAGTTTTCGAACGAGGAAGGCACACAGCAATGTCTTCTCTACAGAGAGATGTACTGTTCTTTTCAAGTCTTGGGCGGGACCTGAATCTATGCTTATGTCCTGTTCAGTCGGAGAAGGATTTCCATAGTCTGTTAACGAGTTACTTTTCTGTTTTCTCCATAGAAAAGACATTGCCATCCGCCTCCCTTCCCTCAGTCAATATAAAACTTTTCCCTGGTGGCCTGAAAATCAAATCCATAACCGCTGCCTATCTCCATGTACGCCTCCAGACCGGCATAACAACCGTCCAGGCGGAAAGCGCCGTTTCCCGGCGTCAGCCGTATGTCCGCCTCCACCATATTCATGGCTCTGGCCGTCAAGACATCCCTGTCCATACACATCATAAAAATTCTCAGGTAATCCTCATAGGAGAGCCCTGACCCTGTGTCCTCCTGCTCCTCCGTTTTTCCTGACAATGCGCTGCCCAAACCGTAATGCCACGTCCCCTGATCCTTGATCAGTGGAACCTTTCCACCTGCCAGCAGAACCTTAATATCGTAAATGCTTTCGGCGTATGCCCAGCCCAGCAGAATCGCCGCTTCCAGCACAGGCGACAGTTCCGGCACCATGGCCAGGTCACACACCAGGGCGGCCGCCAGTTCGGCAACAGCGCATTTCTCCTGATCTGAAAACAGATACAAAGCGTTTGCAGCTTCGCGAATTACGCATATTCTCTTTAACACAGCGCGCAGGTTATCCGCATCACTCTCTTCTCCTGCCACCAGATATTCCAGCTGATAACGAAGCGCATCCTCATCGCATTCCCTGCCATAATGCCCCATGTAGCGCAGCAGATATTCCTGAAAGAAAAAGCGTTCCAGCAATTGCTCGCCTTCCGACAGTTTTTTTATGTCGATATTTCCCTGATTGACCTGTCCCCGCTCCATCCGATCAAGAATCAGCCCTTCCGTCTGTATGGCATGATCCGATAAGTCACTGTCCTCCTCCAGAACCAGCTTCAGAATGCCTTTCTTCCTCTGTTCCTCCAGATAACCGGCGGGATTACTTACATGGAGGACATAAGGTTCCTCCTCCCCAATATCGAATTCCCTGCCGTCATACTCCTGTATCTCGCCGTCCAGGCTGCCCATTTCCGCCTCCACATCCCTCTGCTCTAAACAATTGATCTCTATCACCTGGATCCAATCCTGAAGTTCGGTCAAAAGGTTCAGTCCCACATCGTCCTTGATAGCGTCAGCGGCACAGTTTCGGAATACCGCACCGTCTCCGTCCGTCAAAACGGACACCCTTGTCACAAAAATATTCTCAGGGGAGAGGTCAAAGAAATCGCGATAGAACAGAAATCCCAGAAACACTTCCCTCGTATCCAGATTCTTATCAAGATAATATTCCAGACGCCTTTCCGTATTGCCTTTTCCAGGCAGTTCCGTGCCATAGGAGGAGTCCACTGCAAAAATATTGTATTGGTAAAACAATTCCCTGTGAAATTCTGCCAGAACACTCTGCATACTGACTTCCGCCGCAATTTCCGCCTCCAGCCTCGCACCGTTCCTGCGCGCCCCTTCAATCAATGCCAGGCACAGGGACAGAAGGAGCGTCATGCAAAGCGCCAGGTAAACCGTAAGATATGCATTTTCCCCTTTTGCACTTTCCTTTTTTCTCAAATCTTGTTGGTCTCCTTGGTGATCTTGTCGAAGATATTGTTTACCAGATCCGTGATCCTGTCCTTAAAAATAATGACCAGCCCTACCAGTACCACAATAATCAAGATGATCTCCACCGTTCCCATTCCATCCTCTTCCCGGATCAAATCCTTCAAATTTTTCAAGTTTTTCATAGTCATCCTCCTTTTTGACACATACAATTAATGCGAAACCGTTCTCATACTTATACTGCATAACGCCAGGATTTACCGTACTACACTGGTTAAACGTATATGGCTGGCATTATGTAGTCAGGTTACTCGGAAATTATAGCTGTTAAGCAGTTTAAATAGTGGAAAACGCAGGTATCATGATCATAACCATGACCACAAGCAGCATAAGCACCATTGGCACCAAAAGTTTCGTCCCTGCCTCCTCACCCAGCCGTTTACAGCCCTGCAATTTCTCTTCCCCTGCCCTGACCGCTTCCTCCCTCAGTCGTTCCAGCAAACCGCTGTTTCCTTTTTTCAGATTCTGCGTAAGCAGCGTGCTTAAACGGATATACTCCTGCAAGCCGGTTCTTTTCCCGAAATGCTCATAAACAGACGCTTCCGATACTCCGGAATGCAGTTCGCGGCAGGCGTAGAGCATCTCCTCGTATGCGGGCCTTAACTCCTTTCCTGGCCGCATCTCTTTTCCGGGTCTTAACTCTTTTCCTGATCCCATCTCTCTTTCGGCTCGTATCCCTCTTACAGGCCGCATCTCTTTTCCGGCTCGTATCCCTTTTCCTGACCGCATCTCTTTTCCGGCTTTTTTCTGTTCATACTCTCCGGCTATTTTTTGAAACGCGCCCCGGATCGTCATTCCCGCTCCTGCATAAAGCGACAGTTTATGGACAATATCCGGGTAATCTCTCTGCATTTGCTTTTTTCTCCGTTCCTGCTGCCTGTGCAGATCCTGGTCAGACATCACATATACTGACACAGCTGTCACAACCGTCAGGATCCACAGAAGCATACTGTAATCCTCTACCTCCTGCTGCCAGCTTACCTTTTCTCCCTTCCACTCCTCCGGCAGACTCCACATTTCCTCCCTGCGGCTTCCCTGTTCGGACCGTAACAACAGGTTCTCCAGCTCTGCGTGCTCCTGTTCCCGGGTAGTGAGCGCCGGAGGCACCACCCTGATCAGAAGGGTTTCCTCCCTGACAAATTCCTCATAGCTGATCTTCACCGCCATTTCCACAGAAACAGCCGTTTCCCCGGGATATACCCTGCCTGTACTGCCTGCGACGGCTGGATTGCGGCTTTTCCACTCCAGCAGAAAGGGATATTCGCCATAGCTTTCCTCCAATACCAGATCACAGGATACCCTGTCCAAAGCCTCATTCTCCCCCAGAATATATTCCGGCAGACGGTTCCAGAGTTCCTCCGATAAATCCTGCACCTCTTTCTCCGTCAACAGCACCGGGGCGACCTCGATCTGAAAGCTGTCACTTCCGTTTTCCGCGCAGTCCGCCTTCAGCTGTACCCTGACGCTGCCCTTCCGATAATTTCCCCTGGGAATGTTCCCTTCTTCATCCAACAGCAGACTGCTCTGGCTGTTGTACCTTACAAGCATTCCAAACAGCGTTCCCACAAAGACCACAGCAAGGGAAAGACTCAGCTTTTTGATATAGTAATCTGCTTTCAGGCTTTCCTTCCCCTCTCCCGGATAGAGACTGCGAAGATCCTTTTCCACCTGAGTCGAAGAAAAGAACGGAAGCCGGTGGATGCATATCCTTTTATAGAGATAGACTGCCATCCTGTGAAATGGTACAAGAAGACGTCCCACATTCTGTTCCACAGGCTCCTTGCGGGACAGAATCCCAAGCGCCAGACAGCACACCAGAACGATACATCCCGTCACATACATATAGATACCTCCCTTCCTGCCAAGGCGGAAATTACTCCTGCCCCATTTCCAGGCGGATCTTATCCATGATCCGCTCACCCATACCATAAGCCAGCAGGTAGACGCCAAGACATCCTGTCATAAGAGCCACCCCCTGCCAGTTGTGATAGAGGACGTCAAAGTACCCATGATTGGCCAGGCTGATGTACAATAGGATCCCGAAGGGCATCACTTTCATAATATTCTGTTCCATCTGTTTCCCGCTGAGCATAACCGCAATCTCCTGGCGCAGTTCTATTTTCTGTCCGATCATGGCAGCCGATCCCCTGATGATATCCGGCATGCTTCCGCCGTTTCGCTTCGCCAGGATAAAGATCTGGACAAATTCCCCGATCTCCGGGCAGTCGCTCCTCTGTGCCAGATCGGCCAACAGTTCTTCCAGGACTATGTTCATGTCAAGTCCCCGTCTGATATAGTCCAGTTCCCCACAGATCAATGCCTCTTCCCCGAACTGCATCGCCATCTCCTGGCAGCACTCCCGAAAAGCGTTTTCCACAGCGTACCCTGCCCGCAGGGAGACGGAAACCGACAAAATGCATTCTCTGAACTGTACGGTCAGTTCCTCTTTTGTCCCTTCGATCTTTTTCCGCCGAATGGAACAAAAGCAGAAGATACCTATGGCCGCCATGGGCAGTATGGCTATCACACTGCGGTAAAAAAAGATGGCGAGGAAAACGGTTACCGCCGCGGAGATCAGGACTGCTGCCGCCAGTTCCCCTTTTCTCCAGTGATATCTATTGTAATCCCGCAGCTTTAAGCTTGTCTTCATGAAGTAATTCCCCCTTTTTCTGTAGTCTGCCCGTAATTATTCCCCGGCTGTCCTCCCCTGTCTCCTCAAAGAGGAACAAAGGATTCAGCCTGATTTCGCCCTTCTCACACCCGGCAATCTCCGTGATCTCCAGAACCCGTCTGGATCTGTCCCGCAGCCTTCCCAGGTGTACGATAATGTCCACACCGGAGGCAATCTGCTGCCGGATCGCCATCAGCGGAATATCCATCCCCATCAGCACCATGTTCTCCAGCCGCGCCAGCATGTCCCTGCCGCTGTTCGCATGCCCTGTGGACATGCTTCCGTCATGCCCCGTATTTAAGCATTGCAGCATGTCAATGGCCTCCACCCCCCGGACCTCGCCTACGATAATCCGGTCAGGTCTCATGCGCAGGGAGGAACGTATCAGCTCCCGTATGGTAATCTCACGGCAGCCTTCCACATTGCTGTTCCGGGTCTCCAGGCGAACCAGGTTGGGCAGGCCCTGCAGCTGCAACTCCGCGCTGTCTTCTATTGTAATCACTCTCTCTTCCGGGGGAATATCATGTGACAGTACATTTAAGAATGTGGTTTTACCGCTTCCGGTCCCACCACTGATAAAAATATTGTATTTCGCCCTGACCAGGCGTTCCAGGAATTGCGCCGCCTCCGGCGAAATGGAATCCATCTGCAGCAGGCGCTCCATGGTGATCGGCTTGTCCGGAAACCTCCGGATCGTCACAATGGGGCCATTCAGGGCTACAGGGTTCATTACGATATTCACCCTGGCACCGTCCGGCAGTCTCGCATCCACGATGGGAGAGGCTTCGTTTACCACCCTGTTGCAGCCTGCCACAATCTGCTGGATCACATCCTGTAGTTTCTCCGCCGACTCGAACCCCACATCCAGTTCCCTCAGCCGCCCTTCCTTTTCAATGAAAATATGGTCTTTGCCATTGATCATGATCTCCGTGACTGAACTGTCCTCCACAAAGATCTGCAGGATATCCAGTCTTCTCAGGGAATCAAACAGTTCCTTTTTCAGGCGTCTGCGCAATTCCACGGGATAAATCGCCATATTTTCCTGGCCGAGCAGGATTTCATCTATGGTCTCCTCCACTTCCTCATCGGAATAATCCTTGACATAATTCATCCTGTCGCGCACCTTCTGGCGCAGTATTTTTTTCAGTTCCGTATATTCCAGTTTCCTCACCTCCTGTTCGTTCATTACCCGCAATCAGCTGTTCTCCGCCTTACATCCCCGTACTGCAATGCTTCTTTCACCGCAGTACCCCCGCTCTGCAATACACTTTCCCAGGAAGCATCCTCGCCCTACACTTCCTTCAGCAGTTCTTTCACCAGATCTGCCAGATCACCCTTTGTATACTGCTCCAGTTCCTCCGGCAGCCTGCGGATGTGGGAAAGGCTGACACGCTTCGTCTTGTCCAGCAGGTCTTCATACTCATACAGGGATAAGATCTGCTCATATTGCAGCAGCTTGCTGCGGGCTACGCGGTCTTCCCTGGTCAGGGTAAAAATATGCCTGCACAGCCGCAGGATATCAAACAATCCCTGCATGCTCTCCGATAAATCCAGAATCACATACTCGTATTCTTCCAGTTCCTCGATTTTCGACAGCAGCCCCAGCCACTCTGCCGCAGTCACGGTCAGCAGATTCTGTCCTGATTTCATGGGCGGTATGTAATCCAGATTTCCCTTGTGGCGGAGCATAGTCCGCATCCGCAGACGGAACTTGTCCTGTTCCGCATTCAGGAAATACAACAGATCCGCCAGGTCAAAGGTCTGTGTATCCGGGAGCAGCTCCGCAATCCCCGCATAATGCTCGAAATTCAGGTACAGCGTCCTGTGTTCCTGTGCAAGCAGCTGGCTCATGGTCAGCGCAAAGGATGTCTGCATACTGCGCCGGACCGGGGAGTAATTGCCGATAAAGACCACAGGACTGTCCGTGCGAAGCCTGGGCAGCTGTACCTCCGCGATTTCCATATAGACGGCAAGCAGATACCGGAGCACCTCCTCCGCCTGCTGGTATTTGTCCACGCAGGGCAGTTCCTTCCAGCGCAGTACCCCGCTCTCATTCAGCACTACCGTCCTGCCCGGCTGCAGCCGCTGCATCTCCTCCGTATACGTTGATTCTGCCACTACCAGCATGGCCACGGGACAATGCCGTTCCCGTTCCAGAAGCTCTTCCACGCTGGTGTAGGTATGAAGCTCCCAGGGCAGATCCTTATGCCTCCTTAAAAATTCCGTCATCAGTCGCGCGTACTCCTCCTCCGTATCGCACAGCGCCATCACATTTCTGTCCGATCCCTTCACCTCTAGTAAACACCTCCCATATACAGCAATATACTCAGAAGCACGGGGCCGGACAGACAGATTCCCACGGCCTGCTTTTCCCTTTCGTTTTCCAGATAAAGGCGCCAGCTTCCGCTTCTTGCCACATCTGACAAATAGGCAAAGAAATAGCGCACACGCTCCCGTATATTACTTTCCTTCCACATTTTAAAAAGTGAGATCATTGCCGAAATCAGCAAAGAAACAAATAAGAACATCAGAATCCTGGATATCGGAAGATAACCGGCCGTCACGCCAAGCAATTTAACATCTCCCGCACCAATGGATCCGATTTTAAAGAACGGGTACAGCAGGCACATGATAATTACTGCTTCCCCGAACCAGGAAAGGGCTCCTTTCGCACCACTCTCCCAAAACCGCCATCCAACACCGATGACTGCCATGAACGCTATGAGAAAATTGGGAATCTTCTTCTGCAGGTAATCATAGCCACAGGCAGCCGCCAGCAAGATACACAAAGCTGCCAATCCTTCATCTCCTTTTCGGTTCGTTGTAAGATGCATTATATATGACCTGATTCTATTTTGCAAGCATAAAAGTCCATAAACATCATTTTTGTTAATTGTCTACAATATTTTATAGAATCCTATTCCGTAAAGTGCCATGAGCCCCGGAAATCCAAGGATTCCGGATGTCAAAACAGTCACCGGATTGATCCCTACCTCGACAGGAATGCCGAAACCCTGTAGGGCATTATTGATAAAATAGATCGCTATTGTTCCCAGAATCGCCCGCATCAGGATATTCAGCATCCATTCCGCTTTTCTCTTCACCGCTCCCACTATGAGTACTGCCACACATGCCGCGATAATGATGACCGTACCTGTGCCAAACTGATCCATTTCCACATCTCCCTGTATTCTTTGATTCAGTCTATGTGCAAATTCTGGAAAATATGTTGGTATATTTTTCTAGTTCCAGACCTATACTTGTAACAACCAGCAACAGCAGGACGGAAAATGGAATCAGAAAGGAGCCTGAAAGTATGAAAATGTATTTCAGCCAAAGCCCGAACACATCCCGTATATGTGAGGAGGATCTTACCCCTGTAAGTCTTCAGGATTCCATTCAAAAAACCCGACAGGCGCTTGCGATCGCCTATTCGGGTTTTGACAACGCTTTAGATGAGGATCTCATCGACAGCTACATTTATGAAATTAATTCCCTGCAGAAAAGATACAAGCATCTGACCGAACTCGCAGCCCTGGAAATGGAACCCGAAGAACAGGGATCAGGCCAGCATTCCGCGATTCGCGCCCTGGTCAGCCATGTTTTCAGTTAATGTATTCCTGCCATAGGTCAGACCGGCATAAACAGTCTGTGAATTGTTCATCACCGGCCCCGATCTGTTCTGACCCGCAATTTGTTCATACGCGTCGTGGAGGGGTCTGATCACCCTCTCGATCTCCGAGAGCATCTCTGCGCTTTGTCTTGCCTCGCCCAATGCCAGACGGCGGATGCAGAATAAATATAACTGCTGCAGGACAGGGGCCGGTTCATATTTTACATTCAAAGACTGTAGCAGTTCATTGAGGCATCCCCTTGCTTTACGGGCAGCCTCTTTCAATGCTGCTGTATCCTCTTTCTCCAACGCATTACTGCCCTCTTCCAGATAACACAACAGCATTTCGTATAAGATTACCACCATCTCCGTGGGATTCGCCTGTGTGATGCGCAGCGTAAACTGCTGTTTCATTTCCTTTGTCATAATTAATACCATACCCCGAACAGATCTTTGTTAATTATACTCACGGTCAATGAAATTTACCGTGAGTATTGCGCCAGCCGCAGCCGCGAAGCGGCATATTTCCCATGTGGGAAATTATCATATAGGATTTCCCACATTGTGGCTTGTGTGCATTATTTTATACTGAGCGGTCAGTCTTTTTGACCGCCAGTATCACTATTGAAGCAGCTGCAATACCTGGGAAGGTCTCTCATTGGCCTGCGCCAGCATGGAAGTACCCGCCTGGGTCAGTACCTGATACGTCGTATAATTGGTCATTTCCTCCGCCATGTCCACATCCATGATGCGGGAGTATGCCCCTGTCATATTCTCAATGGTAACGTTCAGGCTGTTGATGGTGGATTCCAGACGGTTCTGGTAAGCGCCCAGCCTACCCCTGACGCCGGATACATACTGGATCGCATCCTTGATGCTCGAAATTGCTTTCTGGGCGTCCGCATGGGTTTCCACCGTCATATCCTCAATTCCCATGTTCTGCAATGTCACCGCGGGAATATCCACCGCCAGGATCTGTCCTTCATTGGCGCCGACCTGTACCTCCATGGCGCCGATCCCTGTGGCATCGACGGTGAAATTCGTATAAGTACCACCGGCTGTTTCATCGACCCGGGACAGATCCAGCTTCATCTCAAAGCCGTTACCAGACTTGATTGTAAGGAGATCCTTCTTCACGGAAACAGTCGCATCGGAAGGAAATTCCGGTCCCAGCTGACAGTCCCCGTCGTTGACCACATAATTTCCATCCGCATCCTTTCCTCCCACCGTCAGGCTGGTGATGGTGTACTTCTTCGGGGGGACGTCGGAAGTATAGGAATTGACCTTGATATCCAGCGCCGCGTCTTCCTGCACATACCCTTTCCAGGAGAATTCCCCGTTCAGCAGTTTCTGTCCGTTAAACTCCGTGGTTTCAGATACACGGGTAATCTCTTCCTTCAGCTGTGCGATCTCTGCCTGAACCACTTCGCTGTCTTCTTTCGTCATGGTTCCGTTGGCCGCCTTGACTGCCAGCTCGTTCATACGCTGCAGCATGTCACTGACTTCTGACAGCGCACCGTCTGCAATGGATATGATGGAAACACCGTCGCTGGCATTCTGGTTCGCCACATTCAGACCCTCTATCTGCGCGTTCATCCTCTTTGCCATGGCAAGCCCCGCAGGATTATCCTTGGCATGGTTGATCTTCATTCCTGAGGATAACCTCTCCAGAGACTGGGCAAGCAGGCTGTCGTTATTCGCCAGCGCGTTATTTGAAAGCATTGCAGATACATTGTAATTAATCCTCATATTTAAAATTATGCTCCTTTCCCCAAAGCATGCAGGAATACCTTCGCCACACGGTAAAGTTCCGCATTATCCGCTCTTTCGGCGCTGTTATCCCTTGCTGCATTTGTTCCCGGTACTGCGCGGTCCGCCGCAACGATATTCAGGTCTCCCACCGTCCAGCTCTGACTCGCTTCTTCCCTAAAGGTATCGGCAACTCCCTGCCATTTCATAACCTCTTCTTCTGTCTTTCCTGTTAAAATTCCGTGAACGGTTCCATTTTCCAGGGAGAGGGAAGCCTCCAGGCTCTCCCCGCCGTCCAGACGGGCGTTGATCTGTACCGTGTTTTTCCCTGCGCCGCTTCTGTCAAAGGTCAAATGCACCCTGGAAAGCGTGTCCCCGATGTACATGGGAACCATGTATTCCTCCTGCCGTGCCAGATGTGACACAATTGTCAATTGTTTGTGGATCAATTGCATCCTGCGCACGTCCAGACTGGTATCCGCCCCTTCAAAGGTAGCTTCCTCCGCTGCGGCAGCAGCTTCCTCCGCCATCTCCGCATAAGCAGTCCTGAAGGAATCCTTTTCCTCCAGTTTCTGCCACAGTTCCAGGCTGCGGACTATCCCATTGTCCGCAGCTTCCGCCGTATCCTGTGGCACTGCCATGGCAGCTGTCCCAGGGTGTCCTGTTGTTGCACCTGATGCCTCTGTCCCGGCGGCTCCTGCCGGGGCCGGTGTCCCTGCCACGCCTGCTGCCCCGGCGGTTCCTGCCGCGCCCTGCATTGCTGCTGTTCTCTGCTGTGGGACGCCTTTCCTTACGCCTGCCGCCTCGTAGAGATCCTCCGTACCATGGAGCAGCGCCTGCGCCGCCATCAGGTTTTCCGCACTGGTTGTCAACTCGCCGCGCTGTAACAGGACTACGCTGTCTCCCTCAGCCTGGGCAGTCTTTCGAATCTCCTCCAGAAGAATCCGATTAAATTCTTCCTCTGTCTCCCGGCTATATGACACTTCCGTCAGTGCTTCCTCCGCCCTCCCGGCAAATCCTCTCGCTACCTGGTCGGAAATACTCTCACCCTTGCGGATCAGTTCCGTTACAGCGCCCAGTTCATCGGTTATCCTCTGATCCAGCGATTTCACCTTCCCTGACCGTACTGCCGTCAACAGGTTAGAAAAATGCAGCTCCGCCTGTGTGTTTACCAGCGCGCCCACAGCGGCGCCGTCAGACTTCTCAATCTGCCGGATCAGACGGTAAATACCGATATAACCGTCCCTCTCCTCCTCCGTTACCGCATGGTTTCTCTCCAGACCATACAGGAACCTGCTGTAGCTGTCGGAAGCCTCCTTGTAATCCTCCGGGAGCTTCTCAAAATAATCTTCCAACTCGGCAAAACTTTTCTCCAGGGGATTCATGCCGTCCCGGATCATCTTCAATACAGCCGCGGGAGTCATCTTCTCCACCACATTCCGCACCTGGTCGTCCGCCGCCCTCACTGCCTCAATATTTTCCACCGTCATTTCCATGCGGTTATATCCAAGGATCCTCGCTGCGCGGCGGTTCTCCTCCGTAAGTGCAAGATCCAGATCCCGCAGGATATCGTCCACATTGGCAAAAGCTTTCCGGATGCTGTCGCCCAGATCTCCCCTGGGAGCGGTCATCAATGTCTCATACCCTTCCCGTGCTTTCCGGTAAGTATCCTGGAGGGCTTTCCCTTCCCCATGGAACTCTTCCAGGGTGGCAGTCGCCTGTCCCTCCGCAAAGGTTCCCAGAATCTGTGCGGGCAGGCCGGGGATTTCCGATACCATGGAACTCGTCCGTGTAAAGCTGCGATATTTTTCCACAGCTTCCGCATCCTCAGGGAAATACTGTTTCGCGACCTCTGCCTCCGCCCGTTTTAAGGCTTCTACCAGTTCCTCCATAGGCGCGGTGTCAATAGAAAAGCCGCTTTTCAGCAGTTTCACGTTGATCTCCGCTGTCATGCGCAGCCGGATCTCCTCCAGCTGCCTGCGGGCCGTAATATCCCCCGCATATTTTTCCAGGATCTCACTGCCCTGATAATAATCTGCCAGTTTCGCCGCTCTCTCATAAAGATTGCCGCCATCCCCTGCCAGATCTCCGTGAATGGGCTTCTTTCCCTCCGCAACAGCTGCCGCCGCCGCATCCGCGAAGGCAGTTTCCGTCACGGGGATTTCCAGTTTGCCCAGCTCTTCCAGACGATCCAGGTTTTCCTCCGTCAAAGGGTAACCCTTCTCCAGCAGCCACTGTGCCGCACGGCGGTTCTCCTGATCCGCTTCCCTGCCGGACTGCAGAAGCACCTTATCGATCTGCGCCGCCAGATCGGCGTCCTCCGGCATCCCGGCGCTCTGGGAATAATATCCCTGGATCTCCTCAGCATAATATCTGGGCGCCCCTGAAGCGCCGCTGCCCGCGCCGCTGTTCTGTGCCACATAGAGATTCCAGATCTCGGCTTTCATCTCATTGTCAATCAGGTAACCCGTGGTTCCTTCCTCCAGCGGTCTCAATTCCGCCGCCATATTCCACGCCTGAACCACATCGTTCAGATTTTCCTCCGTGAGAGGGATATCCGCCTGCCAAAAACTCTGTGCCAGAGCCGCCGCCAAGGCTTCACTGCCCACTGCCTCCACCAGGGTATCCATATCGATGTCATCCGTATAGCCCGCGATATGCTGGCCCGCGCGGGCCAGCTCCGCCTTGATCCTGTCTACAATCGATACCGCCTCATCAGGATCCATGCTCTCAAAATGAAAGCCCTCCTCCTGTAACTTCGCATAATCCTTTTCGGACATGGTATGGGACATGACGGTCATGTAATCCTGCTGAACTGCCACATTCAGGTTTTCCGCTTCCTGCTGCAGTTCAATCAGGCTCTTGCCCTTCTCCCTGCCCGGACCCGCAGCGCCGCCCCAGAGGTTCTCTTTCCTGTCGGCAAAAGCCACCTGGTAATTAGGATTGCTGTTTCCATTGCGGGCAGAGTGGGATTTCTCCGCATAATGCTTTTCCGTTTCCACTACTGTCTGCTGTTGCTGAAATGAAATCTTCAAAATAGTACCTCTTTTCCCAATAAATTTTCCCGATAAAATTTCTTGATATATTTTCTTAATATATTTTCTTGATAAAAAGTGCCTGACCAAATGCCCAAATACAAAAATGGCAAGCATGTATCACACACTCACCATTTATTTCGGTCATAAATCCGGTTTTCTTAACCTGCAATGACCCAGATCATGTCAGGATCCAAACCTGACACTTCATTGCAGGCACCCGGACGCCGGGCACGGGTTTCTGAACCGACACCCATTGCAGGCACCCGGACGCCGGGCACGGGTTTCTGAACCGACGCCCATTGCAGGTACCCGGACGCCAGGCACGGGCTTCTGAACCGTTCCTCATTCCCGTCTCCTCAGAATCAACACCACAACCACCGTAACCGCCACAATCATGATATAAAGCCAGGTGTCATTATTTCCCTTTGCCGGGCAATACGTGTATTCCACCGTCACCTGGTTGTCCTCCCCTGATCCTTCTCCGGCATAGCAGCAGACACAGCCCTTTACCAGCATTTTCTGCTGGAAATCCCCCAATTGTCCGCCGGTAAAGGTTCCGCCCCCTGCCGTCCGGTAGTCCGCTGTCAGTTCGCCCCCCTGCACCCAGTTTCCTTCCCCGGTCTTTTTATACCACATCCTTCCCCCATATTCATAAGGGGAAAAGTGATTTCCAAGGCGCAGGGAAATACTGTCATTTCCCACAGGCGTGATTCCTGTGGAGGATTCATAAACCGCATAGACCCGATGCTCCGAACCTACCTGAAAAGCAAAGACATTGATATAAAAAACCACCGTATACTGCTGGGAACTGGTCTTTGTCAACGCCAGGATGTCCCTGTCAACCTTCCAGTTTTCTAACCCTGAGTCTCTCAGATTGTCGGCAATAAACTGCCTGATGTCACTGTCCAGAATCTCAATTTCCTGTGAGGGCATCCCCGTTTCCGCCAGATATTCCTCCGCACTGACAGACGGTTCCGCGGCCAGGACTGCTTCTATTCCAGAACAGCCGAAAACGGCTGCCAGACAGAGCAGCGTCATAATTCCTTTTTTTAGTACTTGTCTTTTCCCCTTTTTACTCATCTGTACGTCTGCTATTTTCCTTTTTCTTAAGTGCGGTTCTGATGGATGTTCCGGAATGATCCGGCCGAGGCCGGATATGCTAATGTTATAGCGGGTGAACTTTCAGGAAAATCCAAACAGATTCCACAGGTGCAATGTAGTCAGTTTAGAACAATTTGTTCTAAATGTCAATAGAACTTTTGGCCGCAATTATACTGAATATAGCGGCTTTACGTATGATATGGGCTGAACATTTTACCTGAATGTATCATTATTGCCAACTGTAGGTGATCAGATGAGAAAATATGAACGATTACGGAATTTAAGAGAAGATTTTGATATGACTCAGGCGGAGGTAGGGGCATATCTGCACATTTCTCAGCGTTCTTACGCACATTACGAAGCCGGGACAAGGGACATTCCCCTGGAAATACTGATCGAACTGGCAAATTTATATCAGGTGAATCTGGACTATCTGGTGGGCAGAACCAATGTGAAGGATCGGCTGCCATACCTGTAGGAATCCTGGAAATTGTTTCGGAAACGCAAGGAACCCATTGAAACCGCCCATGGAAATCGTATCAGTGTTATAGTTGATTTTAAAACGGAAAACAGATATACTTGAAATACGGAATCATATTACGGAGACATGGATAATCGCGAAGTACCGGTTTGGAATGGGTGTTTCGCAGCTGTCTCTTGCGAGCACAGACCGGAGGGAGCGTGGATCATGGTCAGGACAGTGAGTATCGGACGTCAGGATTTTGAAAAAATACGCATTAACAATAATTTCTATGTAGATAAAACGCACTTCATCCGACAGTGGTGGGAAGCGGAGGATGATGTGACGCTGATCACCCGTCCAAGGCGTTTCGGCAAGACTTTGAACATGAGCATGCTTGAGCAATTCTTTTCCGTGAAATACGCCGGGCGCAGTGATCTGTTTGAGGGGTTGTCCATATGGGAAGAAGAGAAGTACCGCCTGCTGCAGGGCACGTACCCTGTGATCGCCCTCAGCTTTGCAAAGGTAAAAGGAACTTCCTACCAGGATAGGAAAGGTATCCCTGCCGTCCTGACAGATAAAAATTTTTCTGTTCCTGCCGATCAGCTTCACCGCCAGTTCCAGGCAGCTGTTCATCTGCTCCTGCGTGATTGGCTTTATCAGGAAGTCCAGGGGCTGTACCCGGAACAATTCCATCGCATAGGAGGAATATTCTGATATATAGACAATCTGCATCTGCCTGTCATTCAGATAATTCCTGATGAAGTCTCCCGCCTCGACCCCCGACATTTCGAACAAATCACAGCCCCCGCAGTAAGCTGACGAGGACCGTGACCCTCGCGGCATTCGCCAGATGGATAAGGAACCAAAGGTTCCTGACGCATCCGCTTGGCTCATTGCCCGCGGGAATAATACAATATCCAGGAAAAGAAGATCAACCTGTCCTTCTTTCTCTAAAAAGTGGCATAATTCCTCCCCGGTGCGCCATATCATCACTTCCATTTGCATATGGTTCGCATGGGTAAAACGCAAGACCATTTCTTTCAGGGAAACACAGACGCCTTCCGCGTCATCACATATGCCTATCCGGTACATTGGCCTCCTCCTGTGTATGTTGGTTTTTCAAAATGTATTTTTATCATCTTATCCCATAATATAGCATATTATATAAACTCTTGTCATTACGTTTTTTCAGGTTTCGACATTAAAGTGCAAGTTCAAATAAGCAAACACCCCGCCGGCACAAACCGATGGGGTGTTTCTTTTTTCTCTGATGCAGTTGTCTTAAAATGCAGGTCAAAATGTTTCCCACGCTGGAAGTTCCGGAAAAGTCCTGATTTCAACAGCGCTTCCTTAGAACACAAACACCGCTGCTCCATAGGGAGGCAGGTCAAAGGAAATGGAATAATCGTGATAGTGGAAGGGTTCCTTCACCGCCGCGATCTCCGCAGGGATCTCATTGCCCCAGCCGCCGAATTTCTCGTCGTCGCTGTTTAAGAGCAGCTTATACTTTTTCTTTTTGGGAACACCCACCGTGTAGCCCTCCCGCTTGACGGGTGTCATGTTCAGCACGAACAGAAGGTTGTTCCTGCCTGTGGAGGATTTTCTCACAAAGGAGTACACGCTGTTTTCCGCGTCGTCGGCATTCATCCACTCAAAGCCCGCCCAGCTGTCGTCAATCTCATGGAAAGCAGGATACTTATTGTACAGCTTCAACAGCTCTCCCACATAAGCCTTCATGCCCTGGTTGCTCTTCTCCTCCAGCAGATACCAGTCAAGCTCCCTTGCCTCGCTCCACTCCCGCTCCTGTCCGAACTCCTGGCCCATGAACAGCAGTTTCTTGCCGCAATGGCCAAAGTAATAAGTATATCCCACCCTCAGATTGGCGTATTTGTCCACCGTATAGCCGGGCATTTTGTTCACCATGGAGCATTTCAGATGCACCACCTCGTCATGGGACAGGGGCAGGATGTATTTTTCGCTCTCATTGTATGTCATGGCGAAGGTCATGGCATAATGGTTTCCCTTTCTGTAGAGGGGATCCAGCTTCATATACTCGCAGAAATCATGCATCCAGCCCATATTCCATTTGAAAGCAAAGCCCAGGCTCTCACCACCGATATCGCCGGTCACATTTGGCCATGCAGTGGATTCCTCCGCAACAGTCAGGAAGCCGGGATAGGTGCCCCTGACAACAGAATTCATATGTTTAAAAAACTCGATGGCTTCCAGGTTCTCGTTTCCGCCATACTTATTAGGCACCCACTGTCCATCCTGCTTGCCGTAATCCAGATACAGCATGGAAGCCACAGCGTCCACACGGATACCGTCCACATGGAACTCCCTCAGCCAGAACAGCACATTGGCAATGAGGAAATTTTTCACTTCATATTTTCCGTAATTAAAAATCTTGGTTCCCCAGTCGGGGTGCTCGCCCAGACGTGGATCGGGATGCTCAAAGATGCACTGTCCGTCGAACTCACCCAGGCCGTGGGCATCTGTGGCAAAGTGGGCGGGCACCCAGTCCAGGATCACGCCGATCCCTGCCTTGTGCAGCTTATTCACCAGATACATGAAATCCTTGGGCGTCCCGTAGCGGGATGTGGGCGCATAATAGCCGGTGACCTGATAGCCCCAGGAGCCGTCGAAGGGATGCTCGGCAATGCCCATCAGTTCCACATGGGTAAACTTCATTTCTTTCAGATAATCCACAATACGGTCGGCAAACTCACGATAATTATAAAAGCCCTCTTCCGTACCGTCAGGATGCTTCATAAAGGAACCCACATGGCATTCATAGATCGCCATGGGCTCCCTGTTCCAGTTCTTTTTATCCCGCTCGCTCATCCACTTGGTATCCTGCCAGTCGAAGCCGCCCAGATCCGTAATGATAGAAGCGGTGCCCGGGCGAAGTTCCGCATAATTTGCAAAAGGATCTGCCTTGTAAAGCTTTCTGCCGTCCTTTGCCGTGATCAGAAACTTATATAACGTTCCCTCCCCCACATTGGGAATGAACAGGCCCCAGATTCCCACAGGCCCCAGTTTTTCCATGGGATGAGACGTCTCATTCCAGCCGTTGAAGCTGCCGATCACATGCACCTCTTCCGCATTGGGCGCCCAGACGCCGAAGTAGACGCCCGCCTTCCCCTTCTCCACAGAAAGGTGCGCGCCCAGCTTCTTGTAAATGTCATAGTGCGTACCCTGTGAGAACAGGTATTGGTCCGCCTCCGAAATAAATACCTTTTGCGTTTCTTTCTCCATAAGATATCCCTCCCTATACATCTATATTCCTTTTACGCAAAATCCCTTTCGGTCAAAATAATCATGTCCTCCTCATCATACCTTTTCGCAAGCAATATGTCAAAGAAATGCTTTAGCGTCTTCCTGTTGGCATGCCTGATGGCGCTGTCCACCAGTTCCTTGACTTCCAGGACAGTCACCACATGATCGCTGGTCTGCATTTCGTCAATCCTGGTGTGAAGCGCCAGGATACCCATATCGTCAATGGAGTATTCCCTCTCCCGGGCATACTTTCTCCCGAATGCCACCAGCGTACCGTTGCTCAGGGACTCCACATCCATCCTTGCGGTAAAGCAGGCGGCCAGTTTGGGATACTGCTCCAGGAATTTGTTCATCGCCTTCTTCACATCCTCCAGGATGATGATGATGCCAAAGGATTCCTGCTGTAATGCCTTGTGAAGGCGCTTCGCCGTATCCGGATCCATGCCTGATGCCTTCTGGATGATCAGCGCACCGCTGGCCAGCTGGTTTATGGTGGCCTCCACATCTTTTTTATTCAATGCCTGACCGGAGATCTTTGCCACCTTTCCGGCAAAGTTGCTGTCTGTCATCTGCACCTCGCGGATCATATCCTTGGCCAGGGACACCGTATCCATGCCTTCCTCGCCGGTAATAATGATATTTCCGGTGTAGGCCGCCATGCTGATATTATCGATGGCCTGAACAAGCTGCTCCCTGGAAGCACGGCTCTGGATGTAGGGGCCATACAATTCTTTCTCCTCCCTGGTCAGACTGCGCACTTTCCCTTTTTCACGCTCTACAGAAGGCGCTTCTGCTTCCTCTTTCTTTTCTGGCTTTTCAGACTTGTCGGACTTTTGGGCCTTCTCCGATTTCACAGCATGCTCAGGGTTCTTACGGTTCTCCCCCTCGGACTCGGACTTCTCCGGTTCTTCCTCTTCCGGTTCCAGATCTTCCGCCCCATCCGCCACCAGAACAATTTCCTCCGGTTCTTCCTCTTCCGGTTCAGGATCTTCCGTCTCTCCTGCCTCAAAAACAGCTTCCTCCGACCCAGGGCTTTCCGTCTCTTCTGTCTCAAAAACAGTTTCCTCTGGTTCCGCCTCCTCCATCTCGGGCGCGGACTCCCCTGCTTCCTCCGGTTCGAATCCATCGGCTTCCTCTATGTCCTCAATTTCCTCAATCTCCTCCACTGCATCGGCATCGCCGAAGATAACCTCCTGCTCTGCCTCCTTCAGGATCGCCTCCAGTTCTTCCTCCGGTTCCTCCCGGGGCAGGCTGTCCCAATCCTCTGTTTCCTCCGCATATTCCACCGGCTCTTCTTCCGAGAACTCATAGACGGTTTCCTCCATGCCCCCGTCTTCTGACGCCATGCCCTCTGCCGTCTCCTCTTCCACAAACGGCTCTTCCGGAGTATCCTGCGCTTTGGCGTTATCTTTTTCCAGCTGTTCCAGCAGACCGTCCCTGACTGACGCTTCAAATGCAGTGAACATTTCACCTGTATGACGGAGCACATGCTGGCGCACTTCTTCCTTGCGCTTCTCCGCATTCTCCTGCTTCATGCGCTCCCATTCTTTCAGGACATCCTCCAGGTTCATCTGTCCGGTGATCTGCTTCTCGATCAGTTCACTTTCCGGTATGACAAGGCTGATCTGTCCGTCCGACTCCTGTGAGAGGACTCCGGCGATCTCCTTGGGAGGCTGCGCGGTCAGCACCTGTTCCTCCGCCCTGGACTCATGTCTGATCTGTGCCATGACAGTTTCCGCTGTGGCATCGGCTTCAGACTGTTCTTCCACAGGATGCGCTTCCGCCGGTTTCTTCGCATCTTCCATCGGAGGCTTCACTGTTTCCGTCGGTTTCTTCACCGCTTCCATCGGAGGCTTCACTGTATCCGCCGGTTTCTCCACCGCTTCCATCGGAGGCTTCACCGTTTCCGCCGGTTTCTCCACCGCTTCCATCGGAGGCTTCACCGTTTCCGCCGGTTTCT
>CAOKWI010000053.1 GCA_948473115.1 uncultured Lachnospiraceae bacterium | reverse complement strand
ATGGCGTGAACAGCGAGTGCTGATTACTCAGGAATTAATGCAATGATGTACTAGGTTGACTTTAAGCGAGGAAGAGCCCGCAAATGTGAATGCTTGCGGGCTTTTCACAGCGCTTCGTTATCTGGACGGCATCTGGAAGCCGGCAAGCGCCTTGTTCAGATAGTCGTTAAAGGGCTTCATGATCTGGAAAAGCCTGGCTGCCTTTGCCAAAAATGCCTCCGCATCCTTCACTTCTTCGTCTGTCAGCGGATATTCCAGATACCAGCTTTTGTATTTCAGATAGTCCGCCTGAGGGTGTTCTTTCTCGTATCCTGCGGGAACATTCTTCAGCGCGGAGCCCTGTACAGTGAAATATTTTTCAAAATCCGGCTCGTGAAGGATCCGTTCCCATTCTTCGCCGTTTCCGGCGATATAATCCCGTACCATCGCTGTTGCGTCCTTAAACATGTCCGCAAATAATCCGCCGCCCAGAAAGGACTGATTGTCCGGCTTTATCATGAGATAGTACCCGACGGGAACGGGCAGCTTCCCCTGCGGGGAAATGTGGGCGCGGAATGCGGGGTTGTAGGGCGATTTGTCATGGCTGAACCGGGTGTCCCTGACAAGCTTGAACGTAAGGTCCTTCGGATTGTTATGGAGAATGCTGCTGTCAAATTTACCGATTTCCAGTATCAACGTCTGCAGCAGTTTTTCAAATTCAGCATTTGCCTTTTTGTATTCTTCCTTGTTTGCATGATACCATTCACGGTTATTATTCATGCTTAATGACGATAAGTAGTCCATAATAAGTTCTGTATTCATAAGCTGTCAACTCCTTTATGATTTCTGAATAATAGAAAGCTGCGTGGAATCTAAAAATTCCTGTATCAGACGCTTCACGTGCTCGGGGGACCGGTAGGGCTTACAGAACGAAAAGTCCTGTGACAAATTGTCGATGTCTTCCATGGCATTTTTCACGTCTATCATGGTCTGGACGGGGATTTCCTCGGCTTTCACATAATCCAGCTGCAGCGGGTTCAGTCGGTGGCTCTGTATGGCATAATTCACTCTGTCCCTGCATTTACATCTGCCGCTGCCATATTCTCCGCAGTATTCGCTTAAGAAACCGGCCATTTTTTTTTCGTATCCGGGAAAGCTTCTGGCGATACGCTTCCGGAGTCATGTCCAGAATATCCCCGGCGATCCGGCTGTCAACCCTGAACATGGTGCCCAAAATGAAAATGCACCTGCTCTCCATATCAAGGCATTGCAGCATCACATTGGTACAGGACATTTTCAGCTCTTCTGCCAATAGATCCTTTTCCACATTCTGGGTTAGATCCGGCACATCCTGTGCTTTTCCGTTTTGGATGTCATTCCCATAATATTCGAAACTCAACGGATAGTGGGCGAACATATGCTTTTTATAATTTTTCAGATGATTAGCCGCAATGCGGAATACCCAGGTTGTAAAGGAACTGTCGCCTCTGAAAGAAGAAAGATGCGTAATCATTTTCAGCAGGATGTCCTGCGTGGCATCCTCCGCGTCCGCAAATGTGCCAAGCATTCGCAGGGATAGGTTGAATACGATATCCTGCACGCTTACAATAAGCGTTTCGAGGGCGCTTTTATCCCCTGCCGTGGCTTTCTCGACGAAAGCCATTAGTTCCTCATTTGTTTTTCTATTCATAGAATGTTACCTCCTGTTAAATTAGACAAGCCTCTTGGGACTTTGTGACAAAAATATATTGGTTATTTGTAACAGCTCAGTGCCCTGTCTGAACTGTTACGGCTATTTTACCATATGGCCATGTTTTTTTCTATCCATATGGCAATTCGGGGAGGAATGTGTTATGCTGGTGAAGACAAGGAACCGGACAAAAAAGGAAGCTGAGGAGACACGCATATGAACATTTATGAGACATGCCCTGCGCTGGAAAACGGGCAATTTTTATTGAGAATGGTTGAGATGGAAGATTGTGACGATTTGTTGCGGGTTTACAGCGACAAGAATGCCCTGCCGTTTTTTAACAGTGATAACTGTGACGGAGACAATTTCTATTATGCAACAAGAGAGAGGATGGCCAAGGCGCTTGCGTTTTGGGACTGGTCCTATAAAAACGGCTGGTTTGTCAGGCTTTCCATTGTAGATAAAGCCGCGTCGGGAGTGATTGGAACGATAGAGCTGTGTTTGCGGGTTTCCGAAGATGCGTTTAACCATATGGGTATTTTACGGGTTGACGTAAGGAGCGACTATGAGAGGGAAGACATGCTGTATGACATTGTAACGCTGATAGCCCCTCACATTTATGAGATGCTGGGATGTGACGGAATCATTACGAAGGTTCCAATATATGCGGTGGAGAGAATGAACGCAGTCCGGAGGGCGGGCTTTGTGAAGTCCGATGCTCTTCTGACAGGGAAAACAGGGTACGCCTACGACGGATATTGGACAATGAAAAAGGATTGAGGTTCCGGATATAAGAGCATCGGAAAGGCTGAGGATAATGAACAGGATTTTTGCTTTTTTCAAAAGAGAGGCCGTGTTGTGCGTTTCCCTTATACTGGCGGCGGTATCCATGCTCTTTGTGCCGCCGGACAAAGAATATTGGGGCTATATTGACTTCAGGACGCTTGCAATCCTGTTCTGCCTTATGAGTGTCATGGCGGGCCTGCAGAAGCTCGGGGTGTTCGGCCGGATCGCAAAGGGACTTCTGCGCCATGTGAGAAGCGGGCGGGGGCTGATCCTGACGCTGGTGCTGCTGTGCTTTTTTTCCGGTATGCTGATTACCAATGACGTTGCGCTCATCACGTTTGTGCCCTTCACCTTTATCGTATTGCGTATGCTCGGCGAGGAACAGAAGGACAGGCTGGTTCTGCCGGTGGTGGTGATGCAGACGATTGCGGCGAATCTCGGAAGCATGCTGACTCCGGTGGGAAATCCGCAGAATCTGTATCTCTACGGAAAGGCGGGACTCTCTGTGGGCGGGTTCCTTGTGCTGACGCTGCCGTACACGCTTCTGTCACTGGCGCTGCTGGTGGGCTGGAGCCTGATACAGGGCAGGGCTTGCCCGCAGATCCCGGAGTCCGGCAGTGTGACGGCGGGAGAAGAGACGGCAGAAGAAATGCCGGCGGAAGAAGGGCTGGCGGAAGAAAAAATTTCGCATAAAAGGGGAGCAGGTTACCCCCTCATGGTCTACCTCGCGCTGTTTTTGCTCTGCCTGCTTGCCGTAGGGCGTATTCTGCCATGGCAGGCGGCTCTTTTGGCCGTGGGCATTATGGTGTTCCTGACGGACAGACAGGTGTTTAAGGGAGTGGATTATTCTCTGCTCCTGACGTTCACAGGTTTCTTTGTTTTTGTGGGGAATGTGGGAAGGATTCCTGTTTTCCGGCATTTTCTGCAGGGCATCATCGCCGGGAGGGAGGTTTATACGGCCATCCTTGTGAGCCAGGTCATCAGCAATGTGCCGGCGGCGCTGCTTCTGTCAGGCTTTACAGAGGACTTTGCGGGTTTGATCATTGGCACAAATCTGGGGGGACTTGGGACACTGATCGCGTCCATGGCAAGTCTGATCTCGTACAAGTATGTGACCAGGGAGGCAGGCAGCCGTAAGGGCAGGTATATCATGCTTTTCACGGTTGGAAATCTGTTCTTTCTGGCGGTTCTCGTGCTGGCTTATGCCGTATGGCGTTAGGGAAACGCTGATGAAGGCGTTCCCCCAGATAGATACTGTGGTAACAGTTCGGCTCACGCCAAATATGTATTGACCTCTTGTTTTTGCGGCGGACAACGCTTATAATAGGAATGTGAATGCTCATGAAATTTTATGCCGGTCATCGGTCGGCAGAAGGGAGATTAAGATGTTAGTCAAGACAAAAGCAAAGGTGGGTGTTTTTTCGATTGCACTGGGCGCATATCTGCCGCAGTTCCCGCAGCTGGTGCCTGAGTTCGAAAGCCAGTATGAGGCGTTTAAGAAGACGCTTCCCGACACGGTGGAAATCATTGACGGCGGCATGGTGACGACAAAAGAACAGTCCCAGGCTGCGGGGGATTTATTCCGTGCCGCGGATGTAGACCTGGTATTTTTGCAGCTGCTTACATATGCCACATCCTACAATATGCTTCCTGCCGTGAAGGATCTGGATGTTCCGGTAGTTCTCGTCAATATCCAGAAGCTGAAGGCGCTGGATTATGACCATACGGATATCGCGTCATGGCTGGGTGAAGGCTATGCCTGTGGCGCTGTCGGCGAGATGGTGGCTGACCTGGAGCGGTATGACAAGAGACATGCGGTGATCACCGGCGTTGTGGAGGGCGGAGACCCCGGCGTGCAGGCTCAGATTGAGGACTGGTGCCGCGCAGCCCAGACCAGGAGAAGGTTCAGGGACACCAACATCGCGCAGATCGGGCGGCCTTATCCCGGCATGATGGATCTCTATATTGACGAATCCAATCTGTACAGGAGAATGAACTTATATACCAAGCAGTTTGACTGGGAGAAGATGTGGGTCATCGCGGACAATATAACGGACGAGGAAGCGATCCGCGGAAAAGCACAGGAGATCCTGGATACATTTGACATAGAAGGCGGCGGAACCATCGAGAAGGTATGGGATATGGCGAAGTACGTAGTCGCTTTCGAAAAGTGGTGCGAGGATGAGAAGCTGGGTCTGATCGCCTCCCACTATGACGGTTTCGCAAAGGGACAGGCGGGCGTTCTTGACAGTATGCTGATTCCGGCCTTTTCCATGCTGATCAAGCAGGGAGTTGCCTGTGCGGTGGAAGGCGATATGAAGGTTGCCATGGCAATGAGCATCCTGAAGACCATCTCAGGGACAGGCCAGCTTGCGGAAATGTATTCCATAGACTTTAATGAGGATATCGCCATCATCGGGCACAGCGGTTCCGGTGACGCGGATATATCCGACAGGAAGCCGACCATGAAGATTGTGGAAGTGTTCCACGGAAAGACAGGCGGCGGTTATCTGACGCAGTTCTACCCTTATACAGGTCCTGTGACTTATCTTGCGATCACACAGGATGGGGATGGACACTTTAAGTTCATTGCCGCGGAAGGGATCAACGAGGAGGGACCGATTCTTTCCTTCGGGGATACCAATATGAGGACACGCTTTACCTGTGGCGCAAGGGAATTTGTAAACCGCTGGAGCGAATGCGGCCCCACCCATCACTTTGCGGCTGCCACCGGCAGGCACATTGATACGATCCTGAAGGTTGCGAAGATCTTCAATGTCCAGGTGGAGGTAGTCACCAGATAAGATTTAGGAAGCTGAAAGAAATCGCAGGTGATTTCTTGAAGATTCCGAACAGGGCGGACAATACGGAAAGAGCAGTTGAATGACGCTGCTCTTTTCTGTTAAGAAAAATGGCAACAGTTCAGTACCTTGTCTGAACTGTTAAGAAAAATAAGGGTTTCGAGAAAGGAGCAATCAATGGAGAATATTGCAACAGACCCCGTAGTACATCAACTGATGAAGCAGCTGAAATTCACGCAGATCCTCTGCGTGGTCTCTTCCATCCTGACACTCTGTCTGTTGGCAGGAGGAATCTTTCTGTTCTGCAGGGTACGAGGGCTGGCACAAAGCTGTGAGCCTGTGGTGGAGAAGATGGCAAAACTGGATGTGGAGAGCCTGAACGAGACCTTGACCTATATCAATACATCCCTGGAAACAGTGGACTGGGAGCAGGTGGCACGGTCACTGAGCCAGCTGGATGTGGAAGCGATCAACTCCGCCATAGAGAAGCTGGATGTGGACGCCATCAATTCCGCCGTGGAAGGACTGGACACGGAGGAACTCACCCAGTCCCTGAAAAATCTCAACGAAGCGGTGGAGAAGTTCAGGGAGATCAGCGAGAGGATGGGCAGCATCTTTGGCAGAAGATAGCTTCTTGCGAAAGAGCTGTCACATCCAATAGGTCCGGCATTCCACGGTGACATCCCCGTTTTCCCCCAGCGTCAGATCCAGGATCCAGCCGTTGTACACGGAATCGGCCGTCAGACAGTGGATGGAAACGGCGGTAATGTCGCCCTGCCGGTTCCGGGCTGCCGTCACCAGGTAAGCCGTATCCTCCCAGTCCAGGAAAAAGTATTCTCCACTGGTGCTGATGGCATCCAGGGCGGCAAGGTATCCGTCCCCCGTGCGGGGAAATCTGTAATATTTCCAATAGGCTGTATCCTCAGACTTACAATATTGCCGTATCCAGATGTCTTCGCTGTCCTCCAGAAGGAGCCATTCGTCGCCGGGCTGTTTCCCTGATATGTAGAATTGCTTCAGCACGCCATTCTGGTCTGCGGCTGTTTTCTCAAGACTTTCCTCAAAAGACAATTCCCTGCAGACGGAAGCATGCTCTTCCAGAAAGACGGGCAGTGTCCCCGCTTTCAGTTGTGTCGTCAGCACATTTCCCAGTTCCTCTATATAGGCGGGCAGGGGCGGCTCCTTTGTTTCCAGCCAGGAATGGTACTGGTAGCGTACCTTTTCCGGCTCGTAGTATGTAATCGTATCCGGTTTTAAGTCAAATTCCCAGAAGGGGATGATATAATCGTCAGGTCCCTCCACATAACTTCCCAGTTCATAGGTATTATAGAGGAATCCGAACCCTTCTTCTGTCAGGAAGAAGCGGAAATCCTCCAGGATGCTGTCCCGATAGTCCTGCTGGCGGAAGTCCAGTCCCTGGCGGAAACCGGGATGATCCGTCTCCACATAAGCGGAGACGATCTCACAGATTTCATCCGCAGGATTTTCCACAAGATCCGTAATGGCGATTCGCTTTCCCGTCCGGCGGTCAAAGACATATTCCTCTGACCATGTGTTGGGGTGGGCGGCGAAAGCGTAATAGGACTCCGTGAAAATGGTGATGCCGACATAATGTTCATCCAGATAACTGGAATCGGCATCCACCAGCATATAGTTGCCGATTCCGGAAACAGGCCAGCTTTCACTGTCCGAAAGGCAGTCTGCCTCAAAGTCCTCCAGTTCCTGCCGGATATCTCCATATACTTTTTCCATGTAGGCATTGATGGCATGGCTGCCCTTGGTGTCCTCCGTCAGGAGAAGCCTGGTAAGGGAGGTCTCACAGGAAATATATTCGATTTCACCGTCCACGACAGTATTCGTGGTATAGTTATGTTCCAGCGTGTCATAAGCAAAGATCGTTTCCGTGGATTCCTCCCCATACGCAGCCACCACCTGGGGCTCAACAGAAGCGCCGTGCAGCGGTGTCCGCATTACGCAGTACTGGGAGCCTTTTTTGTCGTTAAAGTAAAAGTAGCCCCCATCCACAGCATATGCTGTCCCGTAATTGTAGGCGGGGCCCGGGAAATCGTCGCCTCCTTCCAGGTATCGGTTCTGTAGAAGGATCATATTGTCCCCGTCCCAGGGAATCTGGTAGAGGCAGACAGAGGCTCCTCTCTTTTTGACAAAATAGGCTCCTGATTCATCATAGAAAATTTCGTTTCTGTCACCCCATTGCATGTTGTAAAACTGTCCCCATACCTCGGTTGTCTGGAGATCGTCCAGGGAAATGCGGTACCATGTGGCCATAGGCTGGTTGTAATCCACATTTTCTGCATAGTACAGGGCGTCATGCGTGAGGAATACGCTGTTTGTGGCGATATTGTCGATGGGCAGGGATATCTTTTCCAATCTGCCGCTTTTCACATCATAAGCGGCAAGATTTCTGTTTTCATCCATCAGGATCAGGTAGCCATAGTGATGCATCTGGTAGGGCAGGGAGGGAAGGTTGGAGTACCGGTAGGGTTCTGTATATCCCTCCGGCAGCATGCCGTACAGGGTCTCGGACTCGGGGATCCTTGTGACGGAATCCTGTTTCCGGTCCAGGCGGTAGAAGACCCTGTCCTCCTGGCTGCGGCTGATGAGATAGATGATGTCGTCATATATGTGGATCCGGTAATAGATGTGATAGTCATCATAATCAATATAATTTTCGTTGGTGCTGTTGGGTACCTGGGAAGTCAGCAGTTCCCGTTGACCTCCGTCCAGGCTGGCCATGTACAGGCAGGTGTCCACATTGGTCAGGGAGGAGGTATGGGGTCTTTCCAGGAAATAGAGATTGCCCTCATAGATGCAGAACTGACCGGACTGGTCGGAAACGGCGCTGAAATAGCAGGATTCCTTTAAGGTGTCCGGATCATAGCTGCACAGCCGTCCGTTCCAGTAACCGTACAGATACCCGTCAAGGGACTGGATGGCCTTTCCCGTGTCGTCACGGAAATAAGGCACGGAATGGAAGGGGGAGCCGGACTGGGAAGCCCCGTCCTGCGTCGGGCTGTCCGAGGGGAGCGCATCCGGCTCCGGGCTTTCCGGAAGTAGGGCGCCGGAGACGGAACGATTCCGGACGTCCCGGTCTGTGGAGGCGCTTCCACAGGCAGTCAGAAAGAGGGACACTCCTGCGAGAAGGAGCAGGGCGGGAGCCAGGATTCTACCCAGAATCAGTTTTTTGATTTGTATTTTCATCGGTATTTCCATTGTCGGCCTTTCTTTCATCGGCATTTCCATTGTCGGCCTTTCTTTCATCGGTATTTCCATTGTCAGTATCTCTTTTGTCAATCTTTCTCCTGTCAGCATTTTTACATCTCCCGATTCATGAAATAGAACGTGTGGTACGTAATAACAGAGTAGCACAGCGTTCCATCAAATTTGCATCAAAAATTGCGGGTGCACTGGTAAAATCTGTAAAAGTATGATATGATCTGATCTGGAGTTACACCAAACTGTAAACCACAGGGAAATGGAATGAGAAGGAGACTTATATGTCATACGAACAATATACAATGGCCTTGAAGTCAGGGCAGAAGGAATACCGCGCCCGTCTGACAAAGGGCGATTACCCTTATCTGCCGGTATTGGATGAGATTCTGTCCTACACCAAGGTGGAATATGAAGTGAATATCGGGCTCTGCGAGATCCCTCTGGAACTGATCGTGGGGACGAAGACCAAGGGACGCACGAATTCCTTTGCGTCTAATTTTATGCCGCTTCTGGATACGGGTACGGAATTTGCGTCCAAATGGATCAATTTGCATACCAATCTGCTGGAGGAGGGACTGCGTGACCCCATAAAGGCGTATGAGTTCATGGGAAGGTTTTACGTGCTGGAGGGCAATAAGCGTGTCAGTGTGCTGAAATCCCTGGACGCCTACAGCGTTCCCTGCTCTGTGATCCGGGTAGTGCCCAAGCGGAGCGACACAAAGGAAAACGCCATCTACTTTGAATTTATGGAATTTTATGAGGTCACCGGCATCTATTCCATTTATTTCAGTGAAAAGGGACGGTTTGCGCAGTTCCTGGAGCAGGTGGGGACGCCTAAGGGGGAAAAGTGGACCTCCGAGGACCGTCAGGAGTTTGATGCCGTTTACACCCGTTTCAGGAAGGCCTTTGAAGCAAAGGGCGGGGGCAAGCTGCCGATCACTGTGGGTGACGCGCTTCTTGCATTTCTCACCGTGTTCGGCTATGAGGAAGCCAAGCAGAAGTCCGCGCAGGAGATGAAGCGGGATCTTGCCAAGGTATGGGATGAATTTGTGGTGCTGACGGAGGAGCAGTCCATAGAGCTCCGCATGGAACCGCCCCAGGAGGATACCTCCCCGAACCTTTACAAGAATCTGCTGAACCTGATCCGGCCGGACAACGGGAACAATGTAAAGATTGCCTTTTTATATGAAAAGACCCACAGAACCTCCAGCTGGACCTACAGCCATGAACTGGGGCGGCTGTATCTGGAAAATGTATTTCCCGGACAGATTGAGACCGCTTCCTTTGAGAACATTGTGGCGGGCGAGAACGATCTGGAATGTATGGAGCAGGCTGTCAGGGACGGCTATAATGTGCTGTTTACCACTTCTCCGGTGATGATGCCCGCAAGCTTGAAGATCGCGGCGAACTATCCTGAGGTGAAGATCCTGAACTGCTCCCTGAATACATCGCATCCGACCCTGCGGACTTATTATGCCAGGATGTACGAGGCAAAGTTCCTGGCAGGCATTATCGCTGGCTCCATGACCACGACAAACAAGCTTGGATACATTGCAGATTATCCGATCTACGGGATGGCGGCTAACATCAATGCCTTTGCCATGGGCGCCAGGATGGTGAATCCTCATGCGAAGGTCTATCTGGACTGGAGCACCTTGAAGGAGCACACTGTGAAGATCAAGGAGGATCCCGAGATCAATTATGTGATGGGACTGGATATGACGTCCCCCGATAAGGCATCCCGGCATTTCGGACTCTATTATGTCAGCGGGGAAACTCCCGATAACCTGGCTATGACCACCTGGCATTGGGGAAAGCTGTATGAAAAGATCATCCGCATCATACTGAACGGCACCTGGAAGGAGGACGCCGCGGCGGGAAGCCGTGCCACCAGCTACTGGTGGGGAATCTCCGCAGGTGTGGTGGATCTGATCTGCTCCCGTGATCTGCCCCGGGGCACACAGCGCCTGGTAGATCTGCTGCGCAATGATATCTGTTCGGATACCCTGATTCCCTTTTCCGGGGATCTGTGCGCCCAGGACGGGGCGGTCATGAATACCTCCGGTCAGGTCATCCTGCCCCAGGACATCATTACCATGGACTGGCTGCTGGACAATGTGGTGGGCAGCATCCCCAGGGTCTCCGACCTGACGGAGAATGCCCAGGCGGTGGCGAAGATGCAGGGACTGGATAAGACGCAGGAAACGGATGCCTGACGATGCAGAAAGGAAGCGCTGCAGAAGCGTTATGATTAAATTTTGAGAGAAGCGGGTACGTCTGATGAGAATTATGGCTATTGCTGACCACGAATCTGAATTGTTGTGGGACTATTTTGACAGGAGTTATCTGGAGGGAATCGACCTGATTATTTCCTGCGGGGATCTGAAGCCGCAGTATTTATCTTTCCTGGCCACATTTACCCATGCGCCGGTTCTGTATGTGCACGGGAATCATGATGACAGGTATGAGAAGGTGCCGCCGGACGGCTGTATCAGCATTGAAGATGACATTTATGTGCATGACGGAGTAAGGATCCTGGGGCTGGGAGGCTCTGTGCGCTATAAGCCCGGTATCCATCAGTATACCCAGAAGGAGATGCGCAGGCGCGTGCGGAAGCTCTGGTGGAAGCTGTGGCGGCACAAGGGGTTTGACATTCTGGTGGCTCATGCCCCCGCCTATCAGGTAAATGACGGCGAGGATCTGCCCCACAGGGGATTTGACGCCTTTCGGGATCTGATGGACAAGTACAAGCCGGCTTATTTTATCCACGGGCATGTGCATATGAATTACGGGAGGAAATTTCCGCGCCTGTCCAGCTACAATGAAACACAGGTCGTGAATGCCTTTGAAAAGTATATCTTTGATATAGACTTGCAGCAATAACAGCTCAACAGGATAGCCTTATGCTATCCTGTTTCCTTTCATGAAACGGGAGATCGGGATGGAAAGCGGATTTCAGGGACAGAATATCGAGGAATTATTGGAGTCGGGAAATGCGGTGCAGATCAGCCCTCAGGGTTATAGTATGTATCCGGTGATCGTGCCGGGAAGGGATGCGGTGATCGTGCAGAAGGAGGATCCCGCAAAGCTGAAACGGGGCGACGTGGCGCTGTACCGGCGCGACGGGGGTATTCTGGTGATCCACAGAATCTGCAGGAAGGATGAAAAGGGATTCTACATGGTGGGCGACAACCAGACCGAGATCGAGGGCCCCCTGCGCCCGGATCAGATCAGGGGAAGGATGGTCGCTCTGATCCGGAACGGAAAAGAGATAGACGTGCGCTCGCTGTCCTACAGGCTGCCCTGTTCCATATGGCTTCTGATGAGGCCGGTGCGCAGACCTGTCAGCCTGGCGGCCGCGGCTGTGAAAAGTTGGTTGAAGAGGGGGAAACCGCCTCGCGGTTTCTGTGCGTAAAGCCTTCATAAGAAGGCCTGTTACCGGTCACGGAGGGAGAAGTAGCCTGAACTGTTACAAATGAATGGGCAAGTCCGGCTGTTACATTTGCTTTAAGGCGGAAAATGGTGTATGATATAGTAAACGTAACAGTTCACAAACACAGTGTTTTCAGGTCCGGAGGTGAACGGTATGAAAGATAAAGCGGAATACTTGCATGGCGGGGATATTTACCATAATCCGGTGGCATTGGATTTTTCTGTGAACAGCAATCCTCTTGGAATGCCCAGGCGGAGCATCGGCGAGGCGGTCAGAGGGGTTAAGCTGTCGGGACAGTACCCCGATTACCGGGGAGAGGAGTTATGCCGGGAACTGGCGGCGTGGGAAAAGGTACACGCAGAGAACGTACTGCTTGGGAACGGATCCGCGGAGCTGATCTACGCCCTCTGTGTGGCTGTGAAGCCCAGGAAATGTCTCACCCTGGCGCCTACCTTTCAGGAATATGCCAGGGCGGTACAGGCCATGGGCGGTCAGACGGAATTTGTGAATCTGCGGGAGAGGGACTGCTTCCAGACGCCGGATTCCATTCTGGCGGCCATCGAGGAGGACACGGATATCGTGTTCATCTGTAATCCCAACAATCCCACAGGGCAGATGACGGAGCAGTCCCTGCTGTTTCGTATCGCGGCAAAGTGTGAAGCCACGGGAACCTGGCTGTGTGTGGATGAATGCTTTCTGCCTTTTCTGCCGGATGAGGAAAATTACAGCATGAAACGCATGATGGGCAGATTCTCCAGACTGATCGTCCTTCGGGCCTTCACCAAGCTGTTCGGCATGCCGGGGATGCGGCTGGGATATATGCTCAGCGGCAACAGCACTATTTTGAGCGCGGTGCGCAGCAGCATGCAGCCCTGGAATACTTCCCTGCCGGCGCAGCTTGCGGGGGTCGCGGCGCTGCGGGATAAGGATTATGTGGAAAAGACAAGACTGCTGATCGCCAGGGAGCGGACTTATCTGTGCGATGCGCTCAGGGACGGGCTGGCGGATAAGGTTTATCCCACCCACGCAAACTTTATCCTGTTCCAGGCAAGGCCGGATCTGGCGAAGCGCTTGCAGCAGGAGGGCATCCTGATTCGAAGCTGCGGCAATTTCAGGAATTTGTCCAACAAGTATTTCCGGATTGCCGTGCGCACCAGAAAGGAAAACAGGAGGCTGATAGAAACATGGCAGAAACTGTAAACAGATCCCCTATTTTGAAGAACAGGCTGTTCTTATATCTGACGGAATTTTTCGCGGGAATGTCCGTTATGGCTGTGGAACTGGGCGCCAGCAGGCTGTTGGCGCCTTATTTCAGTTCGTCCCAGATCGTGTGGACCATCATTATCGGCACCATCATGATCGCCATGGCGCTGGGAAATGTATATGGCGGCAGGAGCGCGGACAAAAAGCCGGATCCGGACAGGCTCTATGGAAGGATCCTGATCGCCGCGGTGTGGATTGCCGCCATACCCGTGGCAGGAAAGTATGTTATCCTTGGCATCTCCGCCCTGCTGATCCTGGCGGTAAACAGTAATTTCCTGATCTGGGCGGCTTTTGCGGCGTGTATTATCATTTTTGTCTTTCCGCTGTTCCTGCTGGGCACGGTGACGCCCTCGCTGGCAAAATATTCCGTGGACAGCCTGGAGGACAGCGGGAAGATCGTGGGGACCCTGGGGGCGTTTAACACCATCGGAAGCATCATCGGCACCTTTGTACCCACCTTCGTCACCATACCGGCGGTGGGCACCTCCGTTACCTTCCTGATCTTTGCGGGGATCCTTCTGGTACTGTGTATTGTCTACTTTGTGAGCAGGAGGGCGGGGGCGGTGAAAAGCGTGTCGGCGTCGGCCCTGTTCCTGGTGTGCTGCATCCTTGGGGCTTCCAGCCGTTTCGCTTTCTGGGAGAGTGATCTGACTTACGAGGGAGAATCGATCTACAATTATTTACAGGTAAAGGAGGACAGCCGCAGGGTAATCCTGTCCACTAACGTTTTGTTTGGCGTCCAGTCGGTGCTGGTGAAGGAACAGGCTCTGACGGGGATGTATTACGACTATGCCATGGCGGCGCCGCTGATGGCGGGGCAGGAGCAGCCGGGGGACTGCAGCGTGCTGATCCTCGGCATGGGCACGGGAACCTACGCCACCCAGTGCAGCCGCTATTTCGGGGATATGGACATAGAGGGAGTGGAGATCGATGAGAAGATCACCGATCTGGCCAGGGAATATTTTGAACTGCCGGAGTCGGTGCCTGTTACCACTTATGACGGCAGGGCGTATCTGAATGCGGTGGATGAGAAATATGACGTGATCATGGTGGATGCCTATCAGGATATCACCATACCCTTCCAGATGTCCTCGGTGGAATTTTTCACGCTGGTGAAAGAGCACCTGGCGGAGGACGGAGTGATGGTGGTGAATATGAACATGCGGGGAAGAGAAGAGGGCAATATCAATCAGTATCTTGCGGATACCATTGCCTCGGTATTTGACCGGGTGTACACCATAGACGTCCAGGGCTCCACCAACCGGGAGCTTTTTGCGTCCAATAATTCGGACATGAAAGACAACCTGGCGGCGGGGCTTGGAAAGCTGGAGAACCAGGATCTGTCGGACATGATGGAGAGGGTCTTCGCAGGTCTCACGGCCTACGAAGCGGGAGATTATCTGATGACCGATGACAAGGCGCCGGTGGAGCTGCTGGGGATGCGTGTGATCGACGACCTGATTATGGACGAGGTGTATTATTATAAGACGCTCTTTGAGGAGAAGGGGATTCAGGGGGTGCTGGACAGTCTGCTGTGACTGCTTTCCGTATATATGATAGCAAAAATCAGTGCAAATTTCAAGAAGTGTTATGCTTCTCGTGCTTGTTCTGCAGGGACAGATATGCCGGGTCTTATCCCGGCAGCACTCGGTTTTATTCGCTGAGTATTTTGTATAGACTGAAAAATTTCCCCTCCTGTTCCATCAGCGCGTCAAAGCTTCCTCTTTCCACAATTTCACCGGCCTCCATCACAAGGATTTCATTGTATTTCTGGAGGAGGGTTTTATGGTATCTGTGGGTGATGTTAATAATGGTCATGTCTTCATCCAGCAGTCTCTTTTCAATTTCATAGGCGGTGGCATTGTCAAGTCCCGACGTAATCTCATCGAGAAAGGTCATCGCCTTATTCCTTAAAAACAGTCTTGCCAAAGCAATCCGCTGCAGCTCGCCGCCTGAAAAGTTTGTCCCGTTTTCCTGAATCTTTTCGTCGATTCCCTCAGGAAGCCTTTGAATGGTATCATAGATGCCTGCCTTCCGCAATGCCTCCGACACCTGTTCTCTGGAGAAATCCTGGTATAATGTCACATTATGGAAAACCGTATCGTTGAAAAGGTAGGTCTGCTGATAGCAGACAGGACATACATGCATGATACTTTCCCTGTTCAGTCCTGACAGCTCCTGCCCGTCGATCAGGATACGGCCCGTATAATCCGCGCCGTATTCCGTAAGCAGCTTTATAACGCTTGACTTGCCGCTTCCGCTTTTGCCGACAATGGCATATTTTTTACCTTTCTCAAAGGTGAGCGTCAGATGGCGCAGGGAAAAGCTTTCGCTGATTTCCTGGGTGACGTCATTCAGACAGATTTCCTGAATGCTTTCCTGTATTTCCTTTTTATTTCTGCTTTCGCTTTCCTGCTCCAGCAAAGCCTCCAGCTCCGTCTTAACCTTTTCCATTGCCTTTAACTGGATCATTCCGTTGGAGATTGTCTTACAGGGGGCTAAAACGAAATTCATCATGTTTGTGATCGCGATTACTTCGCCGACGGAAATCCTGCCGGTTATGGCAAAGAACATGCAGCTTCCCAGGACAATGAGGAAAGCTCCGTTGTTTACAAAGGAGGCTAACGCCTGCGCCCAATACAGAGTCTTTGAGGAATATTCGTTTTTCCTGGATACGAAATCACTCAGCTTTCCCTGTTTTTCCAAAATCTGCTTCACGGCGTCAAAGGTTCTTATGACCTTGTGACCGCCAAGATCGTTTTTTACCCCGTCCAGATAAACCTCGAGGGCTTCCGTATACTCTTTCCTGGCGGAACCGATCTTCTTTTTCAGCAGATTCGGAACCCCGAACTGTACCATACTGACTGCGGCGACAATCAGCAAAATGAACGGTTCCACACAGAGCAGATATAGGACGGCCACCACCATGAAGACAGACTGCATGATCATGCCATATACATTGTTGATCCCGTCATCCAATATGATTTTAATGTCCGTGGTGAATTTGGACAGATAATATGCCAGCCCCTTTTGCTCAAACTGGCTGGCGGAGATCGTAAACAGTTTCTGCATCAGCTGATCGCGCAGGTCTTTTTCGATCTTTCGCACCATCATTGCCTGGCTCTTCTTGCTGATCCATTCAAACACGAATACTCCTACGCTGAAAACAACGGCGATCAGGCACATTTTCAGCAGTTCCCTGTAATCTGAGGAATCGATCAGAAGCTGCATGATATAAGAACGCAGGGGAGCCATAATGCCAACGATCACTACCGGGATCAGGCTGACCAGAAGCTTGTATTTGTTCCTTTTCAGTATTTTTTTGAACATGTATTGTCCCTCCTGCATCTTGTTTCCGCATGTCATCCATTTCTGCATATACTATAGCAAGAATCAGGGCAGAGGACAAGGCTTTTAAGCAAAATACATATTGTCTGGTAACAGTTCAGCTATGGAATGATTCACAAGCTGTGCGTGGGTGCTTGCACACAAAGCACTGATTGCGAATCATTTCATGAGCGGAGCGCCCTCACATGAAATAAAAGGTGAGCCGCACAGCGGCGTCGGATGCGAAGCAGACGCTGAGGAGGGGGCTTGCCCACCTCGTTATGAATGAGAGGGCTGAACTGTTACATTGTCTGTTACTTTGGCGGTGTCAGTTGGCGTATTGTATAAAATGACTGCCGCAGCTATGATGGAAATCATAACTGCGGCAGCTGCTTTTGCGTTTCTGACATCAGATTTTCACATATTTCCTGAGGGCAGCCTCCACGGCGCCGGTTCCGGCGGACAATTCCGCAAAATATCCCTTTACGGTCTCAGCCATTCCGATCTTTACCAGGTCCACGCCGAATATCTTCTCATTGGATAGCAACGGATCCAGCACGCTTAAGTCTTTGGGCGCGTCAGTCAGTTCAAAAGCTTTCACATAGGCGCCTGCGGTCTCCAGCAGGGGATCAGCGCTGCAGGTGAAGGGATTGCCCTTGTCGTCCACACCCATGAGATAGCGAAGCCAGCCTGCGAAGACCAGGGGGATCAGCTTTAAATCGGCAGTATCGAGCTCCGGTGATTTCTCATAAGCCTTGATGGTCTCGCCGAAGCGGATGGCAAGCTTCTGGGAGGTATCGGTGGCGATCCTCTGAGGGGTATCCGGCATAAAGGGATTGGGGATCCGCACATTCACCACCTGGTCGATAAATTCCCTGGGGTCAAGGATGCCGGGATTTATCACCACGGGAAGTCCCTCCTGGTATCCGATGATCTCTATCAATCTTTTCAGCAGAGGATTTTTCATCTCCTCGGAGATTAAGGTGTAGCCCAGCAGGCATCCGTAAACGGCAAGGGTGGTGTGGAGGGGATTCAGGCAGGTGCAGACCTTCATCTTCTCCACTTTGTCCACGGTTGCCCTGTCGGTAAAGATGACGCCGCCCTTTTCCAGAGGGGGTCTGCCGTTGGGAAAAGCATCCTCAATGACCAGATACTCGCATTCCTCCGCGTTGACGAAGGGCGCGATGTAAGTGTTTTTGGATGTGACCACGGCGTCCAGCTCCTCGATACCGTCCTGGGCCAGCATTGCTTCCACCTTGCTGTCCGGTCTGGGGGTGATCTTGTCGATCATGGACCAGGGGAAGGATACCCTGGAGGGATCCTTCACATACTCCAGAAAGCCCTGTTCCGCCAGCCCTTTTCCGCACCATGCCTCGGCGAAGGCCAGCACCGCGGCCTGCAGCTTGTCGCCGTTGTGGGAGCAGTTGTCCATGCTCACCATGGCCAGGGGAAGGCCATTCTCATAGCGGCGGTACAGCAGGGAAACCACCTTGCCCAGGTAGCTGTCGGGTCTGGAGGGGCCTTTTTCAAAGTCTGCGGCAATGGCGGGAAGCACATTCCCCTTTGCGTCGGTGACCGCATAGCCCTTCTCTGTGATGGTGAAGCTTGCCAACTGCAGGGAGGGTGCGGCAAAGATCTCCTGTAAGCGGGTAAATTCCTTTTCGTTGCCGCTGTCCAGAATCAGGGATTCCATAATGCTCGCCACGACAGTCTTCTCCACGGTGTTGTCGGCTTTCAGGGTGGCCAGGATGGACAGGTTGTCGTGGGGGCGGTTGCTCTTTTCAATGATCTCATAGTCATAGCCCTCGGCGGCGATCAGGCCTGTGTCCATGACGCCTTCGTTTAGCAGGTTCTGCACCACGTTTGCCTGGAAGGCGCGGAAGATATTGCCTGCGCCGAAGTGGATCCATACGGGGCGCTCATGTGTGTTTTTCTTTATGGTTTCATAGTCAAATGCCGGGAGCCTGTAGCCTGCCGCCTCATAGGCGGCGCGTCCGGTCTGTATGCCGTTTAAAGTCAGTTTCATATCAGTAACCATGCCTTTCCTTTTACTTTTTGTGCTGCTTTTCGATCGCTTCCCACAATCCATTCAGATAGGTGGCGCCCAGCGCCCTGTCGTAGAGGCCGTAGCCGGGCATTGCCACCTCGTCCCAGATCATGCGTCCGTGGTCGGGGCGGATGGGGCCGGTAAAGCCGATATCGTACAGAGCCAGCATGATCTCGTACATATCGAAGGTGCCGTCGCTGGAGAGATGGGCGGATTCCTCGAAATCAGTGGGAGAGTTGAATTTCAGGTTGCGCACATGGGCGAAGTGAATCCTTCCTTTCAGGGAGCGGATCATGTCGGGCAGGTCGTTCTGCAGGTTGGTGCCGTAGGAGCCGGAGCAGAAGGTGACGCCGTTGTGGGGATTGTCCACCATCTTCATCATCCGCAGGATATTCTCCTTGTTGATGATGATGCGGGGCAGGCCGAACACGCTCCAGGCGGGATCGTCGGGATGGATGGCCATGTTGATGTCGTATTTGTCGCAGACGGGCATAATCCGTTCCAGGAAGTATTTCAGGTTGGCGAAGAGCTTTTCATCGTCCACGTCCTGATACATCTCAAACAGTTCCTTGATATGCTCCATGCGCTCAGGCTCCCAGCCGGGCAGGATGGAGCCGTTGGAATCGCCGCTGATGGACGCAAACATATCCTCGGGATTTAAGGCGTCCACTGCCTCCTGTGTGTAGGCCAGCACCGTGGAGCCGTCTGGGCGGACCCTTGCCAGCTCCGTCCGGGTCCAGTCGAAAACAGGCATGAAATTGTAGCACACCATATGGATATCCGCCTGTCCCAGGCGCTCCAGGGTGGTGATGTAATTGTCGATGTATTGTTCCCTGTCGGGAGTGCCTACCTTGATGGCGTCATGGATATTGACGCTCTCAATACCCGCGAGCTGCAGACCCGCATCCTCGACCTCTCTCTTCAATGCCAGGATGTCCTCCTTCTCCCATGTCTCGCCGGGCTTTGTGCCGTAGAGGGTGGAAATGACCCCGGTGACCCCGGGGATCTGCCGGATCTGTTTTAATGTGACGGTGTCGTACTTGCTGCCGTACCAGCGCAATGTCATCTGCATAATAAAATACCTCCATTCCAGTGCCGGGACTATTTTTACTGTACCCTTACTGTACAGAAAAATGAAATGCATGAAAAGTATATATATTGCTTGATATATTGCAAAAATTGCTGTAGTCTGGGAGCAGGAAGTAAGGAGCGGGAAGCAGGAAGCAGGAAAGCAGGAAGTAAGGAGCGGGAAGCAGGAAGCTGGGGAGCAGGAAACAGAAAGCAGGAAGTAAGGAGAGGGAAGCAGGAAGCAGGGGAGCAGGAAACAGGGAGCAGGAAGTAAGGAGCGGGAAGCAGGAAGCAGGGGAGCAGGAAACAGGGAGCAGGAAGTAAGGAGCGGGAAGCAGGAAGCAGGGGAGCAGGAAACAGAAAGCAGGAAGAAAGGAACAGGAAAACCGGAAACAAGGAAGCAGGGAATAGGAAGCAGGAAGCAAGGAAACAGAAAGCAGGGAAACAGGTGCCAGGGGGATGATATGATATGGGAAAATCGGATAAAATAGACAGGAAGCTTCGCGTACTGGACGCTGCGGACGAGCGGCAGTATATGATCGGTGAGAATTACGAGGTGTACGAGAAGCAGGGAGCGCCCACGGGGGCGATGACCTTTCACTATCATGACTTTTACGAGATCATCTATGTGCTGGAGGGAGAGTATTCCTCCATGCTGGAAACCCAGACTTATCACATGAAAAAGGGGGATTTCCTGCTGATCGACCAGAATGTCATGCACAAATACCATTATGTGGAGAAAAAGCATGACAGTTCGAAGCGGATTATTCTTTGGGTGACGTCAAGGATGCTGGCAGAGCTGTCGGGAGGAGATATGGATCTGTCGGCGTGTTTTCGGGGAGAGGGCCCCTGCGCGTATCATTTTCCTATTTATTATGAGGAAATGCTGCAGGGCTATCTCCTGAAGCTTGCCATGACGGAACTGGTGGAAGCGAAACAGCCCGGAGCCAAGGAAGTGTTGGACAGGGGCTACCTGACCCTGTTCTTCGCCCATCTGAATCTGCTCTGCGGCGGACAGGAATATCTGTTCGCCCGGGAGGAACTGGTGGAGCATCCCCTTGTGGAACAGGTGTCCGATTATGTTGACAGGCATATGGAAGAGCAGATATCGCTGGACTGTCTGGCGGGTCAGGTGCATATGAGCAAGTATCATTTCCTGAGAAGATTCAAGGAACTGACGGGTATGACGGTCCATTCCTTTGTGGTCAACAAGCGGCTGATCAAAGCCTGTGAAGCGCTCCGCGGAGGCGTCAGCGTGACGGAGAGCTGGCAGCTTACAGGGTTTTCTGACTATACCTCTTATCTGCGCAATTTTCGGGGGAATTACGGCATTACTCCGGGAAAGTACAGGGAACTCTATTCGGAGAGAAAATAGAGGTAGACGAATAACTTTTTTTCATATAAAATAGTGTTTTGTAAATGACGTTGTCGGGGGTATAAGATGAAGCAGAAAAAAGGTGTTTATATATCCTTTCTGGCTTGTCTGGTGATCGTGATAACTGTTCTGGGAGTCTGTTTCCTGCAGATTATGAATTGCGAGTCCGTGCAGACAGCAGAGAACTGTGAAGAACTGAAGCTTGTAATATATTTTCCCTACGGGGCAGAAGAGGTCAATGTCTGGCAGAACGAAGAGGGTGCTTTTTGCTTTTTTCTTCCTTCAGGAGTCAAGGACTGTAAGGTCACCTTCGGGAATCTGGGTGATACAGATTATATCAGGATAGGAGAGGTTACCTTTGGAGCAAAAGATGATATAAGGAAGCTTCTGGAAGGCATGCCGTCCGGTCAGACACTGGAAGCGGAAGTGAAACTGGGGGAAATGGGGAAACAGACTGTCCCGCTGAGATTTTTCCGATCCGAAAACCTCGCGACTATGTTCATAGATATTGATCCTGTTTCCCTGGAAAGCATCCATGCAGATAGGGAGGCGAAGGAGGCGGCATCCATGTGTCTGGTGGATAGTTCCGGCAATCAATGCTATATCGGAGAGATGGAGTATATCAAGACACGTGGCAATTCCACCTGGATTTATGACAAAAAGGCTTATCAGGTCAAACTGGAAAGGGAAGTGTCGCTTTTGGACATGCCTTCGGCCAGAAAATGGATTTTGCTTGCCAATACCCTTGACGATACATTAATGAAGAATGCAATTGTCAACCGTTATGCGGAAAGATACACTACTGTGCCTTCCGTGCAGGGGCGTTACGTGGATCTGTACATTAATGGAGATTATCGGGGGAATTACTATCTCTGTGAGAAGATAGAGGTCAGCCGGACGAGGCTGAATCTGACAGACCTTGAAGCTGCCACGGAAGCGGTGAATCCTGATGCAAGGTATGAGGAGGCATCCCTTTATATATCGGAAGATGGTCGGATCAAGGCTGTTCAGGGGTTGAACAATCCTGCTGATATTACAGGCGGGTACTTGTTGGAGCATATTCCTCCGTGGGAGTTTGAAGAGTCGGACAATGCTTTTCGGACCATAAGGGGGCAGTGCTATGACATTATAAGTCCATCCCCCGCCACAGTGGAACAGGCGGAGTATATCTGCGGTGTGTTTGACGAGATGGAAGCAGCAATGGAACAGGGGGATGGGATAAATCCTGATACAGGCAGGCATTTCTCAGAGTATCTGGATCTGGATTCCTGGGCGGCCAAGTATGTTATGGAAGAGGTGTTCCATGACCCGGATGCAGTCACGGCAAGCATGTATTTGTATAAGGAATGTGACAGCATAGACCCGCTGATCCATTCCGGCCCGATGTGGGATTATGACCGAGCCATGGGCAGTTATGGAATTAAATCATATATCATTGACAGCCCCAGGCAGGTGGGAGACTATGGTATTTATGTGAACCAGCTGATGAAGTTTGATGAGGTGACATCGCTGGTGTATGAAAAATTTACAGGAGAAATGGTACCTTATGTGGAATATATGGCCAGGGCGGACATTTATGAATTGAACCGGCAGATTCAGGCCTCCGCTGAAATGGATGCGGCAAGGTGGGGGAATATTTACGGGTACTATGCCAACAGAAACGCAAGCGTAGACTATTTGGCGTATTTCCTGGAAGAGAAAGCAGACTATCTGCAAGATGTATGGCTTGGGGAGGATAGCTATTGTACGGTGTCATTCCTGGATTATTTTGGTAATGTCTGCGCGGCCTACCAGGTGAGGAAAGGTGAATGCCTTCCGGAGGCTCCCGTGGTCAGCTGCTATGTGGCAGTGTTTGCGGGATGGTATGTCGAGGGGGAGGACATTCCCTATGTATCCGGGCTGCCCGTTCTGGCGGATGTGACCTATGAGTCCCAGTGGATCGGTATCGATCTCCTGCTGCTTAACGGATTGGGCGAGTTGGACATGGATCTGTCGCAGGTGGATCCCGCAGTGTTGGAAAACATGGCTGAGGTGCTCCGCGAGATGCAGGAGACGGCTTTGGAGGACTCGGAGCCGCTGGCCGAGGAGGGTACCAAATGAAAAGAGCACACAAAGAGGAGAACACAAAATGAGAAACAAACACAAAAAGGAGAACACAAAATGAGAAGACGGTGGCATCAGAATGTTGGGATAAAAAATTACTTTAGTGATTGGGAGGTATGGGGATGAGCGTACAGGACGTAATCAAGAAATCTTTTTTACAGGGCTTTCAGAATACGCAGATATCCATGCGTACGCTGGCGTTGACGTTGCTGGTGGCAGGGCTTTTGGGAATATACATTTTTTTTGTGTACAGGATGATGACTGCAAATTCCTTTTATTCTAAGAGTTTTAATGTTTCCCTGATATTGATGTGCGTCATCACATCGGCGATCATCATAACGATTCAGAGCAGTGTGGTGGTGTCGCTGGGTATGGTGGGCGCCCTTTCTATTGTCAGATTCAGGACAGCAGTGAAGGATCCGCTGGATTTGATCTTTATGTTCTGGAGCATCAGTGTGGGCATCATCTGTGGTGCCGGTATGCTGGGGCTGGCGACAATTCTCTGCATTGGTGCCACTGTGCTGGTTCTTGTATTTTACTATCTGCCAGAGACGAGAAAATCCATGATCCTGGTGGTGAATGCATCGGACAATGATTGTGCAGATCTGATTTATGACACAGTAAAAAAGTATGATAAGCATTATCATGTCAAATCCAGGAACCTGACACAGGACAATGTAGATTTCCTGATGGAAATCAGGGTAAAGGACAGTGAACGGCTGTTAAAAGACCTTCAGGGGGTAAAAGGCGTTACCAGCGTATCTTTGATGGCGCATAAGGGAGAGTCCGTGTACTAAAAGATACAAATTTTCTTGACGTGCAGAAATGGGGATCGAAATGGAAAAACAGTACCGCCATGAACTGAAATTTATCTGTGGTGAGGGACAGCTGCGGCTGTTGGAGGAGCGTGTCAGGCATATATGCATGCCGGACAGCCATGCCGGCGAGAACGGAAGGTATACGGTAAGGAGCCTGTATTTTGACACATACGATGACCAGTGCTTCTATGAGAACGAAGCAGGTGTTGACCATCGGGCGAAGTACCGGATCCGCATCTATAACGGGAGTACGGACACGATACAGCTGGAGCGAAAGGAAACCTTGCATGGATTGAAGAGGAAGGAAGCCTGCCCTCTGTCTCTGCAGCAGTGCAGGCAGCTGATGGACAGAAGGCCGGTGGCGGTGGCACTGCCGGAGCAGGATCTGCTGAGACGCTTTCTGGCGGAACAGAGCATGCGGCTGTTGCTGCCCAGGGTAATCGTGGAGTATGTCAGATCACCGTATATCTATGCGGCAGGTAATGTCAGGATCACCTTTGACAGACACATCCGTTCTGCCGCGGAGACGGGAAGGTTTCTGGAACCGCAGATACCGGGGAGGTGCATTATGGCACAGGACCGCCATGTCCTTGAGGTAAAATACGATGAAGGACTTCCGGGGGCAATCCGGGAAGTCCTGACGGCGGGACAGGAACTTTCGCGTACCAGCTTTTCGAAATACTACCTGTGCAGAAAGTATGGTACGCGGTAGGAGATATGCCGCGCAAGAACGTAACCCCATTACAGTCGGTTTGGCGAATGCAGCGGGGGTGTTGACTTAAGGGGGTGGGAAAGGAAGGGATTTGTCATGCAGGAATACCGGACGGCAACGTTTACCCGGCAAATGAAGAAAACGCACACGATATTGCTGCCGCAGATGCTGGAATACCAGTCTCCCTTTCTGAAGGCGGCGTTTGAGGGAAGCGGGTATCATTTTGATATCATGCAGGGCAGCAGGCAGCTCAAGCAGAAAGCCCTGCGGTACATCAACAATGATTTCTGTTATCCGGGCATTCTGATCCTGGGACAGGTACTGGATGAGATTGAGAGCGGCCGCTATCCCCTGGACAGGATCGCCTTTATGGAACCGCAGACCGGAGGGGCCTGTCGGGCGGGAAATTACCTGTACACCATCATACGCACGTTGGAGAAATGCGGACAGTCCCAGATCCCGGTGATCTCCCTGAACTACAAGAACCAGGAGAAGCATCCGGGGTTCCGGATCACGCTGCCCCTGCTATTGTCAGCCGTCACAGCGGTATGCTACGGAGACCTGATCATGAGCCTTTGCCAGCAGGTCAGGCCGTATGAGCGCCACAGGGGAGAGACGGAACAGGTGAAGGAGAGCCTGGAGCGGGAGCTGACGGAGCAGATCCGGCATCATCGGAATCTCACCGGAGCAGGGCGCAGGAAAATGTACCGCCATATCCTGGATACCTTTGACCATATTCCCGTGCAGGAGGAAAAGAGGCGGAAGGTGGGTGTCACCGGGGAGATCTACATGAAATTCTGTTCCCTGGGAAATCACGGACTGGAGCATTTCCTGGAGGAGCGGGGCTGTGAATGTGTCATGGGAGGTTTTGTGAATTATGCCATCTACTGTATGGACAGCGAGAGAAGGATTCATACCCTGAACTGCGGTGGCAGGCTTCTCTTAAAAGGGTATGATCTTCTCATTGCCTGTCTGGTGCATGTGCAGAGGGAACTGTACGGAGAAGTGAGCAGGCACGGACGGTTCACCATAGACCATCCTTTCTCGGAAATAAAGAAGTATGCGGAGGACACCGTGGGAGTGGACTGCATCACAGGGGACGGATGGCTGGTGGCGGCGGAAGCGGCGTCCGCCATTGACAGGGGATGCGGGAATGTGCTGATCCTGCATCCCTTCGGCTGCCTGGTCAGCCATGTGAGTGAGAGGGGGATCTTAAAGATCCTCAGAAAGCACTATCCGGGCGTCAATATCCAGACCATAGAGTATGACTATGACTCCAGCGACACGCTGCTGGAGAGCAGGATATTGATGGGTCTGGGATAAGGTGAATGAAGCATGATGATGGATTACCGGAAGCATTTCGGGAGTTTCTGCTTTGGGACAGGAGGCAGGACCAGCGCATCGCTGGGTGTATGTGGGTGAGACTGTGTATATAGAATAGGTGAAAAACGGGATTGCTGAGGATTAAGAGAATGAAGCAGAAAAAAGGCGTTTGCATGTCCTGCCTGGCATGTGTTTTGGTAGCGGCTGCAATCATAGGTGTCTTCCTGTTGCAGACATGGGGACGAGATCAGGTACAGGCGGCGGAAAATTGTGGGCAGTTGAAACTTTTTATCGAATTTCCATACGGAATAGAGAAGATAAATATTTGGCAGAATGAGGAAGGGGTTTATTATTTTTTTCTTCCGTCGGGAACGGAAGACCATAGGCTTACGTTAGGAAATCTGGGAAATGCCGGCAGACTCAAGATCGGGGAAGAAATTTTCGGACCGGAAGATGACCTCAATGGTTATGTGCGGTCCTTGCCATATGGTCAAATGCTGGAAGCGGTTGTTGAACTGGGGGAGAGGACAGAAACCATCCGGATAGCGTTCCTTAGGTCAGAGAACATCCCTGCCATGTTTATAGATACCGAATCCGGTTCCGTTGAGAGCATCCATGCGGATAAAGAAGCAAAGGAAGCCGCAACCATGAGACTGGTGGACAGTGCCGGAAACGGGTATTACACAGGTGATATGGAGTATATCAAGACCAGGGGGAATTCTACCTGGCTGAACAGTGATAAAAAGCCATATCAGATCAAACTTGACAAAGAAGCAGGACTTTTGGGCATGGCTGCTGCCCGGAAGTGGATACTGTTGGCAAATGCCATGGATGATACCCTGATAAAAAACGCGATCGTATACCGCTATGCGGAAAACTATTCCACAGTGCCTTCCATCAGCGGTCAATATGTGGATCTGTACATAAATGGTGATTATGCGGGCAATTACTATTTATGTGAAAAGGTAGAGACAGGTCGGAACAGACTGCCATTGACCGACCTGGAAGCAGCTACGGAGGCGGTGAATCCAGATCCCAGATACAGGACAGCAACGCTGTATGTCTCCGAAGATGGAAGGATCAAAGCGACACAGGGGCTGGAGAATCCGATTGATATTACGGGAGGATATCTTGTGGAACATATCACGGAGTCGGAATACATGAATGTGGATAATGCATTTCAGACTGTCGGAAACGAATGTTATCGCATCGTAAGCCCGTCTCCAGCCACAGTGGAACAGGCGGAATATATCTGTGGGCTGTTTGATGAGATGGAGACGGCAATGGTCAGCGAAGATGGGATTAATCCTGATACTGGCAGACATTTTTCAGAGTACCTTGATGTGGAGTCATGGGCGGCAAAATATGTCATGGAGGAGGTGTTCCATGATCCTGACGCAGTTGTGGCCAGCATGTATATGTATAAGGACTGTGACAGCATAGATCCCTTGATCCATTCCGGTCCGATGTGGGATTACGACCGTGCGATGGGCAGTTACGGGTCAAATGTTTATTATGTGGATAATGCCCGGCAGGAGGGACACTTTGGCATTTATGTGGAACAGCTGATGAACTTTGAGGAAGTGGCTTCACTGGTTCATGAAAAATTTGATAAGGAGATGCTCCCCTATGTGGATAATAAGGTCAGGGCGGATATTTTTGACCTGGATCAGATGATAAGGGCTTCCGCGGAAATGGATGCGGCCAGATGGGGGGAGGTTCATGGATATTATCCCGACAGAAATGCCAGTCTGGATTATCTGGTTTATTTTCTGGAGAAAAAAACGGACTATCTACAGGAAGTGTGGCTTGGTGGGGAGGAGTATTGCACGGTTACCTTTTTGGATTATTATGGGGAGCCCTGCGGGGTCTATCAGGTAAAGAGGGGAGAGTGTTTGTCGGAAACGCCGATAGTAAATACGCATATTGCTATCTTTGCGGGATGGTATGTGCAGGGTGAAAACATTCCCTATAGTTCAGGGTTACCCATTTTCATGGATGTGACTTATGAGTCGCATTGGATTGATATGGGGCTTCTATTGCAGAATGCCCTGGCGTTTTCAGAGATGGATCCGTTACAGGTGGATCCAGCGGTTTTTGAAGATTTTGCTGAAATACTCCGTCAAAAGCAGGCGGAAATGCAGGCTGGGAATAAGGACTGATTATGAGGAAGACAAGATTGACGAAATATGGGGTCGTGCCTGAACAGATTTTTGCTTTTGGCTGCAAATAGATAAGAGCCGATATATATGCACCAATGATTACTATTGGCTTCATATATCGGCTCGGATCATTCATGACAATAGAAGGCTCGCGAAGCGTGGGTTTTATTGTCGGTGCAAATTTGCCGACCGGCCTGTTTTGCTCGTCAGGTTCCCGGTTCCGAGATCCTGGAAACCCCCACATAGATTTCCGATATCTCATACCATGTGGGATAGTCGGTGACTCCTGTGGCGGGCAGATTAAAGATACGCTGGAAGGTGCGTACCGCATTGGCCGTAGCGGGGCCGTAAATTCCGTCCGCGGTGACAGTGGGGATGGCGGGGTAATTGCGGGCGATGCGGTTCAGCTGGTTCTGCAGCTGGCGGACCTTTTCCCCGGAGGAGCCGATAGCCAGATCGTATCCCGGCCAGGAGGAGGGAACGCCGGATACGCTCACCGCAGAGTTGATATACATGTCATTGCCGTAGTAGTACCGGATAATGTCAATTGCCGAGTACCCCTGATCCCCCAGATACTTGGAGCCCCACTGGCTTAAACCGGCACAGGTCACCCGCTGTCCGTCGCAGTAGGACGTAAAGATGGGCTGGCGCACGCCGGGACGGGAGAGGTAATTGGCAAAGATGGTGTCCACCAGATAATCGATATTCTGGAAAATGTTCCTCCCGTATACCCACTTCTGGTCGTAGGCGGTGGAGGAAGTAATGGTGAAATTGTAGCCCTGGTTCCGATACCATTCCGTGTAAACCCTGTTCAAAGTGAAGGACTGTATCACCAGGATATTTGCATAGATGGCGCTTTCGGGCCAGGTGGAGTAGATTTCGCAGGAGGCCACATTTTTAATGTAATCCCGGTAACGGACCCAGTAGTTAGGGGCGGAGGGATCGCTGGGTACACCGTCGTGGACGATGATATATTCCGGTATCACCACACGGCTTAGGACGATCTCGCCGGTCTCGTCCATGGGCTTGATTTCGTCCTCGGGTATCTTGGGCGGATAGTCTCCAAAGAGGGTATGCACAGGGATGAAGACCCTTTTTTCCTCTTCTTCCGTGGTGGCCAGAGGATTCATGCGGATGGGCTGCAGGGAAAATTCATCGGCAAAGATTTCGGAGCCGGACACATAGACGGGCTCGTATCCCTCCGCGGTGACGTAGATATTGTATTCAGAGTAAGGCTGCTGTGTGGCCTCCGGGTCAAGGGACAGCTCCAGCGGAGGCGCCGGCAGCTGCACTGTGGGCGTCTGTCCGGAGTTGTCAGTGGTAAGTACCTGTAAGGGGGACTCGGGGTCTCCTGTGAAGGAAATGGTGACGGTGGCGTTCTCCACCGGGATCATGCCCACGGAGGACACCACACTGACCTGGATGGAACCGCTGGCAGGCATATCCGCAGGCACCGGCTCCTGAGCGGCAGTTATATTGTTTTCAGGCATAGTTTGATTTTACCTCAGGGATTTGTTAGATTATCTTATGCAGAAACAGGGAATTGGTGAAAAACGGTTTTGTGAATGGCGGGGCAGAACTGTTACATATTCCGGGAGCTTTTTTGAAAAAGGGTATTGACGTATCATCAAAACAGGCGTATTATTGTATTATAAATTTAATACACCAAAATCTATCAAAGAAAGGATGATGCAGATGGCATGGGAATTGGACAATGACCGACCGATCTATGCACAGCTGGTGGACAGGATTCAGATGCAGATTGTTTCCGGATATTACCAGCCCGGCGGAAAGCTTCCCAGTGTCAGGGAACTGGCGTCTGTTGCGGCGGTGAATCCTAACACGATGCAGAAGGCTTTTGTGGAACTGGAGAGAAGCGGACTGATCATCACCCAGCGCACCAACGGCAGAAATGTGACGGAGGACACGGAGCTGATAGAAAATATCAAGCAGGGAATGGCGCGGGGGCATATGGAGTTCTTCTTTTCCAAAATGAAGGAACTGGGCTATACCGGCGAGGAGATCAAGGCATTGATCGACAACGAGATCGCGCAGAAGTAGAAACAGCGCAGAAATGAGGGATATTATGAATGAATTGGTTGAGATCGTAGGGCTGACGAAGGCCTATGATGCAAGACACGTGGCGGTGAACAATATCACCCTGACGCTTCCCAAGGGCAAAATCATCGGACTCCTGGGACCTAACGGCAGCGGAAAGACCACACTGATCAAAATGTTAAACGGGCTGCTGACTCCTACACAGGGCAGCATCATGATCAACGGTCATTATGTGGGCGTGGAGAGCAAGGCTCATGTGGCATATCTGCCGGACCGCACTTACCTGTCGGGAAATCAGAGCATCCGCGGGATACTGGATTATTTTGTGGACTTTTATGCGGACTTTTCCCGGGATAAGGCGGAGGAAATGTTAAAGAGCCTTAATATCGATCCGGATACGAAGTTAAAGACACTTTCCAAGGGTAATAAGGAGAAGGTGCAGCTGATCCTGGTCATGAGCCGTAACGCGGATCTGTATGTTCTGGACGAGCCGATTGCGGGTGTGGATCCTGCGGCCAGGGATTATATCCTCAGGACGATCATCAACAATTACAATCCGGATGCTACCGTGGTCATTTCCACCCATCTGATCAGCGACATAGAGCAGGTCCTGGATGAGGTCATCTTCATGCGGTACGGTCATCTGGTCCTCTATACTTCGGTAGATAATATCAGGGAGCAGCACGGTAAGTCCGTGGACGCTTATTTCAGGGAGGTGTTCGCATGTTAGGGAAATTGTTGAAGCACGAGTGGAAAGCTACGTGGAAGGTAGGCGGCATAATGCTGCTGGGACTGGCCCTGGTAAGCCTGTTCGGATGGATTTCTTTTCAGGCACCCATGTGGCAGTCCATGGCAAATGACTCTTATTATAGCCGGTTCAGTATGTGGGATTTTTTCAGCGTGAGCACGCTGTTTGTGTATATCATTATGCTGATCGGATTGAACTATGGGATCATCATTTACATGGGTGTGCGTTTTTATAAGACCATGTATACGGATGAGGGCTATCTGACCCATACGCTTCCGGTGTCCAAACACCAGATCCTGATCAGCAAGATCCTGAACAGCGGCCTGTGGTATGTGCTGATGGAACTGGGCGTTGTGTTGTCCGTATTTATCCTGGTATTCTCCATGGTGGGCGCGTTCCTGCCTGACGGCTATACCTGGGCGGATGTGTGGGATATGATTGGAGCGGAAACGTGGGAGTATGTCAATGAAGCGTTCCGGGATATTTTTGGCATGACAGCGGGTGGCTACTTCGGGATGCTGCTGGTGATTTCCCTGGTCAGCCCTTTCTGCACAATAATCATTCTCTTCGGGGCGATTTCCTTGGGACAGCTGTTTACGAAGCACAGGGTGTTGATGGCGATTGTCAGCTATGTGGGTATCATGATTGTTGCGAATATCATCGCGTCCATGGTGAGAAGCGCTTTCTCCATGAACCTCATGATGAATTATTCCTCCGACAATGCCCTGGCAGGCGGCTACATGAATGTAACCGTGTGGACGTCGACCATCCTCTCTGTGATAGAAGCGGTAGCGCTGTACTTTGTCTCCTACTACGTGACCAGCAAGAAGTTAAATATGGAGTAACAGTTCAGCCAGCCGATATAATCAGCCGAAAATCGTGCTTGCACGAATTTTCGGTTGAATATATCGGCTGAGGGAGCGCCATTCATGAGCAAAAAGAGCTGCGAAGCAGCGGAGAGTGCGCAAGCACGGTTTTGCGAATGGAGCGAGCTGAACTGTTAAGGAAGTCCCCAGTCTTCCATAGAAACGGCCGAAAATCGTGCTTGCACGAATTTTCGGTTGAATATATCGGCTGAGGGAGCGCCATTCATGAGCAAAAAGAGCTGCGAAGCAGCGGAGAGTGCGCAAGCACGGTTTTGCGAATGGAGCGAGCTGAACTGTTAAGGAAGTCCCCAGTCCTCCATAGAAACGGCCGGAAATCGTGCTTGCACGAATTTTCGGCTGAACTGTTACCCAGGTTGAATGAAAAGTTAAATTCCACTTGTAAAGTTAAATTCCGTACTGAAGACT
>CAOKWI010000052.1 GCA_948473115.1 uncultured Lachnospiraceae bacterium | reverse complement strand
CAGTTGAGCCTATTTTTTCGGCCCGGTTTTTTCATAGACTACTTGACACTACCTTTTCAACAGATATCCTTTCACACTTTCAGACATGCAAGTGCGGCATGCCCTCCTGCATCGTCCATGCCTTCCGGCACAGACAATCTTGCAAATTTCCTTCCACATTTCCTATCATCCTGCCAGAAGCAGCCCCAGTCCCCATCCTTTTACTGCGGTACATGCGGTCAGTGGGAAGCCCTCAGCCGCTTTCGGTTACTCTTATCCTGATACATAGCCCGGTCTGCCATTTCACAGCATTCCTCAATCGGCACAGGCTTCTCCTTCGTACTCATGGCATACCCGATGCTCACACCCAGCTGATACCGGATCTGCCTTCTGCTCACCTTATCCGCCAGTATCCTGTCGATCCGCTCCCTGAGCCCCTGCCAGTGCTCCGGTCTCGTATTACGGGAAAGCAGCAGGAACTCGTCGCCGCCATAGCGCACCAACAGTTCATCCTCCTCCGTTACTTCCTGAAGCACCTTCGCAATGATGCAGAGCGCGTGGTTGCCTGCCAGATGCCCGAACTCATCATTGACTTTTTTCAGCCCGTCCATATCCATGATTGCCACCGTGAACTCATTCCCCGAGGTGTAATCGTCCCTAAACCGCTGTAAACCAAAACGGTTATACAGCCCTGTCATCTGATCCTTCATATGTAATTCGTCAAGCTTCTGTATGTTGCTCTGCATGATCATCTGGCGGCGCAGGTTTTCAATGCTGCTGCCTATGCTCTCATGACAGATACGGTAATTATAGATCTCTATGGGGAAATATTCATTCAAAAATACCATATATCCAAAGTCCTGCTCCTTGTAGTGCACCGGCAGGAAGATCAGCAGATCGCCCTCCCTGACCTCGGCAGGAAACAGTTTTTCCACAGGGAATGCCACATTTTTCAGTGCCCCTGTTCTTTTCGATATTCCGGTGACCGCCACCATGGTCCTGTCGTAGATCCTGTTCTGCTCCGTCTTCCTCTCGCTTTCCTCGTTCACGATATATTTCAGGTCGCTCTGGTTCAGGCAGCAGAAGAAGTCCGAACAGCTGATCCCCTCCAGCATCCCCTTAAGGTTATCCGCCAGCTGGTCAAGAGAATCCACCTTTTCCAGGGCATTATTATACTGCATCATCCCGCTGACCTGGGTAGCCGCCTCCACCTTGGCCAGGATCAGTTCCTGATATCTCTTGCCGTATGCCGACGACTCATGATCATCACAACCGCAGCTGGTGCCATAATGCATCTTGCACTCATAAAAGTTTTCCCTGTTCACCGCCTTTCCTGCCATCATGTCTTCCAGCAGGTCACAGGCCGCCTTCACTGCCTCCTCATCCTTCCTGTCCGCGCCCGTGAGCATGGGACGGAACACAATACTGTTAGTACTGTAATTCAATGTGCACAATAGCATATCATCCGGCACCCTGAATCCCCTGTCCTCCAGTTCCAGGCAGAGACCAATCGCCATGACATCGTGGACACAGATCACAGCCTCCGCATCCCCGATCCCTGATTCCTGAAATTCCTCATACAGGCCGCGTCCATTCTGTATGGATACCTGCCTGGTTACCACCCTTCTCGCGTCATAGGCAATGCCCCTTTGGGCAAGTACCTTCCTGTACGCCTTTTCCATCTGTATGGAGATCACGTCGCCGCTATCCTGTTGCACAAGATTAATGCGCGTGCAGCCATGCTTCCCCGTAAGATGTTCCATCAGCTCATAGCCCGCCTTGTAGGCGTCGATGGTCAGGAATGGAGCGTCGTCCGCCTGAATGTTTATGGTCACAAGAGGGGTTCCCTTCCCCCTGATCTGATCTGCAATCCGGTTGGCAAGCTGCCTGCTCCCCAGGTTTCCTTCCATGATACAGCCGTCAAACCTGACATAATTCAACAGATCATAAATAGCACCCTCGCCGTGATTATGCCATGAATCATCATAGAAAGCCCCATAATTGCTGAACACATACAGCGCATAGCCGCCCCGTTCCTTTAAAGTCTGGTGGGCTGCCTTGATAATGACCTTCTGGCGTTCAAAATTTGATGCGTTTATGATCAGCGCTATCTTCTTCGTGTCCTGCATTTTCTATGTACTCCTCCGGTAATGTGTTCACTGATTTTCCGTAAGAAATCCGACTGACATATCAATATATAGTATACCACATCCAGATTATGGTTTCACTATATATTTCGGTTTCACCGGCAAATTACACCGGCAAAGCCGAGTCTGCTCAGGACACTGTCCACCCCTGTCTGTCCGGTTCTCCCGCATTCCTGTCCGTGTACATGTCCAGAAGTCCCACCGTCTCGGTGGCTGGCCTGCCGTAACTACTGCAGCATTTATGGGATACCTCTTTTCCCTCTGTCTTTTCATCCATGACCACGCTCATCCGCACAGCTCCCTTTTCCAGTTCACCGTCCAGATGCCTTAAAATGTCCTCCATCATTGTCTCATCCACAGCATTATCCTTTTTCGGGTCGATATCTTCTCTCATATGAATCCTCATTTCTGCTCTTTGCACATTAGCGACAGTCGGTTTTAACTGTGTCACTGAACCTTTTATATTACAGTCTGTTTTGATTGTGTCACTGAACCTTTTATACTACAGTCTGTTTTGATTGTGTCACTGAACCATTTATATTATAATAAGCTTGTAACAATTCCCAGTCAACCTCAAAATATGCTTCGAGGAAAAACACATGAAAAGATCTCCAAAAAACAAATGGTACCTATCAGCGCTGATCCTCACCGTTTTCATATTGGCCGGATGCGGCCAGGGGAAAGCCCCGGCGGAAGCACCGACAGGGCAGGATCCTGTCCAACCCGCCATAACCTCTCAGCCTAAGCCTTCCTCGGAAGCCGGCATTGAACCGGCAGCGGGCTCAACCACCGGTACTTCCCCGGCAGCAGGCTCAACCACCGGCACCGACCCGGTACCAGGCTCAACAACCGGCACCGACCCGGTACCAGGCTCGCAAACCGGCACTGACCCGGTACCAGGTTCACAACTCGGCTCTTCTCCGGCAGCGGGCTCCGTAGCACCGGGAGACTCCGAATCTTCCCCCTCCGATCCGTCAGGATCCTTCACGGCACTCCATGGGGCTTTGTCCGTTGAAGGCGCCTGCCTGACAGACCAGAACGGCGATCCGATCCGTCTCTACGGCATGTCCACCCACGGCATCGCCTGGTTTCCCCAGTATGTCAGCTATGACACTTTCTGTACCCTGAGAGATGACTGGAACACAAACTGCGTCCGCCTGGCCCTGTACTCCGATGAATACAACGGCTACAGCAGCGGCGGCGATCAGGAAGAATTGACAGGCCTGGTAAGAAGCGGCATTGACTATGCCACGGAGCTGGGCATGTACGTGATCGTAGACTGGCATGTCCTGCACGACCAGGATCCCAACGTACATAAGGAGGACGCCCTGGACTTCTTCCGGGAGATTTCCTCTCTCTACAGGGACCATACCAATATTCTCTATGAGATCTGCAATGAGCCCAACGGATACGCTACCTGGGACAGCGTCAGATCCTACGCAGACGAGGTCATCCCCGTGATCCGCGAAAATGATGAGGATGCCGTCATACTGGTGGGCTCTCCCTCCTGGAGCCAGAATATCGATGAGGCGGCGGCTTCCCCGCTGGAATTTGACAATGTGATGTACACACTGCATTTCTATGCGGCCACCCACACGGACGACCTGCGCAACCGTCTGGAAACCTGTGTAAATAATGGACTTCCTGTGTTTGTCAGCGAATTTGGCATGTGCGATGCCTCCGGAAACGGCGGAAACGATTTCGTCCAGGCTGAAAAATGGATGGAACTGCTGGACGAATACCAGATCAGCTTTTTCTGCTGGAGCCTTGCCAACAAAGATGAAACCTGCTGCGTCCTGAATCCCGGCTGTGAAAAGACCTCCGGCTGGTCAGAAAGCGACCTGAGTGAATCCGGCCGCTGGATCAGGGAACGGTTTATTGCCACCAGGCTTTGACTACCGCTGATTGTCGATTCTCGCGTACCCGCTTCCTGACCTCCAATATCATGGACGGCGCCACGGACAGTTCATCCACTCCCATACGGATCAGCTCCCCTGTCAGTTCTGTGTCCGCCGCCAGTTCCCCGCAGATCCCAGCCCACTTGCCGCATTTATGCGCATTGTCTATGACCATCCTGATCATGCGCAGGATCGCCCTGTGATGGGGATCACAAAAGTCCTCCAGCCTCTGGTTCTGCCTGTCAATGGCCAACGTGTACTGGGTCAGGTCATTCGTACCGATACTGAAGAAATCAACCAGTTCCGCCAGTTCGTCACTTATCATCACCGCCGCTGGCGTCTCCACCATAATGCCCTGCTCCGGGATCCGGTACGGGATCCCCGCCTGTTTTAACTCCTGCGCCGCTTCCTCCACGAACCTGTAAACCTGCCTTACCTCCTCAACCGAAATGATCATAGGGTACATAATGGAAAGATTCCCGTAAACCGCTGCCCGCAGAAGCGCCCGAAGCTGTGTCTTGAACAGTTCCGGCTGTTTTAAACAGATGCGGATGGCCCTGTATCCCATGGCGGGATTCTCCTCCCGCTCCAGCTGAAAACACTCCGCCTGCTTGTCCGCCCCGATATCAAGTGTCCTGATGATGACCTGCTTCTGTCCCATGGCCTGTAGTACCTGCCTGTAAGCCAGGAACTGTTCCTCTTCCGACGGAAGGTCGTTCCGTCCCAGGTACAGAAACTCACTGCGGAACAGCCCGATCCCCTCCGCGTCATTTTCAAGCGCATGGCTCACGTCGCCGGTGCTGCCGATGTTGGCATAAATACGGATCGCCCTGCCGTCCGTGGTCTCGCTTTTCTTCCCTTTCAGTTCCTGCAGCAGACGGATTCTCTCCTGTTCCTCCCCCTTTCTTATCTCCGCCCTGCCGCGCTGCGCTTCCGTTGGCTCGAAGATAACCTCTCCCGCCGATCCGTCCACGATCGCAGTCATGCCTGTATGGATCTCGTTCAAGTCCACGGACACCCCTGTCAGCGCAGGTATGTTCATTGTCCGTGCGAGGATCGCCGCGTGGGAATTGGCCGAACCGTGCACCGTCACAAAGGCCAGGATTTTCTCCTGATCCATCTGCACTGTCTCGCTGGGGCTCAAGTCCTCCGCCACAACCACCGATGGCTCCACAAAAGAGAACCCTGCTTCCTCCCGCCCCTGCAGGATCCTGATCAGACGCCTGGAAATGTCTTTCACATCCTCTGCCCGCGCCTTCATATAGTCATCCTCCATGCCCGCAAACATTTCCGCAAAATGATCCCCTGTGACCGCCGCCGCATACTCCGCATTGACCAGCTCCGCCCGGATCATCTCCCGCATGGCTCCGAGATAGTCCTCATCCTCCAGCATGATCCGGTGGGCCTCAAAGATGGCCGCATTGGCTTCTCCCACCTCTTTCAACGCCCTTTCATACAATTCCCGGATCTGTTCCCTGGCCGTCTGCACCGCTCTGTCCATCCTGCCCATCTCCGGATCCACGGCCTCTATCCGGTATCTTTCCGCCTGATGTCCTCTGTTCCCTATGACGATCACTTTCCCGACTGCAATTCCTCCACATACGGATCTGCCTGTATATGTTTTCATACCGAACCTCCATCATTCCGCTTTGCGGAATTTCAAGTACCTACCCCTATTATATATGATATTTTGCAAAAAAAAAGCTTTTATCCGTGTCAAAATACCCTGAATGCTTGTATTACTTCCATTTCTTGTTTATAATGGTGTCATAAGATTTTATCAAGAGTGGTCTCGGAAACTCTTTGTGCCCAGATTTATGGGATGATTTTTTGTCAGAAGTGCACAAATTTATGAGACATCCGTTGATTAAATTTGGGCGCTCCTGGCGGAAAATCAGCCGCAAGGATGGGGGCAAGGGAGTTTCCGAGAGGCCCTATCAATCAGAATGGAGGATACACACATGACCAATCTAAATATGTTTTCACTGGAGGGCAGGACAGCTCTCATCACAGGCGCCAACACGGGGCTGGGACAGGGAATCTCCGTGGCTTACGCGAAGGCGGGCGCAAACGTGATCGGCGTAGCCAGAAGGAGCTGTCAGGAAACAGCGGAGAAGATCGCCGCCTTTGACGGAAGCTTCAAGGAAATCATTGCGGACCTGTCGGACACTTCCGTGATCCCCCAGATCGTGGAGGAGGCGGAAAAAGCCTTCGGTCGTGTGGATATTCTGGTAAATAACGCGGGGATCATCAAGAGATGTGATGCCGCGGACGTAACGGAAGAGGATTGGGACGCCGTCATCAACATCAACGAAAAGATGGTATTTTTCCTGTGCCAGGCTTTCGCGAAAGGATGGCTGGCGGATCAAAAGGGCGGCAAGATCATCAATATTGCCTCCATGCTCAGCTACCAGGGCGGTATCCGTGTCCCCGCCTACACCTCCAGCAAGAGTGCGATCATGGGTCTGACCAGGGAGCTTGCCAACGAATGGGCACGGCACAACATCAATGTAAACGCCATTGCCCCCGGCTACATGGAGACCAACAATACCCAGAATTTGAGGAGTGACGAACAGCGCAGCGAAGAGATCCTTTCCCGGATCCCCGCCGGACGCTGGGGCACCCCCGAAGACATTGCCGGAGCGGCGATCTTCCTGGCTTCCGACGCGGCCGCTTACGTCCATGGCTTTACCCTGGCTGTAGACGGCGGCTGGCTGGCACGCTAACAGGGTGAGAAGAACATCTAAAGTCGTCCCATCATTGGATGGGACGACAAGATGTTCTATGTCTCACCCGTGAAAAGAAGTTCTAATGCCGTCCCATCATTGGATGGGACGGCAAGAACTTCTATATTTCACCTGGAAGAATGCCTGAAGGGCAGGCATTCTTCCCAGAAAAGTCATATCTTCTGGAATGCGATTCTCGGGCTTCCGTCTGCCAGGGTGATCCTGCCGCAGTATCGGAAGCCTGATTTCTTTAGTAATCCCTGCATGGGTTTATTGTCATCATGTGTGTCGATGCGGATATTTCCCGTCTGCCCAAAAGCCCAATTCAGGCAGAAAGCTGCCGCTCCCCTGACGCCTTCCGCGGAGGCAATGCGGTGTACTACCCCGTAAGGCTCTTCATTCAGCCAGCTTCCATCCCGGATCTTCCGGTAAGAGGGATCCTCCTCCCTGGCAAAATAGAACACACAGAGAATCCTTCCGTCCTCCACACAGATATGGCATTTTCCCTCCGCAATATCCCGTTTGACAAGCTCCGTCGGCGGATAGACGCTGCCCCACTGCGTTTTGTTGCCATTTCGCGCCATGAACTCTCTTGCGTGGGCATAAATTCCCAATATTTCCTCCAATGCGTCCTCCGACGCTGTTTTAATCTCCATATAACACCTCGATACTGTGCAGCATGGTAGTATTCTGCCAGCCGCCCGTGCCGGTTGTCCCCGTGTGCCAGACCAGGATCCCTCCCCAGGGATTCCCCTCCACCTCTGCTTCCAGTTTAACCTCATATGCATAATTCTTCTCTGCGCTGTACGCCGGCCGCGGTGTATCCGTGTCTGCCGACGCGGTAAGCCTGTGCCCTTCCAGCGCCACCCTGATCGTACAGCCTGTGAGGAAGCAGGAGGTTTTCTGCGGTGCCGTGAGATACCTGCTCCTGCCGTTTTGGTATTCCACCAGCGCCATCGCAACGGCATCGGAGGCTTCCTTTACACGTATGATCCTCAAGGCATAGCCGGTGATCCTTTCCGTGTCAAATTTTATGCCCAGATCCATGTACTGTCCTGCGCTGCCAAAGCCCTGTCCCGCAGTCTTTGCTGGGTCGGCCTTCACTTTAAGGGCCATGTCGCCCCCATGGCTGTTCCTGGGTGTATACCGGATCCTGGCGCCCTGTGTGTTCTGATACAGACCCGCGCCCACACTGCCGTTTCCCGTCTCGCCATACTTCCAAGCCGGAACGCTTTCGTCCATTTTCCAACTTCCAAAGGAAGCGGAATCCACCTCGATATCCTCCGGCTTCCCACAGTCAAAGGTCCATCTGCCCTTCTCAACCACTGCCTGGTTTCCCTCCGGCAGCCCGGAGAAATCCGTGAACAGATGCCTCCTGTCCACCTCCCCCGCACCCACAGCCTCCAACCTGACAGCTGCCGCCGCTTGCCCTGTCAGACTTCCTTTCACCCTGGGGCAGATCACGGCTTTCATATGCCTTCCCTCATCAGCCGCTGTCAGGCGATAGGTTCTCAGCGGATGATCTGGCCTGGATACGCCGCAGAGCACCTCCTCTCCGCCATTGCACCGGTACCAGCTGATCTCAGACACATCCTCCCTCTCCCGGACGGACAGCTGATATTCCAGCGTCAGCGCTTCACCCTCCTTTCGGATGCGTGGAGCCTGTACGAACACAGGCGCCTGCAGCAGATAAGGCTCCACCGTCAGCTCTGCCGCCGCTTCCAGGCCGCTTTCCGTGCCGGCATGAAGAATCACTTTCCTGGCCTCCGCGCCATGGTTGCAGCCCTCCACAATACAGGAATTTTCCGAATCCTGTCGTATCCTTACGAAGGCCGCGTCCTCGGCTCCCACGGAAAAGAATACCCTTTCCCTGCACATCTCATGAGAAAACAGATACGCCTGTGCGGTAAACCTGGCGGAAGCTTCACCGGATATCACACTGTCTCTGTCTCCGGATACGGCAAGCAGCGTGGGAAGCCCCGTCTTGCCGGCGTTCTGCGCCTGTTCCAGCACTCCCAGGGGATCCCAGCCGTCACTGCCTCCCAACAGGTTTCCCACATTGACACAGCGCTGTCCCCCCTGTTCAAACAGATATGCCTCCAGAGACTTTTTCCCCTCCAGCCGCACGGTTTCCGGCGCCCCCTCACCGCCCAGGACCACAGGCTGTCCGTTGCGGCTGACCTGATACTGACAGCACTTCAAGGAAGCCTCCGGGTATTTCGTCCAGCCCAGCTTTACACTGTCTCTGGTCTCATAGCGGCAATTGACCAATGTGACGGGACCTCCCTCCTTGGTCAGATATTGATGACATTCTCCCTCTTTCCCCCCGATCCAGCTGCGGAAAAGACAGTCTATAAACACGTCTCCAGTCCTTCCGGCCTGGTATACAGGACGTCCCCCGTAGAAATCAAAATCGCAGCCCACATAGACGGCATTTCCGTTCAGGGCGTCGTCCGTACTCTCGAAATGACAGTTCACATACAGGGCCCGATCCGCCCCACAGATGGGATTCAGGTTCAATCGGCTGACAAACATGCAGTTTTTCGCAAAAAGCTTCTCCCCCTGCTGGATGGCCAGCTGTGCCTGGGTGATTGTCTCCGTCCGCTTCGGATAATTCAGTGCGGGATTTAGCGGATACACCAGATCCACACTGCAGTAATTTCCCAGAGTAAGGCCACTGACCCACAACTCCTTCACCTGGAAATGTATCATGGTATAATTGCCGTTGCAGGCATGGGATTGCCCCCTGTTACCGGCAATCACCACATCCCCGGGATTCTCACACAGTCCCTCGATTCTCAGGGAGCCGCATTTGACATGCATGCCAAAAGGAAGGGCATCCCCCTCCCTTTTCTGCATCACATCCACCGCCTCCGGATCGTCGATCCAGTAGACATCGGGCGCGACATATATCGTTACCGGAAATCCGGGACGGCTCCCGGAAAGCTCCGGCGCGGCAAGGGCTTCCCTGATGTCACGATACAGATGCGGTCCGGAAGCCGCTTCCCCCTCCGTCATGCCGCCGTCCAGCAATATAGTCCTCTCATCCAGCTGCCGGAACTCCCCCCGATACCAGAATCCGTTTTCCGCCAGTCTGACCTCCCGTTCTCTGTCCCTCATGCCAACCTCCATGCGGCTCAATCCGCATGATTCCGCTCCGCAGAATCTCAAATCAGGATGAGCAATGCCTGCAAAGCAGACGCTTCTCACTCACGCTGTCTGTTCATCGCAGTACTGCTCCTCAAAATGCTCCACAAGCATAGGTCTTGCGAAATAGAATCCCTGGAACATATCACAGCCTACCGTCACCAGAAATTCCACCTGCTCCTTCGTCTCAACACCCTCCGTTATGACAGGCATACCCAACTCCTTGGACATGGCGATGATATTTTTCAGGATCGTACTGCTCCGCTCCACATTCTTGGTTTCCTGCAGGAAGATCATATCGATCTTTAAGATATCCGCATGAATATCCTTCAGCATACCCAGCGAGGAATATCCGCTGCCAAAATCGTCAATTTCGATCTCATACCCCAGGGCGTGCAGTCCGTCCAGCGTCCTCATGTTTTCCTGTATATTTTCCATCAACGCCGATTCCGTGATCTCCAGCTTCAGCTTCTTGATATCGAAATCATATTTTTCCGCCAGTTCCCGGAAGGTATCACAGATATCCAGATAATAGAAATCTTTGGTGGATATGTTCACGGAGATGGAGTACTTCTCAATGCCGCTCTTCTTCCATTCCTCCAACTTCCTGGCAGCGCTCTCCCACATATACAGATCCAGCTTATGGATCAGCCCCGCCTTCTCCAGAGTGGGAATAAACAGCCCGGGGCTGACCACTCCCTTCTCAGGATGGATCCAGCGCACCAGTGCCTCCGCCCCCACAATACTGTTGTCATTGGCGATCTGGGGCTGCAGGAACATATGAAACTGCCGTTCCTCTATGGCACGGTCAAATTCGCCCAGCACTTCCTTTTCCTTCATGATGTGCTCCAGCAGCTCATCCTGGTAAAAGCAGATCGTCTGCCCGTAATTGCCGCGCATGGTATCTATCGCCATGATCGCCTTGTCATACATGGTCCACACCGGTTCCGTCACGTCCCTGATCTCATAGACGCCGATATAATAATGCAGCTTAAAGGAGCTCACCAGGTTCAGATTCCTGAGCGCCTCTATCTGTTCATAGACCTCTTTCTCATGAAATCTTTCCTTTGGCATCAGCATGCAGAACTTATCCGCAAAGATACGGGCTACCACCGTCTTTTCATCCAGGGCGGCGGTGATCATCTTTGCCTGGGCGATCAGAAGCCGGTCTCCCACATCCGCACCGTAAAGCTCGTTGACCAGTTTAAAATCCTTGACGTTGGAGCACACCATATAGTACGGCTCCTTCGCGTCGGCAAGCACCTTCTCCGCCTCCTCCTCAAAGGCGTTCCTGTTCAACAGTCCTGTCAGCATGTCGTGAGTGATCCTGTACTGTTCCTCCTTAAATTTTCTGACCACCTCCGTGCGGTCCTCAAACTGGAAGCAGCTTCCAAGCACCCTGCCCTTTTCATCCGTAAATTTCTGGTATGTCACATAAATATGCATCTGTGCGTTCCCACGGGTAATCTTCCGGTCTTCCCCCATGATTCCGCCTGCATTTCCCTCGTGCTCTTCCTCCCACCTGTCCAGATATTTCTCCGCGGTCTTATGAAGGTTGTCGGAATCTGGGAAAAATTTTCTCGCCACGGGGTTGATATCAATGCACTTCCCATTTTCGTCATACGCAATGAATCCGATCACGGAATCCCTGATGATCGTGGAGTGCATCCTCTCCAGCAGCACCCTGGGAGACGCATACAGAGTAAAGTAACAGACCGATAACGCCATGGAGGCATACAAAATAACGGAATAATCAAATTGAGCGTCCATAATGTAGCACAGGACATTCACCCCTGCCACCCCTACCAGCTGCGCCAGGATTCCCATATATCTCATCTTATACATGCGGGGCGCCCTGACCAGACGGTACAGCAGGGCCGTCAGACTGTACATGACAATGACATAAACGAAGGCACGATGCACATAATGCAGCGGTTTCAGCTGTATATTCCAGCAGGTAATTTGCAGTTTCTCATTCACCGCCGCTTCCAGCTCAAACATATGATGTGTGAAAGTGTTGACCACCAGGGAGACGGAATCCAGCCCCGCCAGAAAACCAATGACGCGCCTGGGCAGCACAGAGGGAGGCTCCACCCGCGTATACGCCACGGTGAACAGCAGCAGATACACCGCCAGCCAGTCCGTGGACAGAAAATAGAGGCCGTCCAGAAATGTCGCCAGCCTGTGAAGCTCCACCGGAACCAGGATAAATGCCGTATAACAGGCAGAGGTGATAATGGCCATCCATATCAGATGCACCACGTTACGGCAGTTCTGCACATTTTTCTTACAGGAAGCCAGCACACAGACAACCATACTCAATATTAATAAAATCAACAGAATGACCAGTATCTGGAACATATATTTACCCCTCTGTATCAATTATGTTCAAATGGAATAAGTCTATTATATCGCAGCAGGGATTTTTTGACAATATATCAACATTTCTTTTTGCTTTCTTTGGTAAAAAGTTACATATGGCAGGATTCCCCATAAACCAAAAAAATCCTGCCGGGAACCGACAGGATCAACCGTTACGCTATATCAGAAATCAGATCAGTAATTCTCCGCGCTCACCTCAAAATAGCTCTGGGGATGATTGCATGTGGGACATACTTCGGGAGCCTTGGTGCCTACAACAATGTGCCCGCAGTTACGGCATTCCCAGACCTTCACTTCACTCTTTTCAAACACTGCCGCCGTCTCTATATTCTTAAGCAGCGCCCGGTATCTCTCCTCGTGATGCTTCTCGATAGCGCCCACGAGCCGGAATTTCTCCGCCAGCTCCGGAAATCCCTCCTGCTCCGCCGTCCTGGCAAATTCCTCATACATATCGGTCCATTCAAAATTCTCACCGTCTGCCGCCACCCCGAGATTCGCCTTCGTGTCCCCGATGCCGCTCAGCTCCTTAAACCACATCTTAGCATGCTCTTTCTCATTGTCAGCAGTCTTCAAAAACAGGGAGGATATCTGTTCATACCCTTCCTTCTTTGCCACAGACGCAAAATAGGTATACTTGTTCCTCGCCTGTGATTCGCCGGCAAAAGCCGCCTCCAGATTCTTCTCAGTCTGTGTTCCCGCATACTTGTTCATTGGTTTGTCCTCCATTCCAGTTCCTTGACTGTTGTCTTATCCCTTTCTATATCGGCTTAAAGTCGCTTGCCGGATGCTTGCACCATGGACAGATAAAGTCCTCCGGAAGCACATCGCCCTCATAGATATAGCCGCACACCGTACAGATAAATCCTTTTTTCTTTTCCTGGTCCTTCGGCGCCGTCTTGATATTTTTCTGATAGTAGGCATACGTCACGGATGCGTCCTCCGAAAGCACAGCACAATCCGTCACGTCCGCCAGGAACAGCGTATGTGTCCCCAGATCCACGGAGGAAACCACTTTTGCAGAGATATAGGCATTGCATTCGTCCGCAAGATACGTGATCCCGTTTTCAGCCCTCCGGTATTCCACCGCTTCCATTTTATCCGTGTCCGCCCCGCTCTGGAATCCCCAGTGCTTATAGGTGTCAAACCTGGAATGCTCCGTCAATATTGACACATTGAACATTCCAGTCCTTGTGATCATGTCGTGTGTGTAATTCTTTTTGTTCACCGCGACAGTGATCCGGTTGGGCTCCGTAGTCACCTGCGCCACCGTATTCACGATACATCCGTTATCCTTCTCCCCTTCCCTGGCCGTCAGGATAAACAGCCCGTAAGTCAGATGATACATCGCTTTCTTGTCCATAGCAGTTTCCTCCCGTATTGTCCCCGCGCTAAATATATTCCAGAAGCCACTTCGTGCCCTTCGTGGCGTTCATCTCGATCAGCTTTACATACTCATCCCTTGGATCCTCGCCTGTATAAGCGCATTTCATGGCAATGGCACGGATAGATTCCCCAAAATGCGAATGCTTCGCGCCTATGTCAAACAGCTGGTTCAAAGTCACCTTGATCGGCCGTGCATCCAATATCCCGTTAAACACCACCTCAGCAGTATTGATCTTGAAATCCTTCACGTACATATCCCGCCAGTCGTCAAAGCCGCACCCCTGCTTCTGCCCCTCGATCATATACCAGATGCTGCCCGGAAACGGAGTGCGGAGTTCTTTATACTTACCGCCAAACACCCTCATAGACCCATCTCCCTTATATAATTTTTGTTACCCTGAGTCTATTTTACCATAAATATTATTTTCTTTCTACCTGCAAAAAAAGAATTTTCTAATATAATCCACCTAGAGCGTGTTTGAAAATTCATTCCCGCCATCTGCACGCCCCACTTTGCGGTATCTTTGCCCCTCATTCGGTCAACGTAGCCCACTACGTCTCCTTCATTCGGGTCAAATCTACCACAAATTGTGACGCACAGCTGACAAAAAGCAATTTTCAAACACGCTCTAGCTTTCCCCCATCTTCACCAGCTTCGCCGCCTGGTCAGCTGCGATACAGGCATCCAGGATCTCCTGGATATCGCCGTTCATCACCTTATCCAGCTTGTAGAGGGTAAGGCCGATCCTGTGGTCGGTGACGCGGCCCTGCGGAAAATTATAGGTGCGGATCTTCTCGGAACGGTCTCCCGAACCGATCTGGCTTCTCCGCATCTCCGCCTCCGCGTCATGCCGCTGCTGCTGCTCGATGTCATAAAGCTTTGTCTTCAGCAGGGCAAAAGCCTTTGCCTTGTTCTGTATCTGGGACTTCTCCGTCTGGCTGTAGACCACGATGCCGGTGGGGTAATGGGTCAGACGCACCGCGGAATCAGTGGTATTGACACACTGTCCGCCGTTCCCGGAGGCACGCATGACGTCAATCCTGATGTCCTTCTCGTCGATCACAATGTCGATATCCTCATCCACCTCCGGCATCACCGCCACAGATATGGTGGACGTATGGATACGCCCGCCGCTCTCCGTCTCGGGGACACGCTGCACACGGTGCACGCCGCTCTCATATTTCATCCGGGAATAAGCGCCCTGTCCGGTGATCATGAACTGCACTTCCTTCATACCGCCGATGCCGATCTCATCCACATTCAGGGTCTCCACCTTCCATCTCTGGCTCTCCGCATAATGTACATACATGCGGTAGATCTCCGCCGCAAACAGGGCTGCCTCATCCCCGCCTGCTCCCGCGCGGATCTCCACGATCACATTTTTCTCATCGTTGGGATCCTTGGGCAAAAGCAGTATCTTAAGCTCCTGCTCCAGCTCCTCGATGCGCTTTCTGCTGTCATTCAGCGTCTCCTTGATCATTTCACGCATCTCTTCGTCGCTCTCCGCCTCCAGCATCTCCAGCGAATCCTCTGCATCCTGCCTGCACTTTTTATACTCTGTGTAAGCCTCCACCACGGGGGTCAGGTCACTCTGCTCCTTCATCAGCTTACGGAAACGTTCCTGATTGTTGGTCACCGTAGGCTCATGGAGCTCGCTTAAGATCTCTTCAAAGCGTATCAATAAATCATCTAATCTGTCAAACATCCTTTTCTCCATTTCCGCGACGCGCCACTTCCGCGCCGCTTCCTGCGTAGCAGTTCAGTCTTCGGCCAAACTGTTACGATGATGCACACAAAATGAGTTTTCAACTCCTTTTGGCGCCTGCAAGTCTCACAAAATTACACAGGAGTGTGTCCCCATGGGACACACTGCAATGGTTGACTTCGCGGTGCCGTATGGCTGAACTGTTACCTTCCTAACATATAACAAGCACCCTTACCTATGGCGCAGAATGCCAGACACCACCCTGTCCAGCCCCGCATAATCCTTTGTCACCTGAATCTCCCCGAAGCCCTCCCCGGACAGGATCTCACTGACGGACGCTCCCTGGTCATACCCGATCTCATAGAACAACATACCGCCGGGTTTCAGGTATTTCCTGCATTCTCCCGTGATCCTGCGGTAAAACCAGAGTCCGTCCTCCCTGCCGTCCAGTGCGCCGAGAGGTTCATGCTCCCTCACCTCCGGCATCAGACTGCCAATGACCCCGCTGGGTATATAAGGCGGATTGGACACGATCATATCATACATCCCGTCTACTTCCCCAAACAGATCGCTTTTGATAAAGCGCGCCTGACAATCCGGGGCAAGCAGCTTCCGGGCATTTCCCTCCGCTACAGCCAGCGCCTCCTCCGAGATATCCACCCCCAGGCCGGTACAGTCATTGGAATACCGCAGCAGGCTGATCAGAATGCATCCCGATCCTGTACACATATCCAGAATATCCATTCCGTCCCGCAGCTCCCTCAGCGCTTCTTCCACCAGAATCTCCGTATCCTGTCTCGGAATCAGCACATGCTCATTGACGTCAAATTCCAGCCCCATGAAATCCTGCACCCCCGTAAGATGCTGCAGGGGAATCCGCTGTGCCCGGCTGTCAAGCAGGGACAGATACCTCGTCTCCTGTTCGGGAGGCAGCTCTCTGTCGCCGTGGGCCAGCAGGTCATTGCGGTTCGTCGCACACACGTGCTCCAAAAGCAGCCTGGCCTCCAGCCCGGCTTCCTCAACTCCTGCCTCCGTCAAGGCCATTTTCCCTTTTTCATACCATCCCCTGTAGTTCATAAGCCTCCCGCATCCTCTTCCCTGCCGGCGCCTTCCCCCTCGCCCGTATCTTCTGTCTCTTCCATGCCTTCTGTCTCCCAGTACTGCGGCACCTCATCGCCTGCCGTCCAGTCCGCCGTCTCCGCCATCCCGTCCTCCTCATCCTCGTAGAGGGAAGCGCCATCGTCCATCCAGGATTCATCTACCTCATAGCCGAAATTCTCATACAGATACTGCCTCCAGTCAAACACCGCCTCCACAGCCGCTATGGCGACCTCTGCCATACCCTCATCGGGCTCTTTGGTTGTCATTCTCTGGATCAGCATGCCCGGCGCGGAAAGAATGCGCACCAGAATATTGTCGCTGCGCCCGGCCAGCCGGATGATCTCATAGGAAATGCCGGCTACCACAGGCATCAGGAGAATGCGCAGGATCACTTTCTGCGCCACATGATCCACCCTGATAAAGAAAAAGAGTATAATACTCACAAAAAACACAAAAAAGAGAAAGCTTGTGCCGCATCTTCTGTGCAGCCTGGAGCTTCTCATCACATTATGAACCGTGAGAGGCCTGCCCTTCTCGACACAATTGATACATTTGTGCTCAGCCCCATGATACCTGTACAGCCTCCTGATATCCTTCATGGCGCTGATCCCCCACACGTATAAGACGAAAATCAGAATGCGGATCGCCCCTTCGATGATCGCCATCAGGGACTCATTCCTCACATAGCCTTTCAGGAGGGACGCAAGGAAATACGGCAGTACTACAAAAATGCCCACCGCCATGACAACAGCAAACAAAGTGACGATTACATTCAGAAACTTCTCTCCGCTTCCACCGCCCGACTGGTCCTTCCCGCCGGGCTTCGTGTCCTCCTCTTCCTCATAGAAGGTCGCGGAATCATTCAATACCCGCATTCCCAGGATCATGGAGTCTATAAAATTAAAGATTCCGCGGATAAAAGGAACCTCCTTTATCTTACTGCCATGCATCACACCCTGGTAGTTCTCCAGCTCCACAGCGATCTCACCGTTGGGCTTTCTGACCGCAACGGCATATTTTTCACTGTTTTTCATCATAATACCCTCCAGAACGGCCTGGCCGCCGATTCCGGAATAGTGGTTATTCTTTTTCCTCGTCATGTTTCCTCCTATTGAATGAGCAGGCTCGCAAGGCTGCGCCTTTCTGCTCAACACAAGTTGAGCATGTTCGCATTGCTCGTCAGAAGCACATTCATACCGCTGTTCATGCAAGCATGACAGCGGCATGAATGCACTTCTGACTCTGCTCATTCGCGCAAAAAAGGTTGAGATACAGCACCTCAACCTTTCCTGACTTCTTATTTAACGCCGTATTTTCTATTGAACTTCTCAATACGTCCATCGGCTCTGGCTGTCTTCTGCTGGCCGGTGTAGAATGAGTGGCACTTGGAGCAAACTTCTACGTGAATCTCAGGCTTTGTGGAACCGGTCACGAAAGTATTGCCACAGTTGCAGGTTACGGTTGCCTGGTAGTACTGGGGATGGATACCTTCTTTCATCTTTTTCACCTCTCTATGATAATTGCATGTATGTTTGTTCTCATCCGCACTGCTTATGGAACCACAAACAGCGGTATTATTGTAACATATGGATTATGCCCTTGCAAGTCCTTTTTTCATAACTTTTAAATAAATTTATTTTTCTTGACCACCTGGACAAATTCATTATTGTTCCGTGTCTTGGAAAACATGTCCAGAATGCGGTCTGTGGCCTCATCCGGCTTCAGGCCATTCAGCGCCTTCCTCATAATGTTGATGGCATCCAGTTCCTCGCTGTTCAAGAGCAGATCTTCTCTCCTGGTACTGGACTTGGACAGATCGATGGCAGGGAAGATACGCTTCTCGGAAAGCTTGCGGTCAAGCACCAGCTCCATGTTGCCGGTTCCTTTAAATTCCTCATAGATCACATCATCCATCTTGCTTCCCGTCTCCACAAGCGCCGTCGCCAGCACCGTAAGGCTTCCGCCCCCGCGCATATTCCTGGCCGCGCCGAAGAATCGCTTGGGCATATGCAGGGCGGCAGGATCCAGACCGCCGGAAAGAGTACGGCCGCTGGGGGGAACCACCAGATTGTACGCCCTGGTCAGACGGGTAATGCTGTCCAGCAGGATCACCACATCCTTCTTGTGCTCCACCAGGCGCTTGGCGCGCTCGATCACCATCTCGGCAACCCTCTTGTGGTGCTCCGGCAGTTCGTCAAAGGTGGAATAAATCACTTCCACATTGTCCCCCACAATTGCCTCCCTGATGTCCGTAACCTCCTCCGGGCGCTCGTCTATCAGCAGGATCAGCATATGCATATGGGGATTGGACCGCAGGATGGACTTTGCCACCTCCTTCAGCAGCGTGGTCTTACCTGCCTTTGGCGGCGACACGATCATCCCTCTCTGGCCCTTGCCTACAGGGCTGACCAGATCCATGGCTCTCATGGCAATACTGCATCCGGGCGTCTCCAGCTTTATCCTCTCATCCGGAAAGATCGGCGTCATATCCTCAAAATTCATCCTCTTTGAGGACTCTTCAATTGTATAACCGTTGATGGTACGGATGAACAGCAGGGCGCTGAACTTTTCCTGCTGTGTCTTGATCCTCTTATTTCCCCTTAAAATATCTCCGGTCTTCAGTCCGAAACGGCGGATCTGGCTGGGCGCCACATAGACGTCGTGGTCTCCGGGAAGATAGTTTTCACAGCGGATAAAGCCGTATCCGTCAGGCATGACCTCCAGGATGCCGCTGGCCTCCTCGCCGCTGTCCAGCTCCTTTGGATAATTCTTTTCATCGTAAACTTCATTCACGCGAACAGGGCGGGGAGCCTGTGTCACTGCCCCATCCGGCCTGGATGCACTGTCGCTGCGCTGTGCACTGCCCGCCTCCGCGCGGTAGTTCGTCTCATTCCTCACACCGGGAGCTGTGGCTGCATCCGTCCTTCTGGGCGCCGGACGGCGCACAGGCTCGCTCTTCGTCTCACTTTTGGGCTCGCTCTTTGTCTCGCGTTTGCTCTCTTCCAGCTGTTTCACTCTCTCATCCTCCGCCAGCATGGCCTCCACCAGGTCGGCTTTCTTCATGGCTGAAGTTCCCTTCAACCCGCGGACTTTCGCAAGTTCCTTCAACTGTACTAGCGCCAATGATTCATATTTTTCTCTCATAAATTCCCTCCGATTTATATAGCCGTAAAAACCACCCATAAAACGTATCGTCGCATATTCCTTATGGCGGGGTACTGGCAAGATGTGTCATGGACGTGATTCCTTGACTTCATGATTGACGTATCATGCTCTCGCATCCATTATAGTACAAAGTCATCAAAATAGGAAGCATTATTTTTCTTTTTTTATGAAACCATTTCGGGTTTACGTTACTGTTCACTCCATGACCAGTAACAAGCCTTCTTACGAAGGCTTTATGCACAGGAACCGCAAAACAGCGGTTTCGCGCACAGCCGTCTCGGGTTTTGCACGCAAAAGGCGCGTGAAAACACCTCGCAATCGCATGGGTGTGAAAAGTAACGGGTTTACACTTTCGGCTTCATTCGCTATAATATGGGTGGTAATAATAGAAAAGAGGTACTGTCATGACAACAAGCGAAAAAGCTCTCAAAATGCACGAAGAATGGAACGGCAAACTGGAGATTGTATCCAAGACGCCCGTGAAAACGCGGGAGGATCTTGCCGTCGCGTACACCCCCGGGGTGGCGGAGCCCTGCAAGGTCATTGCCGAAGACAGGGAAGCGGCATATAAATACACCATGAAGGCCAACACCGTGGCTGTGGTCTCTGACGGAAGCGCGGTTCTGGGTCTGGGCAATATCGGCCCCCATGCCGCCATGCCCGTGATGGAGGGGAAAGCCGTCCTGTTCAAGGAATTCGGCGGCGTCAACGCGGTTCCCATCTGTCTGGACACCCAGGACACCGAGGAGATCATCAAGGCCGTCACCTGGCTGGCGCCCGGTTTCGGCGGCATCAATCTGGAGGACATCTCCGCTCCCCGCTGCTTTGAGATCGAGGAAAGACTGAAGGCAGCGCTGGATATCCCTGTATTCCACGACGACCAGCACGGTACCGCCATCGTGGTACTGGCCGGGATCATCAACGCGCTGAAGGTAGTGAACAAGAGGAAGGAAGACTGTAAGGTAGTGGTAAACGGCGCCGGCAGCGCCGGTGTAGCCATCACAAAGCTGCTCCTGACCTATGGCTTTCCCAATATCGTCATGTGTGACAAAGTGGGGATCGTGTCCAAGTCCACCGAGGGACTGAACTGGATGCAGCAGAAAATGACGGAGGTGACGAACCTGGACAATGAGACGGGAACACTTGCCGACGCCTTAAAAAATGCTGATATTTTTGTAGGCGTTTCCGCCCCCAACATCGTCACGCCGGAAATGGTATCCTCCATGAACCATGACGCGATCCTGTTCGCCATGGCAAATCCTGTCCCCGAAATCATGCCCGACGCGGCGAAGGCCGCAGGCGCGCGGGTGGTGGGAACGGGGCGCAGTGATTTCCCCAATCAGGTCAACAATGTGGTGGCCTTCCCCGGCATCTTCAAGGGTGCCCTGGAGGGACGCGCCACCCAGATCACAGAGGAGATGAAGCTGGCGGCGGCGGAGGCTATCGCAGGCCTTGTGCCTGACGAGGCGCTGAACGAGGACAATATCATGCCTGAGGCATTTAACCCCAAGGTGGCCGAGCTGGTAGCCGAAGCGGTAAAGTCCCATATCCGATGAGCGGACATATCACATCACGCCGGGAACGGAACGCACATCCGCTCCCGAGTGCCCTTGCGTCGAACCGACTCCAGGATCCGGATACGCAGGCCCCGGACATGCACCCGATCCCGGATACACAGGCGCCGGACGCGCATCTGATCCCGGATACGCAGACCCCGGACTGGCACGGCAGACCTTACCATTCCCTGGATGCCTGGTGTAAAAATACACTGCACCGCAAATGCTATAAAATTGCCTTGAATGCCCATATGACCTGCCCGAACCGGGACGGTTCCAAGGGCACTCGGGGCTGTATCTTCTGCAGCGCCGGCGGCAGCGGCGAATTTGCCGTTTCCACCACCGGAAAATCCGTGCCGGAACAGCTGGCGGAGGGAGAAGCCCTTCTCTCCCGCAAGACAGCGCTTCCCCGGGACATTCCCTGCATCATTGCATACTTCCAGGCATACACCAATACCTATGCCCCTGTGGAATATCTGGAGCAGGTCTTTTCCCGGGCGTTATCCTCACCAAGGGTATGTGGTATCTCCATTGCCACCAGGCCGGACTGTCTTCCGGAGGATGTTCTTGACCTGCTTTCTTCCCTGAAGGACCGATTCCCGGAAAAGTTCCTCTGGGTAGAGCTTGGCCTGCAGACCATCCATGAGGCCACCGCCCGCTTTATCCGGCGGGGATATGACCTGCGCTGCTTCGAGGATGCTTATGGCAGATTGCAGTCCCTCGGCATTCCCGTCATCCTCCATGTGATCCTGGGCCTGCCGGGAGAATCCCGCGCGCAAATGCTGGAGACCATGGCTTATGTGGACAGGCTGCGCCCCTTTGGCGTAAAGCTGCAGCTGCTTCATGTGCTGCAGGGCACTGACCTGGCGGAACATTATGCCAGAGGGGAATTTCAGGTTTTGGAAAGGGACGCCTACCTGGATCTGGTGGCCGACTGTCTGGAACGGCTTTCTCCCGAAATCGTGATACACCGGGTCACGGGGGACGGCCCCAGGCGGATCCTGATCGCCCCATTGTGGAGCGCGGACAAGCACAGCGTGCTGAACGGATTACACCGGAGGCTGAAAGAACGCGGTTCCGTACAGGGCTGCCGCAGGGCGCTGACCTGAGAAGGCTTTGACCAAGCCGCCAAATGTTTATGTGCTGCCGGTACATCATCGCGTTAATCTTGAAATGATTCAGTGCTTGATACCAGTACATCGAATAATAAGTAGCCAGCCATATAGCTAGTGCACTGACACGTTCATAATTTGACGAATGACTTGCCTAAATTTCCATCTGCTGCGTTGTTGTCGGTCAACAATTGCTTTAGCAATTTGATACCGCATCGCCTCCCTCCGCCGCCTTGCAGAGTGGAAATTTATCCTTCGTCATTAGTTCAAAAATGAACATGTCAGCGCACTAGAAGCTTATTTTTCGATGTATTAGAAGCTGTATGGCAGGAAGTTTGAAAATGAGACAGGAGTGTTACAATGTTACAGGATTCCCTGACTATCAATAAACTGATTGTGCTCTATATGCTGAACCGCGTCAATTTTACCATGACCGCGGCCCAGGTCAGCGACTTTATCCTGGAGAAGGACTATATGGATTTCCTTACGTTCCGGCAGGTCCTCAGCGAACTGACCGAGTCCAAAATGATCACTCAGAAGACCATACGGAACCGCACCAAACTCTCCATTACCGAGGATGGACGGAGCACTCTGGGCTTTTTTGAGAACCGCATCAGCGAGGCCATCAAAGAAGATATCAACAATTTCTTTCGCGAAAAGGAATACAGCCTGCGCAACGAACTTTCCATAGCGGGCGACTACTACAAGTCCACTTCGGGGGAATACGAAGCGCATCTGACGGCGACAGACCGGGGCATCCGCCTTGTGGACATCACCCTCTCCGTTCCCGCGGAAGCGATTGCTTCCGATATCTGTGACAACTGGCAGAAAAAGAACCAGGAAATCTATCAATTCCTGGTCCAACAGTTATTTTAAGGAAGCGCTGCCTCTCTCCTGATCTTCTTCATATGCTCCCGTATTTTTCCCTCATATCCGTTTCCCGACGGCCTGTAAAATTCCTGCCCGGTTAACTCATAGGGCAGGTACTGCTGCCGCACGTAGTGATTGGGATAGTCATGGGCATATTTATAGCCTGTGCCGTGCCCCAGCTTCGCCGCACCCTTGTAATGGGCATCCTGCAAATGGGTGGGAATGGGCAGGTTCCCCGTCTGTTCCACCGTCCGCATGGCCTTTCCGATGGCCTCGCAGGCCGCATTGCTCTTAGGGGCGCAGGCCACATAGCTTACCGCCTGGGAGAGAATGATCTGTGCCTCCGGCATGCCGATCCTCTCCACCGCCATGGAAGCGTTGGTGGCCACCACCAGCGCGTTGGGATCCGCGTTCCCCACATCCTCCGCGGCGCAGATCATGACCCTGCGTGCGATAAAGGTCACGCTTTCTCCCGCATACAGCATCCGTGCCAGATAATACACCGCCGCGTCCGGATCAGATCCCCGCATACTCTTGATAAACGCGGAAACCGTATCGTAATGGTTGTCCCCCGTCTTGTCATAGCGGACTGCCCGCTTCTGGATACACTCCTGGGCCACCTCCAGGGTAATGTGGATCCGGCCATCCCCGCTGCACTCAGTGGTCAAGATCCCCAGCTCCACCGCATTCAGGGCATGCCTTGCGTCTCCTCCCGACAGATCCGCCAGAAATTCCAGTGCATCCTCCTCGATCACCGCATTGTAAACGCCCATGCCCCTCTCGGTATCCCTCACCGCCGTCCGGATCAGTTCCTTTACCCCTTCCACGGGTATGGGCTTCAGTTCAAAGACCACGGAGCGGGAAAGAAGTGCCCCGTTTACCTCAAAATAAGGATTCTCCGTGGTGGCTCCGATCAGGATCAGGGTGCCGTCCTCCACAAAGGGCAGGAGATAATCCTGCTGCCCCTTGTTGAACCGGTGGATCTCATCAATAAAAAGGATCGTGCGCTTTCCGTACATTCCCTGCACCTCTTTCGCCTTCGCCACCACTTCCTCCATGTCCTTCTTGCCCGCCACCGTGGCATTGATCTGTGTGAACTCCGCGCTGGTGGTGCCCGCGATCACCTTCGCCAGGGTGGTCTTGCCTGTGCCGGGAGGACCGTAAAAGATGACGGAACTGATCTTGTCCGCCTTGATGGCACGGTACAGCAGCTTATCCTTTCCCAGGATATGCTCCTGTCCCACCACCTCCTCCAGCGTGCGGGGACGCATCCTGGCCGCCAGGGGAGACTCCTTTTCCATATTAGTAGTACGCATATATTCAAACAAATCCATTTCCATCCCCCTGCATATCCTGTGCCTCATTTCTTCAATGTGACTTTATTTTCCCGCACCGTCACGGACTTTAAGCTGCGCAGGAAGCTGGAGATGCGGCTGTACCCAAATTCTTTCAGATCCAGCTGCCGGTATCTCTTATGTAATTCGTCATTGAGGGTGGAAAGATTGTCAATGACGCCGCCGCTCTTTTCTATCATGCGGCAGATCTCCCTCTCCAGCTCCTCCTTGGTCAGTGAGGACTGCCTTTTGGCATATAGCTGATTATCGATCTTTACCACCTGCACATCGGAAATCTTTTCACCGATAAAGGTACTCAACTTGAAATAACCGTAATTACGCACATCAAAATCGGAAAACTTCTCATTCAGCCTGTTCCCGATCTGTGCCAGATCCACAAAACCCTCGTCATCCTGGTTGATCAGCATCAGGATCACCTGTCTCACCTCCGCAATGGAAGTCACATTCTGATCATCGGTATTGCTCTCCGTTTCCCCTGTGCTCTTGTTCTGTTCCGTCACCAGATTCAGGTGGATGAATTTGTTACAGGCCCTGGTCAGCGCCTGGGGCGTCTTGGACTCTCCCATGCCCAGCACGAACATGTTCTCCTCCCTGAGACGCATGGCAAGCCTGGTGAAGTCACTGTCGCTGGTCACAAGGCAGAAGCCCTGCACCTTATTCTTATACAGGATATCCATGGCATCTATGACCATGGCCATATCCGTGGCGTTCTTCCCCGTGGTGTAGGAAAACTGCTGTACGGGCATGATGGAGTGCTCCAGCAGGATCCCCTCCGTCCATCCGTTCCCTTTGGACCAGTTACCGTATATTCTCCGGTAAGTGGACAGCCCGTAATTTTCCAGCTCCTCAAAGATCGTGGCCGCGTACTTTGAGCTGATATTATCCGCATCAATCAGCACCGCCAGCTGCATTTTTTCCAAATTCAAATCTGTTGTTTCCGCCATTTCATTCCTCATTTCTGCGCTGCCCGCGAGGGTGTGTAGGGCGATTCTGTGACAGGCAGCGCGCAGGCACAAATCGCCGTGTGACAATTTCCTTTTCAGGCGTCCCCTGCATCATCATCCAGCAGGACACATATCCTATACTGCCCGGAGCCTGTCTCCGCCGTCAAAGTCCCCTTCTCATCCACATGATACTCCATTCCGTCAAAATCTGCAACGGAAACCACATGGTCAAGGCGGATATCCGCCCTGGTGTTTGCCGGAATCTGACAGCTGACCTCCAGCCTGTTCCCGGCCAGCTTCCAGCCACATCCCACCGTACCGTACCGGGACTCATACCGACCTGTCACGGAGGCCAGGCCGCCTCCCGGCCGGGGATACAGAAGCGTCCTGTGGTAGCCCGGTTCCCTTTCCCGGAGCTCCAGCCCTGCCATCACCCTCACCATCCACTCGCCCACAGCGCCATAGGCGTAATGGTTGAAGGAATTCATATCGGGGCTCCACATGCTTCCGTCAGGCCGCATCCCGTCCCAGTGCTCCCAGACAGTGGTGGCTCCCTGCTTTACCTGGTACAGCCATGAGGGAAAGTCCTCCTTCAAAAGCAGGTCGTAAGCCTCCTTCAGGTGGCCGTTCCCGCTGAGCACATGGGTAAAATAGGGCGTTCCCAAAAAACCCGTCACCAGATGACCGTCCTCCGCCGCCAACAGGTCAAGCAGTTCCTTTACTGTCTGGGTTCTGTATTCCTCCGGTGTCAGATCAAAATATAAAGCGATGATATGGGCCGTCTGGGTCTGCACCCGCATCCCCTTTGTCTCCGGATCAAAATATCTTTCCCCGAAGCCCTTCCTGGCCTGTTCCGCCAGTGCGCCAAAATAGGCGGCATCCTCCTCCACACCCAGGATTCCGGCAATTCTGGCAAAAATACCTGTGGAATAGGCATAGTATGCGGCACAGGTCAGATCCGTAGGGGTAGCGCCATAATAGCTTCCTTCCTCCGCGTCCAGCGCCACCCAGTCCCCAAACTGCAGCCGATAATCCCAGGTAACCCCATCCCCATGGGATTCCATGAAGCGGATCCATGCCTTCATGCTCTCATACTGATCCCTCAAAATCTGTTCATCCCCAAAGGTGAGATAGAGATTCCAGGGATTCAGCACCGCCACATCCGCCCAGCCTGCCGCCGAGTGGGTTCCCTGGCTCAAAAGCCAGTCATGCACCTTTCCGATATAGGGCGTGACAATGTCCGGCACGATATGGGGCACCCCGCCCTCCGGGGTCTGGTCCGCCGCCACATCCTTCAGCCACTTTCCAAAAAAGAGATACGTGTTCATGATATAACTCGCCGTCCTGCAGAAGATCTGGGCGTCCCCCGTCCACCCCAGCCGCTCGTCCCTCTGGGGGCAGTCAGTGGGAATATCCAGGAAATTGCTCTTCAACCCCCATGTGATATTGGACCAAAGCCGGTTCAGATCCGTATTGGAGCAGTGGAAATATCCTGTCTGCTCCATCCGGGAATACAGGGCACAGGCTTTCAGATCCTCCGCCCTCATCTCGCAGGGCGACGCTGCGATATACACATACCGGAATCCCATATAGGTAAAATGGGGACAGTATTCCTCCCTTTCCCCGCCCCTGCAGTAATAGACAAAGGCTGCCTTCGCCGCCCGCAGGTTCTCCGTGTATACGTTTCCGTCCTTATCAAGCGTCTCAAAGCACCTCAGCTCCAGCCTGTCCCCCGCTTTCGTATTGTGGAGCACGCCGGTGACCCATCCGGCCATATTCTGCCCGAAGTCCGCCACCAGTTCCCCTTTGGGTGTGGCAAAGATCCGCTGCGCCGGAAATTCCTCCATGCGGCCCACCTTTCCCCCGGACTGGGATGTGAGCACGCTTTTGTCAAAGGGGATGACGGAAACGTCCCGCCAGGGATCGACGGTCGAATCCAAAGGGTCTGCAACGCCGGGACTTCCGTTACGGAATCCTGAACCACGCTCCGCCATATTGACCCGGCCTGCGGCATCAGGGCTGCTGCCATTCCCTTCCATTGAGCCGGGGCTGCACCAGCCCTCCGTCTCCAGCCGGGCATCATAAATCTCCCCGTCGTAAATCTCGGAAAAAAGTATGGGGGAATCCTTCCCCTGCCAGCTTTCATCCGTACAGACCTCCTCCCTGCTGCCATCCTCGTAGACAATCCGAAGCTGGCAGAGAAAACCCGTCCTGTTCCCATAATAATTCCGCAGATGCAGGAATCCCATCTCTCCCTTGTAATAGCCCGCCCCCACGAGCGCGCCGATACAGCACTCCGTGCCAGGCTCCCGCAGCTGCCCTGTCACGTCATAGACCTGGTAACAGAGATGCTTATGGTAGGAGGTCCAGCCCGGTGTCATCTCATCCTGCCCCACCCGCCGGCCGTTCAGGTACAGCTGGTACAGCCCCAGGGCTGTGGCGCAGACATAGGCCTCCCTGACCTTTCCCTTCTTCGCAAACTGCTTTCTGAGGTAAGTTCCCTTGGAATTGTCTCTATCCGCCTCCGTTTCCGCCGAGACAAACTCCGCTTTCCACTCTCCCGGCTCCATCAATCCCGTGACAAAGCTGCCGGGGGCACAGAATCCGCTTTTCTCCCCATGGTTATCCGAAATCTCCACCCGCCAGTAATAGCGGGTCAGGGACTGCATGGAAAAGTCCTGATACCGGTGGTGGATGGACTTTTCCGTCTTTTCTTCCCTCTCATAGACCTTTTGGGTAAATTCCCGATCCAGTGCTATTTCCAGATGATAAAAATCTTGTACGGTATTCCGTCTGTCAGAAGCCAGAATCCAGGAAAAGCCCGGCGTTCCGGCAATGCCTTCCGGATTCTCTGTATAATCAACCGTGATCCTCTCTATCCGCAGCATAATGGCCTGTCCTCCTATCTGTCAGAATACTTAGATACCTTCCCCGTTGCTTTCCTCTTTATGCAGCATGATGCCTGTCCTTCTATCCGTCATAATGCCTGTCCACAAGCCGCCGGATAATATGGTAGATCCCCCGTATCACGGAAAAGACCAGGAACATGAAAATAAATCCCACCACCCCGAACATGATATCGGCAAATTCCATGACACCCGTATGGGTGACTCGCTGTCCGATCTCAATTGCGAAAGTGATGACAATGATCAGGGTAAACACATAAATCCAGCTGATCACCATAATGTGATCTGTTTTTACCAGCCATTTGAATATGGGGTGTACCACAAAGATCATGGCCAGACCCAACGCCCCGATAATCAGGAAATGCAGTTCCTTGTCCGTAAAATCGTACTCATATGCGTCATTTAACTTCAGTAGGTAACTGTGTATCTTGGCGATGATCTCCACCACCGCGTATAATGCTTTCTCCATTTTGCACTCCGTTCTGTCTGTGTCCTATCCTGTGTCCTATCCTGTATTCTACCATATTTCATGAAAGGGCGAAACAAAATTAATTGCACAAGAAAGCAATTTTGACTTCGCGATGCCGTATAGCTGAACTGCTACAATCCTTCCGATTCCTGTTACTGTCCACTCCAGGGGATTTCGTTACATTTTCCTAAAAAATCCAGGGAAAATGACGATAATATCTCAAAGGATTTTCAGACAATATCAAGGAGGATAGCATTATGTCAATGAATATAGCAGGAGACTACAGCCAGTTTTATGCGGGGACGGAACAGCTGAAAAGCTACGGCTCCGGCGGAGGCGCAATTGTGCCAAAGGATACCCTGGTCAAATATGAATTTAAGACCACGGATGAAGAGGGCCGCCAGATCATGGATCCCATGTCCAAAGAGGAAGCATTACAGGCAATGAAGGAGATTTCCGGCCAGTACGGCGAAAATGTCATTGTGGAGTTTTCCGGGGACGGCCTGGACGCCCTTGCCCAGAGCATACGGGAGCAGGCCAAAAGCAGAAGCTGGGAGCAGACGGAAGAATACCAGGCCGAGCAGGCCAGGAAACAGGCGCTGATGGAACAGAACATTGTCCATCTGGAGAATACGCACCGGCTGATCATTCCTAATATCCAGACCAACAGGGCGCTCTATGACAGCCTGGAAAATGCCCCGGAATCTATCGTGAAGGCCGCCAACGGCATCATCAAAAACTATCTGCTGCCCCATGACGTGTCAGGGATGACGGAGGAGCAGCGCAGGGATGCCATCTCCTTTGGTCTGGAGGAGGCCAGATACCTGGCGGAAAATTATCTGGATGACCAGCATGCAGCAGACTTTATTTCCGCCATGGAAACCATTGCGAAATACGGCATGAACGGAACCGTTTCTGAAAACGGCAGGGTAACCTACCACATTGAAAAAGGGCCTATGGTTGGCGCTCCTGACGATTTTGTACATGAGAGTGACCTTTTGAAAGAAAAAGCGCCCGACCTGTACAGGGAACTACAGGAATTAAACCAGCGGATTGTGAAAGGCGAAACAGGCTGGGGCAGAAAATTCATGGATCTGCAAAGGCGCATCCAGGATAAGTTGAGCAGTCCCTCCGGAACGGTATATCAGGGGAAAAGGCTTAACTATTACGAAGAAGCTGCCGCGGAATACCAGTCCTGGAAAAAGACCATGGACGAAACAACACTCCCTTCCGTATACGGCAATGTAAATTATACGGATATCACTTCCTTCTTTGACAGCCTACATTCACAGGGAAGCCTGGGAATGGAATGGTTTGCGGAAGCGCAGACGCGGTTTGCCAGATGGCTTGGGATCAGCTAAACAATGGAATCCACACTTCGCGTGTCTTCTATGATTCAAAGGAGTTGCGGCAAAGGCAGACCCATCTGCCGGAGCAGCAACTCCTTTTTTGATTTCTTGCTTTGGGATTCCTGCTTCCGTCCCCGGATCAGGAAACTCTTTCACCAGCCTTCCCCCTGTCTCAGCCGTTCATCATCCATATCTGGAATCCGTAGAAATTCCCATCCTCAAAAAATCTCTGGTTTATCATCTCCTGCTGGAGTTCCATTTCCCGCAGTACTTCCTCCACACGGATGACATCCCGCTCCGTGATCTTCTCAATGGTCTTTTTCTTTGTTATGGTTTCCAGTACCCTGGAGCCATCGGGCTTATCCTTAAGCGTCGTCTTTTTCCATCGCTGGCGGTTTTCCTTCTCGATTTCCTGCCTGTGCTGGATCAGCTTTTTTACCAGCGCCCTCTGACGCCGCTGACGCTGAAACGCGATTTCCCGAAGCTGCTTCTGCAACTTCTGCTTCTTGATCCGCTTCTCCAGCCTGCGCCTGTTTTCCTCCCGCCGCTCCCTGGCGCGGTCACTGGCATTTCTGGAGGGAACCGTCCAGGTATCCGAATGGCACTCCTCCTTCGTCGCCCCGTAATGGATATTGGTGTACACTTTATCGCTGCTCCCGAAATAGAAACCAGGCTGGGACCATGCGGACCGCAGGTCGTTCAACACCCAGGCCTCGTACTCCGGGTCATTTTTCATGGCCATATAACCTTCCTCTGAAATGGTCACGGAAACATATTCATTCCTGCGGCTGGGATGAACAGGGATCTGCCGGATCTTTTGGGCAATATACTGCTTGTATTCCCCCATGGTCATCTCCTGGGGAGAACACATGCCCTGCACTGCCGTACCCTCCGCCCCGCGCCTCTGCATCGTCTGGGCAAAGGTTGCCGCCGTATTTTCCATCCCACTAAACCGGTTATCATGATATGCCTGAACCGGGTTCACACCGTTTTCTGTATAGCCTGATATCATCGCATTCATCATTCCGCCTCCTACCCTGAAGCTGTTTGTGAAACCTTTCTTCCTCACCCACAGTGCGACTGTTCGTGAAACCTTTTTCCCCACCCACAACGCAGCTGTTCGTGAAACCTTTTTCCTCACCCACAACGCAGCTGTTCGTCAGACCTTGAAATTCATCCTTGCAAGCAAGCGAATTTCATTATCTTCACTCGCAGCAGAGCTGCTTATTAGAACGTGAAATTCGCCCTTGCAAGCAAGCGAATTTCATTATCTATATTATCGGATGATAATGGAGGTAGATTTAGCGTGCACAGGCACGATTCTACACCAGACGCGGAGAAAATGTAACAAACGGCTGCATCCATTCCCCTACTCTGCAGCCTGTCCAGCATCTCGTCCAACCGGTCAAACCGGGATGCCATTTCGGCGTTGTTCCCATGCCTGTCGTCACCTGTCTCAATGCCATCCCCCGCATGCTCCCCGGCAGCTGTTCCGGATTGAGGATCATCTGTGTCAGCATCACTTTCGTCTCCGGCACTTCCATCAGTTCCCCAATGGGGACATTGGGGAACTGATGGATCAGCGGCGTTTCCGCAATTCCGTCTGTATTTTATTCTTCTTATGCTTCAAAAGCGTAAGCAGGGAGCAAAGCGCCTTCTCCCTGTTCTCCGTCAGGTCATAATACAGGGACAGGATCCACCGGAGATGATGAATTTGAGGAAGCAGAAATTGTAGAACAAGAAGGAAGTAATTTAACAAAAGTTTTTGCAGATGCAGTAAATACATATTTTACAGATTGGATTCAATACATACACATGAACGAAAGGCCAACACATATAAAATAAAATTCTATCCGATAATGTGAATTGTACTTTTTTAATTGCACAGATGTTCTAGAAAAACTGTACAAATTCCTAATGAACAAATACTGAAAGCTCTTGATTAGGGAAATTAGCCACTAAAGAGCAAAGATAAAGGTAATCAGGACTATATCGTTGGGAAAAACCCTCTCGCTCAAATTTACCTTGTATAATATCAAGCTCATGCTGAATTTGACTGGTATTGTTGTACTCGGATCACTTCATCACATCGCCTAAATTATTTTTACTCGTATTGTCAATGATTGATTTAGCTGTATTAACTGCTACAAAAAGCCATTGGTCTAAATTTGACAG
>CAOKWI010000051.1 GCA_948473115.1 uncultured Lachnospiraceae bacterium | reverse complement strand
GAAAAACATATCAAAATCTTTTTCAAAAAGGTCTTGACATATCACCAGAATGCTCATATATCCTCGTATCATTACAAAAGCCGGAACCGATACGATATATCATTTCGGTTACCGGCTTTCGCCTTATTCCCGCAAGCGACGAGTCATACAGCCATGCTTGCCCTGACTGCCTATTTACACTATATCATTACATCAAACAGGAATGAACCGACCCATCAGGCCGTCTCAGGAACTGTAACACATATCAGCACTTGATCTCCAAATATCCCAGGAGCTTGCTCATATCGTACTCCTCCAGCACACCCAGGTTGGAATCATAGTACTTTCCGTCAAAATGGATCAGATAGTGGCTGAAGCGCCCCATTCTCTCCATCATGACACAGCACTTGGGCAGCACGGCATCGCGCCCCTCTGTGTACACAATAATGTCATTATGGTCGATTCCGTAATAATTCAGCGCGGAAATGATGCGTCCCATGGTGGCCTGCCACTCGCGGCAGTCCATAACGCTCATAACCTCCGCAATGGTAACGCCTGCAAGCATCGCCACACATGCCTGTCCGCAAAGCCCGTCCTCCGGCTGAATGATGACTTCCATACTGTCAATCTTGCGGATGGGCTTATCGAAGCTGAAAGGACTGTTCTGATCCATACGGATCAGGGAACCGTTTACATGGAGCAGGATCTTATGGGCAACACCCAGTTCCACATTCACCGCATCCTCGTCCGTGATATGGATCTCGTAATTTCCCTTCTCCTTGGGATGCAGTTCGCAGTCAATAATCTTATTGTCCAGGACCACATCCCCCTGGATCACATCGCGCTGCTTACATACCTCCCACACATTGAACGGAATCTGGATTGTATAGCCCTTCTCCTGCTTCTCAACCTTGGATTCGAAAAAATACCTCATATTATATACCTCCATTCCGGTTCTTCCGGCCAATACTTATATAGTCCTATTGTATCAGATTCTAACCCTCTTGCAAACATTTTTTTACGGATCGCCTACCCTTATTTACCTGATGTTACCTGACCTGTGAAGGCGAGATCCCGAAGTGCTTCTTAAACAGTTTGCTGAAATGATAGGCATCGTCATATCCCACCATGGCGGCAACCTCCTGAACACTTCCCGCATAGCCGCCCTCCAGCAGTTCCTTTGCCTTCTCCAGCCTGATATTAATCAGATGTCTGATAGGAGTATCCCCTGTTTCCTTTTTAAATATTTTGGAGATGTAAAAGGGGCTGAGGTACATATTTTCGGCGATCTGATCCAGGGAAATCTTCTCATTATAATGATCCTCAAAATAATTCAGTATCTGCTCCACCATATACTTGCGGTTCACGGACTCAAAGGCACAGCCCTGGGGTTTCTCCATAGGTTCGCACTGCTCCCTGATGACAAGCAGCAGAAACTGTATCATGTACGCCTTCAGCATAAAATATCTGCCCTGCTTACAGTCTGCCTTCTCCGCCTCCATGGAAGAATAGATCTTAAACAGCCTCTGCCGCAGTTCACCGGTAGTATGGAGCATATATTCCCCCTCCGGCAGGGGAAGGGAGTTCGGGAGAAGCCCCTGTAGCTGTAGATCCGAATATCCTATGAAAAATTCCGTTGTGGGCGTCTCGCTTTCCGGACAAAAGAGGGCCTGGTGCCGGACACCCGGATTCAGGATCAGCAGATCACCTTCCTGTATCGTATAGATCTCGTCCTCAATACGGTATTTTCCCGTGCCGGAAAGCACAAAGGCAAGTTCCCCGTGGTCATGGCTGTGGTAATTGTCCTCCCCGCGGTTCCGGACACCCTTCCAGGTAAAGAGAAATGTAGGATTCAGATCCTCTGTGATAAACTGGGTATTTTTCTGTAGTTCCATATAGGATACAACCTCCATTCCAGCCGTCATAAACGGCAGTTTTTCCAGTCTATGCTGTTATTTTCTCTCATCCCACTGTATTGTACTCTTCTTGACCGGAAAAGTAAAACAGAATTATTTTTTGCTGCAAAATCCTACATCAAAGGCACAAGATAGTCCATTTCCTTTTGTACCTGAAAAAGTACAATAAACCTTGCACAGGCAAAAGCAGACTGGTGTCTGCGGAAAGGCAAGGTATACATATGACACCTTTAAAATGGTTTTACTCGTTTCTGAGAAAGTACAGGGCGCGGCTTTGTCTGGGACTGTTCCTGACTACCTGTATCGCCGGGCTCTCCATTGTGAATCCCTACCTGTCCGGTATCATTGTGGATGATGTGGTGCTGGCAGGGAATTATGATCTGCTGCCCGGGCTCATCGTCTGCCTGCTGGGCGTGACCCTTCTCACCGGCATCCTGCGCTTTTCCTATCAGGTGACCTTTGAGACCGCATCCCAGGGACTCCTCTACGATATGCGCGGAAAAGTATACCGCAAGCTGCTGGAGGAAGACTTTGCCTTTTATAATAAGAAGAGAACCGGCGACCTGATGAGCCGGCAGACCGGTGATATGGATGCAATCCGGCATTTTGTTGCAGCTGTTATTTATACGGTATACCAAAATATCCTGCTGTTTATCTTTGCCCTTTTGATGGTCTTCACGGTCAACACGAAGCTGGCCCTGTGTATGCTGGTGGTGCTTCCCTTCACGGCAGTTACCACATACAGGCAGTCGAAGGAGGTGAAGCCCGCCTTCCAGAGAAACCGCAACTGCTTCTCCTCCCTGAACGCCTTCGTGCAGGAGAATGTCAGCGGGAACCGGGTGGTCAAGGCCTTCGCCAAGGAAGACTATGAGATTGAAAAGTTCGAGAAGGAAAACGATAAATTCATGGATTCCCAGATCAGGGGCTCCAGGGTGTGGATGAAATATGTCCCCATCTTTGAGATCCTCTCCTACTCGCTGACCATCATCCTGATGCTTTACGGCGGGTATATGGTGATCCGGGGTGAGATCACCATGGGCGACCTGGTAAAGGTAAACGGTTATCTGTGGATGCTGAACACCCCCCTGCGCATGGCGGGATGGTGGGTGAACGACATCCAGAACTTCATCACCTCCGTGGAAAAGATCTACGCCACCTACAGCGAGGAGCCAAAGGTCAGGACGCCGCGCACCGGCGGGATCAACGCAAAAATCCGGGGAAATGTGGAATTCAGGGACGTGTCCTACCGGGCGGATGACGAGGATATTGTCATGAACATCAGCTTCCAGGTAAAGGCGGGACAACGGGTGGGCATCATCGGCTCCACCGGCTCCGGGAAATCCACCCTGATGAACCTGCTCTGCCGCTTCTATGACACCACCGCCGGGGAGGTGCTGGTGGACGGGCAGGATGTGCGCCGCCACGACCTGTACAATCTCCGGGACAATATCGGCATGGCGATGCAGGATGTATTCCTCTTTTCCGACACCATCGAGGGAAATATTGCCTACGGCCGGCCGGACTGCAGCTTCGAGGAAGTCAGGCAGGCCGCCATCATGGCTGACGCCAACCATTTTATCAGCGCTTTGCCGGAAGGCTACGACACCATTGTGGGGGAGCGGGGCGTAGGACTCTCCGGCGGCCAGAAGCAAAGGATCTCGCTGGCCAGGGCCTTGTTAAAGGATCCTTCCATCCTGATCCTGGACGATACCACCTCCGCCGTGGACATGGAGACAGAAAGCTATATCCAGACTCAGCTGAAGAAGATCCAGAGCAGCTGTACCGTGTTCATTATCGCCTACCGCATCTCTTCCATAAAAGACGCGGATCTGATCCTGGTCATGGACGGCGGACGTATCATCGAGCAGGGCACCCATCAGGAGCTGGTGGCGAAAGGCGGCTACTACGCCAGGGCTTTCCATAATCAGTACGGCGAGATCCCCTATGAACTGCTGAAAGAACAGCAGGAGCACAAAAAGACCGGTTGAAAATCTTACTATAACAAACCTGCTTTGACCCGGAACGGAAACACGATTGCCGCAAGCGGCAATCCGTATAGAAAGGAATAGAAAATGGCACGAAACAGATATGATGTGGACGAGGTGCTGGAGGACAGCTTCGATTACAGCCAGATAAAGCGCCTGGCGGGATATATCTCCCCCTACAAGAAAAAGATGGCATGTGTGATTGTTCTGATGCTGTCCTCCTCCGCCCTGACGATGATGATCCCAATCTTTTTTCAGCGGATTATGGATTTGTACATACCCGCAAAGGATATGCAGAAAATCATCCTTGTCAGTATACTTACTTTCCTGATCGCCTGCTACTCCGCGGTATGCCTGCGGTTCAAGATCAAGACCATGAGCGTGGTGGGACAGAGCATTATCCACGCTATCCGGAGCGATATCTTTGCCCATTTGCAGGAGCTGCCTTTTTCCTATTATGACGACAGGCCCCACGGTAAGATCCAGGTGCGTGTGGTCAACTACGTAAACAGCTTAAGCGACCTGCTGAGCAATGGTATCATCAATACCATCACGGACCTGTGCAATCTGCTCTTTATCATACTTTTCATGCTCATCTGTGACGCCAGGCTGACCCTGGTATGTCTCTGCGGCCTGCCCCTGTTGGCGGTGGTGATCGTCTTTATCAAAAGGCGTCAGCGCCGGGCATGGCAGATCCAGTCCAACAAACAGAGCAACCTGAATGCCTACATAGCCGAGAGCATCAACGGCATCCGGGTCACACAGTCCTTTGTCCGGGAAAGGGAAAACAACGGCATCTTCAACCGCCTCAGCGGCAACTACCGCAAAGCCTGGATGCATGCCGTAATGCTCAATTTTACCATGGGACCCAGCGTGGATGTCATCTCCGCCCTCACCACCGCCCTGATCTATGTGCTGGGCATCCGCTGGATCCTGGCCCCGGACGCCACTCTGACTGTGGGCGTGTTGATTGCTTTTACCGCCTACATCAGCCGTTTCTGGGCTCCCATAAACACACTGGCCGGCTTTTACAACTCCCTGCTCACCGCCATCTCCTACCTGGAGCGCATTTTCGAGACCATCGATGAGCCCGTGAATGTAAAAGACGCTGAAAACGCCGCTGAAATGCCTCCCATCAGGGGCGAAGTGGAATTCAGGGACGTCTGCTTCAGTTATGAGGAGGGGCACCCCATTCTGGATCATATCAGCTTTACGGCAAAGCCGGGAGACACCTATGCCTTTGTCGGCCCTACCGGCGCAGGCAAATCCACCATCGTGAACCTGATCAGCCGCTTCTACAATGTGGACTCCGGCCAGGTATTGATCGACGGCACGGATATTTCCGGCGTCACCATCCACTCCCTCCGGAGCCAGATGGGTGTCATGATGCAGGACAGCTTTATCTTCTCCGGCACAATCATGGATAACATTCGTTATGGGAACAGGGCTGCCACGGACGAGCAGGTCATTGCCGCCGCCAAAACGGTCTGTGCCCACGATTTCATCAGCCAGATGGAAAAGGGCTACCACACGGAAGTCAACGAGCGCGGAAGCCGCCTTTCCGCAGGACAGAGGCAGCTGATCTCCTTTGCCAGGGCGCTGCTGGCCGATCCCGCCATCCTGATCCTGGACGAAGCCACCTCCAGCATTGACACAGAGACGGAGATCCTGCTGCAAAAGGGTCTGAACGAGCTGTTGAAGGGACGTACCTCCTTCATCATCGCCCACCGTCTCTCCACCATCCAGAACGCGGACTGTATCATGTATATCGACAAAGGGGGAATCCTGGAGCGGGGCACCCATGAAGAGCTTCTGGCACAGAAGGGCGCTTATTATGAACTGTATATGAGCCAGTTTGATTTCCTGAACGAAAAATCGGGGATGTCATGAAGGTTCTTTCTGAATGACTGCATTCCCTGTGGACGGTTCCTCAGGATCACCGACAGATACGCACGGAAAACAGGCGGCGCCATGCCGCCTGTTTTCCTGTTCTGTTATTTCAATTCTGTTATTTCAATTCCGCTTTTTCAAATAACAGGGCCGACGCTGCCAATGTGAGGATCAGCGTGACCAGGGAAACCTCGAGGAACAGCCCCTTCTGTAGATGTTCCCAGTCCGCCAGGACGAACATCTGGTAAACCACCGTATATTTTGCCGGATAATACTTCTCCACCCCTGAGTTGATATAATTTGAAGTCATCATCAGCAGGAGGTACACAAGCCCTATGCCTATCCCGATGGTCGCCACCGCATTTTTTGTCGCCATTGTCAGGAATATGGCGCAGCCGCCCAGGGCGGAACTTACCAGCCAGAAAAAGAGCATCTGCTCCAATACCTCCATACAGCTTTGCGCCGTCAGTTCCATTCCGAATCCATTCGCATAAGTCATGATCGCCATCGGCGTCATCACCACAGCGGTCAGCAGGAACAGCAATCCCACAAAATAAACGATGAGCTTGGCTGAAAACACCCTGCTCCGCGGCAGACCACACAGCAGCCCCATTCCCATGGTACGGCCGGAAAACTCGCCGCAAAGAAACACAGCCGTGAATGCACACGCAAAGATGCTATGAAACAATACAAAAGAATCCATAACAGGAAGCATCTGGTACCCCCCTGCCGATGTTCCACGGGAAATCCAGAACACGGCAAAGAAGACTCCCACCCCCACCGATAATGCCTGCATCACCCCGTATGCCGGTGATTTAAACAATTTATAAAATTCCGCCCTGATCAGTTGCATCATCTTAATATCCACTCCTCCCATTAAGTAATTGTAACCCCCCTCATTTGGCAAACAGACTTTGAGCAATCCGCACAAAATAAGAGACAATTTCAAAACGACCTTCGCTTCGTGCCTATTCTTCTGCTATCAGCGACAAATAATATTTTTCCAGATCCCCGTCCTCGGTCTCCATGCTCTCCACATTGACCCCTTCCAGGACCAGAGCTTTGTTTATATGCCCGATCTTCAGCCGGTCAGGCATATCATGCACCTTGATCACACCATCCGGCGCCATTTCAAGGTTCTTTAAATGAAATGTCATCCGTAAAATCATTTCCGTCTTCACCACCTGGTCCACCTTCACGCACAGGCATTTCTCACATTTCTCGTTCAGCTCCTCCGCGGTGATCTGCTCCAGTATTTTCCCATTATGGATAAACCCATAACAGGTGGCAAGCTGGTGCAGTTCGCTTAACAGGTGACTGGAAATCAGCATGGTGATCCCCCGTTCCCTGTTCAGCTTCTTTAAAAGTTCGCGTAAGCCCACCATTCCTTCGGGATCCAGGCCATTGATGGGCTCATCCAGGAACAGGAACTCCGATTCCCCTATCAAAGCCATGGCAATCCCCAGCCGCTGACGCATCCCCAGGGAGAAATTCTTTGCCTTTTTGGAGCCGGTATCCGACAAACCGACTGCCTCTAGGGCTTCCTCAATACACTGTTTCCCCGCAATCCCTCTCTGTCTCCTGCAGACCTCCAGATTCTCCCTGGCTGACAGGTGCGGGTAGATTGCCGGCTTCTCAATAATGCCGCTGATGCGCCGCCGCTGCAGGTACAGCTTTCTGGGATCGTCCTCCCCGAACAGTTCCAGCCTCCCGCCCGTCTGCCTGTAAAATCCCGCCAGGATGCGGATCAGCGTGGTCTTACCCGCCCCGTTGGCGCCCACAAATCCGTAAATCTCCCCCCGCCTGATCTCCATGTTCAGCTGATCCAGGACACATTCCTTTCTCAAGCCTCCCTGACGGTCCAGCTTAAAATATTCCTTTGTGACTTCACTTGCCTGAAATACGATTTCTGTCATTTTACCCCCATTTCTGCGCTGCTTTGGTCCCAGCTTTGTTGAGACTGCACATAAGCGACTTTGTGGCAGGCAGCGCGCAGACACAGATCGCCGTGTGAAAAAGGATTTTTATAACAGTTCAGCGCCCTGTCTGAACTGTTACGGATTTCTCACAGTGCCCGTATTTTCCTCGTCAGCTCCTCCCGGTCTGTCAAAGCCGTCTTCTCCAGGATATGGCTCACATGCTTTTTCACCGTGGTATCGGAAATATAGAGCATCTTGCCGATCTCCCGGTTGGTCATCTCGCAGCTCACCAGACGGGCGACCTCCGCCTCCCTGTCCGTCAGCCCCATGGCGCGCAGCTTGAAGTAGATGGTCTGGGCCTCCTCCACGGAAATCTCCGCCTGGGGCTCTTCCATGTAAGAAGTCAGCATATTCTCCAGCTTTGCAATAAATACGGTCAGCAGCACAGCCGCAATGGATGCATACAGGATACTTAGCAGAGTAACCGCAAGGGCGGGGCCAGCCGTCCGGTCATACGCGATATCCGCATGGTACAGGAAATCCGTCAGGCAAACGCAGATTTCCACCGCCGCTTCCAGAAAGATCAGGGTCCTGGTATACCTTACGGCATTATACGCCTTTTGCAGCATGATCCTGGAGCAGTCATTCTGATTTGAGAACGCCAGCCAAAGCCCATTCAGGAAATCCTTTCCCATTCCGCTCAGCCATAGTACCACTATGACAAAAAGAGCCATGCTCCCCAGCGTCGGAATATCAACGTACTGATGATAACCGCTTATTCCCGCTGTAGACATAATATTGAACCAGATAAAAAGGCAAAATGCAAGCAGCACCCCAGCCGGTTTCAAAATTCCCTTTTCCTTCAGTTTCTTCCACACCCGTCTCATATACGCTCCTCCATTTCTGTACCCGGATCTGTTCCCGGACTGCTTTTCCTCCGCTCCCATCTCCTGATTTCCTGAATCCCCGCTATTGAGGATAGCATCATGGTAATACAGGAACACGCTTCCTTTCAATACTTTCCCACCAAAAAGGAGGTAGTATTTTTCTACTACCCCCGCATTTTCAGGCATTCCTGCCATACTGGCCTATTCTGGCCTATCGCTTCCCGCGCCTGTCCGCAGCACTTCAACATCCTTTCCATAAGGCACCGCCTGTCTCCCACTCCATCTGTGATACGCCGGATCTTCCCTCATATCCCAAGGATAACAGTCGCTACCCTGAAATAGACAATCAATGATAAAGCATCCACTATGGTGGTGATAAACGGGCTCGCCATGACCGCCGGGTCAAAGCCCAGCTTTTTGGCGCCGATGGGCAGAAGGCATCCCACCAGCATGGCCAGCAGTACCGCAGCCACCAGGGTCAGGCATACCACCGCCGCCACACTGACACCTACCCTGTCAAAGAGCATCAGTTTGGCAAAATTTGCCGCCGCCAGTGTCAGGCCACATAAGACCGCCACACGCACTTCCTTCCACACCACCCGGAACGCATCCCGGTATTCGATCTCCCCCAGCGACAGGCCGCGGATCACGGTCACACTGGCCTGCCCACCGGCATTGCCCCCGGTATCCATGAGCATGGGTATAAAAGCGATCAATGCCGCGTATACGCTCAACGCCTCCTCAAAGGATGTAATGATGGCTCCCGTAAAGGTTGCCGAAACCATGAGGAGCAGCAGCCAGGGAATCCTTTTCCTGTAAGTTTCAATAACAGTAGTTCTCATATAAGGCTTGTCACTGGGCACGATGGCCGCCATCTTTTCCATATCTTCCGTGGTCTCTTCCTCGATGATATCCACGATATCATCCACAGTGATGATTCCCACCAGACGGTTCTCATTGTCCACCACGGGCATGGCCGTAAAGTCATATTTCTTGAACTGTCTCGCCGCTTCCTCCTGGTCGGTGAGGGTGTGGATGGAAATCACATTTTCGTGCATGATATCACCGATGACCTCATCCCCGTCACTGAGCAGCAGGTAGCGCAGGGCCACCGTGCCCACCAGCCTTCTCTGTTCATCCAGCACATAACAGATATTGATGGTCTCGCTGTCCAGCCCCACTTTCCGGATCCTGGCGATGGCCTCCTCCACGGTCAGGGTCTCCTTCAGGTCCACATACTCCACGGTCATGATGCTGCCCGCCGAGTCCTCCGGGTAACGGAGCAGATGGTTGATATCCCTCCTGGTCTCAGGGCTGGCGATGGCCAGGATTCCCTTCACCACATTGGCGGGCATTTCCTCCAGCAGATCCACCGCGTCGTCGGCCATCAGGTTGTCTATGATCCCCGCCGCCTCCTTATCCGACATGGAGATCAGTATAAACTGCTGATCCTCCACATCCAGATAAGAAAAGACATCCGCCGCCATGTCCTTGGGCAGGATGCGGAAGGTCTTCAGCGTAAGCATATCTTCCATCTCTTCCAGCAATGCAGCCACATCCGCGTGATTCAGTTCGGAAAGGTACTGCCGCAGTCTCGTATACTGCTTTGTGTCAAGGAGTTCCAGTAATTCGTCCAATTCCCTCAGCTGTTCCATAAGTACCTCCTGTTCCACCGTCCGGTGCCCTTTGTGCCATTCCCTGTGTCATCTGCCTGTCATTCCCGTATCATCGCCTTGCCATTCCTGTCAACAAAATATAACTCCCGCCGCTTCTCGAAGCTGACCTTTCCATTGGTGGCATCCACCATCTCTTTTCTCATTCTCTCCGCATCTTTCGCAGACACCAGGATCCGCAGTGACACCGTGTCCGCATAATTGCTCTCCAGCGGCTCGACTCCCGCATTGCCCAGAAGATACAGTATCTTCCCGATGCAGTTGTAATCGGTGCCGATCTCCACCTCCCAGCCGTGACGCATCCTCCCCAGGACACAGTTCCGAAGCCCTTCCTTTACTGCCTGGGTGTACGCCCTTACCAGTCCCCCGGTGCCCAGGAGCACTCCGCCGAAGTACCGGGTCACCACCACCGCGATATCGCGTATTTCCTCCCCCAGCAGCACCTCCAGCATGGGGCGGCCGGCCGTTCCGGCAGGTTCCCCGTCGTCGCTGCACCTGGTCAGTTCCCCTCTGGAGCCGATCACAAACGCGGAACAGTTATGCCTGGCATCCCAGTACTTCCTTTTCACTTCGTCGATAAAGGCCGCCGCCTCCTCCTCGCTCTCACACTTGCGGACGGTGGCGATAAAGCGGGATTTCTTCTCCACATACTCGCCCTCGCCTCCCTCCAGCACCACGCGGTAGGATTCTACAGTTTTTTCATTCATAACATACGCTATCCTTACGATTATATACATTTACATACATAGACAGTTGCCGTTCAGTCTTTTTTCTCACGGAAACAGACAGATTTTCAAGTTAAGGATAGCATAATTTGTCCAAAATGTGAAACAATTCTTAAGTCTGGAAAAAAAACTTTCAATACATACCAGATTTTGTTATAATAAAAACGTGTGGAATTTTCATACAGAAAGGAATATTTCGATGAACTATGGAAGAAGGGGAGTCCGCGCCAAGCAGAAGGCGCTGAACTCCAATGTAATAAAATGGGAAAGAAAGCTGATCCTGTCATTGTTTGAGCTGATTCTTATCGCAATGGTAGGCCTGGGCATCTGCGGCGCCGCCGCCGGAATCGGTGCATTTAAAGGGATCCTGTCCTCCACGCCCAAAGTCCATTTCAACGATATTGTCGCCTCCGGACAGGCCACCATCGTGTACGACATAGAAGGGAATGAGATCGACCAGTATGTCAACACCGACTCCAACCGTATCCGGGTGGAGATGGATATGATCCCGGAGCACCTGGGACAAGCCTTTATCGCCCTGGAGGACAGACGCTTCTATCAGCACAACGGCATTGACTTCAAGGGGATGATCCGGGCCGGATATACTTTTCTCCGAACCGGCGGACAGCGGGCAGAGGGCGCCAGCACCATCACCCAGCAGCTTCTGAAAAACACGGTCTTCACCACATGGATGGAGGAAGGCGACAATATGATCAAAAAGATCAAGCGTAAGCTCCAGGAGCAGTTCCTCGCCATAGAGATCAGCAAGGTCTACTCCAAGGATCAGCTCCTGCTGGAATATATGAACGCCATCAATCTGGGACAGAACACGCTGGGCGTGGAATCCGCCTCACAGCGGTATTTCGGCAAATCCTGCAGCGAGCTGACACTGTCGGAGTGTGCCGTCATCGCAAGCATCACCCAGAATCCCAGCAAATTCAATCCCATCAGCCATCCTGACCTGAATCGGGATCGACGCCTGAAATGTCTGAATGATATGCTGGAACTGGAATTTATCAGCCAGGAAGAATATGAGGAGGCGATTGCCGACACGGATGCCGTCTACGAGCGGATCGGCCTATATGACACGGACTACCGGTTAAGCAGCAACGCTACTGCCGGCTCTTATTTCTCCGATGCCGTTTACGAGCAGGTCAAGGCGGATCTGATCGAGGCAGGCTACAGCGAAAGCACCACGGAACGTCTTCTGACCGCCGGAGGATTAAGGATCTATTCCACTATGGATCCCACGATCCAGGCCATCGCAGACGAGGAATTTGCCAATCCGGACAATTTCCCTCCCAACGTGAAGTGGTATCTGAGTTATGCCCTCACCATCAGGGACGCCGCCGGCAACGCGCACAATTTCAGCAAAGAGAACATGATGACCTGGTTTAAAAACACCAGCGATAAGAAATTCAACCTGATCTTCTCCTCCCAGGATGAGGCGTATGAGGCTATCAATATCTACCGCACAGCCATGCTGGCGGAGCTGGGGGTTGCGGATGACGAAGATAACTACGAGGAGTCCATTTCCATGACCGCACAGCCCCAGGCTGCCTTTGTCATCGAAGATCAGTCCACCGGCTATGTGGCCGCACTGGTAGGAGGCCGCGGCACCAAGGAAGGCCGGCGTACCCTGAACAGGGCTACTTCCGCCATGCGTTCTCCCGGATCCACCTTCAAGGTGCTGGCTTCCTTTGCCCCCGCCCTGGACAGCGCAGGCAAGACCCTCGCCACCGTATACAATGACGCGCCTTTTAACTATGACGACGGAAAGCCCGTCAGCAACTGGTACCATGGATACTATCGGGGGATCCAGTCCATCCGCGAGGCCACCAGGGAATCCCTGAATATCATCGCCGTGAAAAACCTGACCGTGATCACGCCCCAGCTGGGCTTCGATTATCTGAAGAATTTCGGCTTCACTACGGTGACAGACCATTATGTGGCCAGTGACGGCCGGATCCTTTCCGATGTGAACCAGTCCCTGGCCCTGGGCGGCCTGACCATCGGTGTCACTCCTTACGAAATGACCGCCGGATACGCCACCATCGCCAACATGGGAGTCTATGTGGAACCGAAGCTTTACACGAAAGTCACGGATGCCGACGGCAATGTACTCCTGGACAACACAACGCCCACATCCAGACAGGTGATCAAGGAGACCACTGCCTATCTGCTCACCGATGCCATGGTAGATGTGGTGAAAAGAGGTGGCACAGGAGCCAGATGTAATTTCAGCTCCAGCATGGCAATCGCGGGAAAAACCGGAACCTCCTCGGATTACCACGATGTATGGTTCTGCGGTTATACGCCCTATTATACTGCTTCCGTCTGGGCGGGCTACGATAACAATGTGGATATGAGCACCTCCAAGGCGAATGACGAATCCGCCGTGGCCAAGACGCTCTGGCGCGCCATCATGCAGCGTGTCCATGAAAATCTGCCGCCGGAACCCTTCGCCAGACCGGCGGAGGGTATCATACAGGTGGATATCTGTACACAGTCCGGCCAGCTGCCTGTTCCCGGCCTGTGCGACGGCTGTGTGAAATCAGAACTTTTCGCGGAGGGCACGGAGCCTACCGAGACCTGTACCATACATTATCAGGGTGACGTCTGTTCCTACGACGGCATTCCCGCAAGCCCGGAATGTCCTTTTAAAAATTATGCGGTAGCGACTTTCCCTCTGGCGGAGGATCCCGCGCTGATCAGCGGATCAACCACCATTATAGAGAACCCCGATGGCACACAGACTGTCAACGCCCCCAACCGTACCTCCGAGCGCTGTCAGCATAACGCTGCTTTCTTCGCAAACCCTGACTGGGAGAACATTCTGAACGGACAGCGGTGGGAGCTGGAACAGAGAGGATGGTCAGACGGCAGCGAAGATGATGACGACGATTGGGAAGACGACGAATGATCTGCATAACATAAGTAATTGCAGGAAGCAGTTTCCTATAAATTGGAAAGGGTGGCGTCTGTACGACGTCACCCTTTCCGTTTTCGGTTCTTCACCGTTTTCAGTTCTTCACCTTTTTCAGTTCATTACCATTTTCAGTTCTTTATCATGTTCGGCTCCTGACCATATTCGGCCCTTCACCGGCTTTGACTTTTCCCATTTTGACTCTTTGTCACTTACAGTCCTTTGATATCATTGATCTTCTGCTGCAGTTCGTCTACACCATGTCTGGCATTTTTAATGGCTCCGCACTGCTTCGCAAAGGTTTCCTCCTCCATATCGCCGTACAGTTCATAATACAGCTTGCCGATCTCCAGGTAATTCTTTTTGATCACCTCCTCGCAGGTGGCGATCTGACTTCTCAGGTTCGCGATCTCAGCGATCTCTTTCGCCTTGTCCACCGCTTCCTGTCCTTTTGTGGTAATCGTATCTCCGATCTTTTCAAACAAATCCATATTTTCCTCTTTTCCGCGCTGCTCAACAGGGCATGTGAGCACCCCTCTTTGTGGCATGGACGACTTTGTGGCAGGCAGCGCCGTTTTTTTCAGTATAACGCAAATAGCAAGGTAAGTAAAGACAGAAAAGATGGAAATGGATGGAGTTTGTGTCAACTATTGGATTGCACAATACGCCATAAATATGATATACTACTTAAGGAACTTTTAGACCATATGAACGAGGTGATTTTGATGCAGCCGGTATATACGACACTGAAAGTCAATAACGAAATTGAACTCTGTGAGATCACAGATATGGAGTGCAAACAGCTTATTGAAAGGGAACTTTTGAAAGACCGCATTTCTTATTATATCCGCTGGCAGAAGCCTTCTCTTTTCAACAGAAAGAAAAACACCTGCATTATCTGCGTCAACGACAACGCAAAGGACATCGCTGAGGATGTGGTCAGGAATATCTGCGATGAAAAGGGATACTCCGTCAAATTCCTTATGCGCAGGGCCCAGAACCAGTTTCTTTAATTCTAATGCTCCGTTCAAAATACTACATCATAATTGCACAACAATCATGATGCACTACGCGCAAGAATCCAATATTGACAAAAGCAAGGTGGAAACGATCAGATGAAAAAAGAATTTAGAGAGGGAATGCGGGACGGTATTCCCATTGGACTGGGATACCTCGCCGTATCCTTTTCTCTGGGTGTGGCTGCCAGAAGCGCGGGCCTCACCGCCTTTCAGGGCTTTATGGCCAGCCTGCTGAACAACGCATCCGCAGGCGAATACGCTGGTTTTACCGTCATAGCTGCCAATGCCTCTTATCTGGAGATGGTGTTGATGACGCTTATCGCTAATGCCCGCTATTTATTGATGAGCTGCGCCCTGAGTCAGAAATTTGCGCCCGATGCATCTTTAGGACATCGGCTGCTGGTGGGATATGATGTGACAGACGAGATCTTCGGCATTACCATCGCCAGGCCGGGGGTTCTGAATCCCTGTTATACATACGGCGCTATCTTGGTGGCCGCTCCCTGCTGGGCCTGCGGCACTGCCATGGGCGTAACCGCAGGCAACCTGCTCCCCCTGAGGGTGGTCAGCGCGCTCAGTGTGGCTCTGTTCGGTATGTTCCTCGCAGTGATCATTCCTCCTTCCAGAAAGAACCGCATCGTCGCCCTATTTGTGTTGGTCAGCTTCCTTGCCAGCTTTGCCGCCGCCAACCTGCCTTACCTCTCGCGGCTCTCCGGCGGCACCAGGACCATTATTCTGACAGTCCTTATCTCAGCGGCTGCCGCGGCCCTGTTTCCCGTAAAGGATGAAAAGGAGGCTGATGATTAATATGACACATGATATTTATATTTACATCGGGATCATGGCAGCTGTCACTTACGCGATCCGCGTACTGCCCCTGACTTTGATCCGGAAGCAGATCAAAAACCGTTTCCTCCGCTCTTTTCTATATTATGTGCCTTATGTGACGCTGGCGGTAATGACCTTTCCCGCCATCCTGGAGGCAACCCAGTCTCCCCTTGCAGGAGCCGCCGCCCTGATCATAGGTATTATCGCAGCATGGTGCGGGGCAGGGCTTTTTCCGGTATCCGTGATCTGCTGTGTGACCGTCTTCGTTCTGGAACTGTTTTTATGCCGCTGATTTATCGCTGAATGCTGCCTATTTACCCTGTAGACAGTCTGCTCCTTTTATTATATACTGTATGTACTTACACTATATGTACTCACACAATATGTACTTACACTGTAACCTGTAGATCATCATACTAAGGAGGTCATTCCCATGAGCAGTGAACCCATTCCGTCCCCTCAAAATGTCAACCAGCTGTTTGAGGCGATTTTCGATGTTTTTCCCATGATCCTGTCCGCGAATCTCTCACAGAATACATATTTCATGTACAAGCACGACAACTTTCTGGTGGAGGACATACCAGAAACAGGTAATTACGATGAGATGATCCAGAACAGTCTCGTCAATATCCACCCCGATTACCAGTCGGATTTCCTTCGTCTCTTTTCCAGGGAAAGGCTTCTGGAGGCCTATGCCAGGGGCATCACCGACGTCTATGCGGAACTATACCAAAAAGGCCGTGACTCTGACTACCAGTGGGTATCCACCCATGTCATACGCACCACAAACCAGAACGGCGATATCTGCCAGATCTGTATTAACCGGATCATGAACGATGTGAATCAGATCAATATGGTAGAGAGACATATGTAATCGTAAAACCCTTAGGGGGATTAAAAATAACCTGTTATTTTGCTTGCATGAATCGCAAAATACACAGGTTATTTCTTTTAGGTTCCTTACAGTTTTGCAATATCCACCAGTGTCAGCTGGTTACTGGCATTTTCCAGGCTGGTGACCAGCGCCCTTGCCGTGTCCAGGGCAGTGATACAGTTGATCCCTGTCTCAATGGAGGTTCGGCGGATCAGGAAGCCGTCGCGGCTCTTATCACGCCCCTGGGTGGGCGTATCAATCACAAGGTCTATCCTATGTCCCAGGATCAGGTCCATGACAGTGGGCGACTCCTGGGATATCTTATTTACTTTTCTCGCTTTGACCCCCGCTTCATTTAAAGCCGCAGCCGTGCTCCTGGTGGCATAAATGGTATATCCCAGCTTCTCAAAGCGGCGCCCGATCTCGATGGCCTCTCCCTTATCGGCATCCTTCACCGTAATGATCATGTTCTTATATTTGGGCAGGTTCACCCCAGCCCCCAGGAATGCCTTATACAGGGCCTCGTGATATTCCCTCGCGATGCCCAGGCACTCGCCGGTGGACTTCATCTCCGGTCCCAGGCTGACCTCCGCCCCCCGGATCTTCTCGAAGGAGAACACCGGCATCTTAATTGCATAATACGCCGCCTCCGGCTGCAGACCCGGCTCATAGCCCAGCTCCCGGATGGTCTTGCCAAGGATCACCTCCGTGGCAAGATCCACAATGGGAATACCGGTCACCTTGCTGATATAGGGCACTGTGCGGGAGGAGCGGGGATTTACCTCGATCACATATACATCCTCGCCGATGGCGATAAACTGGATATTGATCAGCCCCTTCACATGCAGCGCCTTTGCCAGCCTTCTGGTATACTCCGCGATCTTATCCTTTACCAGCTTGCCGATGGTAGGCGCAGGATACACAGAGATGCTGTCCCCGGAGTGGACTCCCGTCCTCTCAATATGCTCCATGATGCCGGGAATCAGGATATCCGTACCGTCACAGACTGCATCCACCTCTATCTCCTTGCCCTGTAAATACTTGTCCACCAGGATCGGATGATCCTGTGCAATGCGGTTGATGATCTCCATAAATTCCTCAATCTCCGCATCGGAAAGGGCGATCTGCATCCCCTGTCCGCCCAGCACATAGGAGGGACGCACCAGCACCGGATAACCCAGACGGTTCGCCACCGCCTTTGCCTCCTCCGCGGTATATACCGTTCCCCCTGCGGCCCTGGGGATCTTCGTCTCCTCCAGGATCCTGTCAAAGAGCTCCCTGTCCTCCGCGGCATCCACATCCTCCGCCTTCGTCCCTAAAATGGGCACACCCATCTTCATCAGGCTTTCTGTCAGCTTGATGGCAGTCTGTCCGCCAAACTGCACCACCGCGCCGTCAGGATGCTCGATATTGACCACAGCCTCCACATCCTCCGCCGTCAGCGGTTCGAAATACAGCTTGTCCGCTATATCAAAGTCCGTGCTTACGGTCTCCGGATTATTGTTAATAATGATCGTTTCATAGCCCGCTCTGGAAAAAGCCCATGTGGCATGGACAGAGCAGTAATCAAACTCGATCCCCTGCCCGATCCGGATCGGTCCGGATCCCAGCACCAGCACCTTTTTGCGGCTGTCCGCCATATTCTCCTGTACATCTGCCGCAAAACCAGGGGAAGATACAGGACTTCCCGGCGCTTCTCCCTCTGGTGAAACATCGTTAGAAACTCTTCCCGCACTGGCATGCGCATTAGAATTTCTCTCCGCACTTTCACACTCTCCCCCGTAGACAGAATAGTAATAGGGCGTTGACGCCGCAAATTCCGCCGCACAGGTATCCACCATCTTATAGACCGCCCGGATGCCGTTATCACAACGCATGTTCTTGATTTCTTCTTCCGTCTTCCCGGTCAGCCTCGCAATCACGCTGTCGGGAAATTCGATCCGTTTGGCCTCCTGCAGCAGTTCCACCGTGAGAGGTCCCTTTCCCAGCGCCTGCTCCATCTCCACCAGGATGGCGATCTTGTCAATAAACCAGGAATCTATCATGGTGATCCCATGAATGGTATCGTAATCAATGCCTTTTCTCAAGGCCTCCGCGATTACCCAGATCCGCTGGTCATCCACCACCGCCAGGCGCTCCTTCAGTTCCTCCGCGGACAGCGCGCTGAAATCATAGCTTAACAGGCTGTCCACATGCTGTTCCAGGGAACGGATTGCCTTCATCAGCGCGCCCTCGAAATTGTCGCAGATGCTCATAACCTCTCCGGTGGCTTTCATCTGGGTCGTCAGGGTTCTCTTTGCCGTGATAAATTTGTCAAAGGGCAGCCTTGGAATCTTGACCACACAGTAATCCAGCGCAGGCTCAAAAGAAGCGTAGGTCTTCTTCGTAATGGCGTTTTTGATCTCATCCAGGGTATATCCCAGGGCGATCTTCGCCGCCACCTTTGCGATGGGATAGCCTGTGGCCTTGGAGGCCAGTGCCGAGGAACGGCTCACACGGGGATTCACCTCGATCACACAATACTCGAAGCTGGTAGGATGCAGTGCAAACTGTACGTTACAGCCGCCGGTGATCTTCAGTTCACTGATGATCTTCAGGGCGGAGGTGCGCAGCATCTGGTATTCCTTGTCGCTCAGGGTCTGGGACGGCGCAACCACAATGCTGTCGCCGGTATGCACCCCCACAGGATCGATATTTTCCATGTTACACACGGTAATGCAGTTGCCCGCGCTGTCCCGCATCACCTCATACTCTATCTCTTTCCAGCCTGCGATGCAGCGTTCCACCAATACCTGACCCACACGGGACAGGCGCAGGCCGTTCTCCAGGATTTCCTCCAGTTCCACCTGGTTGTGGGCAATACCGCCGCCGGATCCTCCCAGCGTATAAGCGGGACGCAGTACCACCGGATATCCGATGGAATTGGTAAAATCAATGCCCTCCTGCACATTTTCCACCACTTTGGAGGCCGCACAGGGCTCCCCGATGCGTTCCATCAGATCCTTGAATTCCTGTCGGCCTTCCGCATTGCGGATGGTAGCCGCCGTTGTACCCAGCAGCGTCACCCCATGGGAAGCCAGGAAACCGGACTCCTCCAGTTCCATGCCCAGGTTCAGCCCCGCCTGTCCCCCCAGCGTGGGCAGGATACTGTCTGGCTTTTCCTTTTCAATGATCTGTTCCAGGACCTTTACGGTGAGAGGCTCAATATATACTTTATCCGCGATATCCCTGTCTGTCATGATGGTGGCAGGATTGGAGTTCACCAGGATGACCTCCACTCCCTCCTCCTTCAGGGAACGGCACGCCTGTGTGCCTGCATAGTCGAACTCCGCGGCCTGCCCGATGACGATGGGACCGGAACCGATTACCATAACACGTTTTACATTCGGATTCTTAGGCATTTTCGCTCCCTCCTTTTTTCATGTCCTTATCTGATTCTGTATCTTTATCTGATTCTGTATCTTTATCTGATTCTATGTCTTTATCTGCTTTTATGTCGTTATCTGCTTTTATATCTTTATCTGCTTTTATGTCGTTATCTGCTTTTATATCTTTATCTGTATCTTTATCTGTCTTTATCTCCTTATGCTTTTTCATAAGCTCAATAAATCTGTCAAACAGGTATCCCGAATCCTGGGGGCCGCAGCACGCCTCGGGGTGAAACTGTACCGTAAATATATCCTTCCCGGTGTAGGAAAGCCCCTCGTTTGTGCCGTCATTTACATTGATGAAGGCAGGCACCGCCACACCCGGATCCAGCCTGTCCGTATCCACCACATAGCCATGATTCTGGGAAGAAATATAGACCCGCCCCGTCTCCAGATCCTTCACAGGATGATTGCCGCCCCTGTGCCCGTATTTCATCTTATACGTATCCGCACCATTGGCAAGGGCCATCAGCTGATGCCCCAGGCAGATCGCAAAGATTGGGATATCCGTGCGGTACAGCTTTTTGATTTCCTCAATAATGGAAGTACATTCCTTGGGATCCCCCGGCCCGTTGCTGAGCATAATGCCGTCCGGCCCTGCGGCAATGATCTCTTCCGCCGCAGTCCATGCGGGATAGACCGTGACCTCACACCCCCTGGAGGTCAGGGACCGGGCAATATTGCTTTTGGCGCCAAAATCCATCAGCGCCACCTTCAGGCCTGCGCCGTTCAATTCCCTCACCAGGGCAGGCCTGGGCTCTCTCTTCCCCCGCTCATACGCCTCCCTGTCAAACCGGGCCGCGCCGGAAAGGGGGCCGTTCTGGGACAGGGCGGTGACAGCCTGCAACGCATACTTCTCCTGACAGGAAACCTTCTCCACCACCTTTCCTGTGGTATATTCCTTCAGTCTGGGCTGTATTTCCTCAAACCTGTAATTTACGTCGGTAGTGATCATACCGTTCATGGTGCCCTTCTCACGAAGGATCTTGACCAGCGCCCTGGTATCAATACCGGCAATCCCAGGTATCTCATTTTCTTCCAGGAACTGCTGAATTGTAAGATCATTTCTAAAATTGCTGGGAATACGGGAGAGCTCCCTTACAATGAAGCCGTCAGGCCAGGCTTTGAAAGATTCCATGTCATCTCTACAGATACCGTAATTGCCAATCAGGGGATAGGTCATACACACTGCCTGTCCCGCGTATGAGGGATCGGTCAGCACTTCGAGATACCCTGCCATGGAAGTGTTAAATACAATTTCACTGATGATCTCCTTTTGGGCACCTATGTGCGTCCCCTGGAACACAGTGCCGTCCTCCAAAATCAAAAACGCCTTCATACTCTTCTCCTCCCGTCAATTGCCGTAAACGGCAATTTTTGCCACTTGTGGCCATCTTTCAGCTGAGACAATATTTCCATGTATGCCAATTCCTGCCACCTGAGACAGCCTGCTCCGTCTCTTGTTTTACACTTTTCGTTCCATTTTACCACAAAAGAAATAGACGGGCAATAACAAATCCCGCCTATTCCAGATTTAACGTAACAGTTCAGCCTTCGGCCAAACTGTTACGATTTAACTCTTTCGATTTTTTCGCTGAATTTCACAAACGGATCCGTTCCGGACATAAGGAACCGTCAACGAATCACCTCATAACGCAGCCTGAGATATGAATTCTCCAAAACTACACATTCCTGCAGTTTCAACACACCTAATTTTGATAACTCGCTTTCTGACAACAAGGATTTTCCATCAACTAAAGTGGAAGTATCTTTACCTCCAATTAATACAGGCGCTACGACAATATCAATATAATCTATCAGCTTTTCTCGAAGAAACATTCCGTTTAATGTACCGCCGGATTGTATCGTTATCCTCTCACAGCCATATTCTGATTTGAGTTTTGTAAGAGCCTCTTTCAGCGACAGTTCATCTTGATATATGATACGGAGATTATCAATTCCCATTTCAAATGCCGGATGTTTCTCATTAGACGTAACCAGCACAAACTGTTTTGATAAAGCACACAAATAGCGTATGCCATGTTCCGTCAAATGTCTATTATCAATTACCACAAAAGAGACAGGTGTTTTATCTGGAATGTCGGCTGTATTAATACCGATTTTAGCCTGCACCCTTCCGGAATTAAGCGACCACAAATCCGTTGTCTGCTCTATTTCATAATATTGATGTAACCCTTCTTTCACTCCTGCAATTTTAGGAAAGTCTTTATCCACATCCAAATCATCTGACGCGCCAGTACTGATTTTGCCATCAACAGACATCAGCATAAATAATGTTGTAACAGGTCTGTCCATTTTATTTCTCCAATTCCCGTACTCCAAAAAGGGGATTCATTTTTGCTTCCGCTTAAGGGTTCTGGTCTACCTATCCCCTTACTGCACTGGTGAAACGTATATGGCTGGCGTTATGACAGATTACCCGGAACTTTTGACTGTTAAGCCGTATAAACACCAGGATCCCGCCCTGCGGAATCCTGGTGCATCATTGCGGTCATTCCTGAGTGATCCGCACCCGCGGTTCACACCATCGCAGCATTGGTGTCAGTCAGCGATGTACTGGAGCAGACACTATTCTTCACTGCCGAACATCAGCTGCCTGTACCAGTACAGGGACTTCATATAGCAGTCATTGACCACGGAAACCTCCACGTTTGCCAGCAGCAGCAGTCTTGTAACCTCCTGCCAGTTGGCATTCTCATACTGCCGGATCAGCTCCATCACATTGGCCAGAGGTCCCTCGCCCCGGGTCAAAGCGGTGCTCACCTCACCGGTCACCTTAACCTTTTCCAGGGCTTCCTCCATTGATGTCTCCAAAATAACATCCAGCACGGAAACCAGCCCCATCAGGAACAATTCCTCCTGCTTCACTGCCATGTGAAAGGGTATTGCCAGATACTCCGCGAACTTTGCACGCAAAAGGGAAAGCCTGGTGATCTCGCTGGGCTTGTCAGCATACATTTCCTTGACCACAGCCGTGTTGATCCACTGTCTCAGCTCCTTCTGTCCCAGCATGGCCGCAGCATGACGGATGGTGGTAATCCCGGAATTGACCGTCATGCGGTTTACCATCTGCAGCAGGGAGATCGTCAGCGCAGGATCCCGTCCGATCACATCAGCCGCCTCCGCCAGATCAAAATTCGGGCTGTTGACAGAATTCATTAACGCGATATAGTTTACCTTCAACGGGGAGATCTCCGTGTTGCCCCTTGTCACCGGCATGCGGTAAAACTCGCCCTCATACAGCTGATATCCGCCGGACGCCTTAAGCTTTTCAAAGGTGTCCATATCGCTGATGTTGCCCGCCACCAGCTTGATATTCGGGTAAAGCTTTCCGAAGTAAATCTTAGCCTTGTCAATGGCGATCTTACGGTTATTCAGAAGCACATAATCCATCAGCCTGAATACTTCGCTGTAATTCTCAAAGTCCGCCACCGCCAGCTTACGGATCGCCAGCTTATAGCCCTGAGCCTTCAGTTCCCGCAGACGCTTTACATACACCTCCACAGGCGGGATCGTGTTGTCGATCAGAATGACGATCCGGTCATGGGGTGCGCTGCACTGCTCCTCCATATCCGTGAAGATTGAAATATTGGTCACGGAAACAAAGATCTCGCTGTCCTCGGAAATGGTCTCGATTCCCATCTTTTCGATCATCTCCAGGCCATAGACAGCGGCAGCCCCGTCATTCTGCATGGTTCCCTGCATCATGGGATCCAGAAAGAAATTGTCCCTCTGGGTGAAAATCGAATAGGCGCGCACAGCCATATCCTCGTCAAAAAGCGGCACCAAAGCCAGTAACATAATAATCTCCCCTTTCTTATTCCGGTTTTGCAGCTGTCCTCCCACTGTCCGGACAATCACTGTCTTATACCGGATTTATGACTGATTTATTGAAAATATGCCACACCGGATTCAAAGATCCTGATGTCCTGTTCCCCGTAGATATTGATGGCCACAGCCGAATCACGCCTTTCCGAGTGCGCCATCTTGCCCAGGCATCTCCCGTCGGGGGAGGTGATCCCCTCAATCGCGCAATAGGATCCGTTGATATTGTACTCTTCGTCCATGGAGGTATTTCCCTCCTGGTCACAGTACTGTGTGGCCACCTGGCCGTTGGCAAACAGCTTATCCAGCCACTCCTTCGGCGCCACGAAGCGTCCCTCGCCGTGAGATGCGGGATTGCAGTATACCTTCCCCAGCCCGGCCTCCTGCAGCCATGGCGATTTGTTGGAGACCACCTTTGTGTAGACCATCTTGGAGATATGTCTGTTGATGGTGTTAAAGGTCAGCGTGGGCGAATGTTCATTCTGTCCCCAGATCTCGCCGAGAGGCACCAGCCCCAGCTTGATCAGCGCCTGGAATCCGTTGCAGATTCCCAGCGCCAGACCGTCCCGTTCATGCAGAAGCTTCATGACCGCTTCCTTCAGCTTCTCATTCTGAAACGCTGTGGCAAAGAACTTGGCGCTTCCGTCGGGCTCGTCGCCGGCGGAAAATCCGCCGGGGAACATAATGATCTGCGCCTGGGCGATGGCTTTCTCAAACTCCTCCACGGAAGCCCTGATATCCGCCTCGTTCAGATTCCGGAATACCCTGGTCACCACGCTTGCACCGGCCCGCTCAAAGGCCTTCGCGCTGTCGTACTCACAGTTTGTCCCCGGAAAGACAGGAATGAACACCGTAGGCTTCGCCACCCTGTTCCTGCAGACATAGACGCTGTCAGCCTGATACAGCCTGCTCTCCACAGGGGCGGTATCCCTGGCCGCCCTGGTGGGAAATACCTTCTCCAGCCTGGAAGTCCAGGAAGCGAGAGCCTCCTCCAGGGTGATCCGCACATCCCCATACACGAATGCGGGCTCCTCCGTCACCGTACCGATCACTTTTACGTTATGCTCCGAGGACGTCAATACGGAAAGCTTCTCCGGGAGCACCTCCACCAGAATGTCACCCAGCGCGTTCTCGAAGAGCGTGTCCGCGGAAACCCCGTCCCTGATCTCCACACCCAGCTTATTGCCGAAGGCCATTTTGGACAATGCTGCCGCCGCACCCTTTGCATCCAGCGCATAGGCGGATACCACCATCTTCTCCCGGATCAGATGGCTGATAAAGCGGTACAGCTCCGCAACGTCCTCATACATGGGAATGTCGAAATCATCTTTTTCCATCTTAAAGCGTACCAGGATGTTCCCCGGCTTTTTCAATTCAGGGGTGATGATATCGCCCGCTTTCGCAATATCCACCGCAAAGGAAACCAGGGTAGGCGGAACGTCGATGTCATTGAAGGTTCCGGACATGCTGTCCTTGCCGCCGATAGACGGCAGCCCGAAGCCCATCTGGGCGTCATAGGCTCCCAGCAGCGCCGCGAAGGGCTGGCTCCAACGGCTGGGGTCACCGGTCATCCTGCGGAAATATTCCTGGAAGGTAAACCGTATCTTCTCAAAGTCTCCGCCGGAGGCCACGATCTTCGCCATGGACTCCGTCACTGCATAGACCGCACCGTGATAAGGGCTCCAGGAGGAGAGGCAGGGGTCAAAGCCGTAGCTCATCATGGTCACGGTATCCGTCCTCCCCCGGAGCACGGGCAGCTTTGCCACCATGGTCTGGGTCTCCGTCAGCTGGTACTTTCCGCCGTAAGGCATGAAGACGCTTCCCGCGCCGATGGAGGCATCGAACATCTCCACAAGCCCTTTCTGTGAACACACATTCAGATCGTTCAGCAGCGTCAGCCAGGCCTCCTTTACTTTTCCTGCCTCCAGCTTCCCACCCGCCGCGGGCACCGCGTACTGTTCAAAATAATTCTCCTTCTCGTCGGGAATATCCACCTTCACGGTTGTTTCCTGATGGGCGCCGTTGGTGTCCAGAAAAGCCCTCTTCAGGTTCACAATGGTCTTTCCCCTCCAGTTCAGGATCAGGCGGGGCTCCTCTGTGACAACTGCCACCGCCACCGCCTCCAGGTTCTCCTCCGCGGCATACCCTAAAAATTTTTCTACGTCTTTCGGATCCACCACCACTGCCATACGTTCCTGGGACTCGGAGATGGCCAGCTCCGTACCGTCCAGGCCGGCATACTTCTTAGGCACTTTGTCCAGATCCACGGTCAGGCCGTCCGCCAATTCCCCGATTGCCACAGACACGCCGCCTGCGCCGAAATCGTTACACTTTTTAATGATGCGGCTTACTTCCTCACGGCGGAATAATCTCTGGATCTTCCGCTCTGTAGGGGCATTGCCCTTCTGCACTTCCGCGCCGCAGGTCTCAATGGACTGCTCCGTATGTACCTTGGAGGATCCGGTTGCGCCGCCGCAGCCGTCACGTCCCGTGCGTCCTCCCAGCAGGATGATGATATCTCCCGGATCGGAGGTCTCACGGATCACATTCTTTCTGGGGGCTGCCCCCATGACCGCGCCGATCTCCATCCTCTTAGCCACGTAATCGGGATGGTAGATCTCCTTCACAAAGCCTGTGGCAAGGCCGATTTGGTTTCCGTAGGAGGAATAGCCGCTGGCCGCACCCCGCACCAGCTTCTTCTGGGAAAGCTTTCCCTTTAAAGTATCCGCCACAGGCACCGTGGGATCCGCCGCACCCGTGACGCGCATTGCCTGATAGACATAGCCCCTGCCGGAGAGGGGATCCCGGATGGCGCCGCCCAGACAGGTAGCCGCACCGCCGAAGGGCTCTATCTCGGTGGGATGGTTGTGGGTCTCATTCTTAAAGAACACCAGCCACTCCTCTGTTTCCCTGTGGTCGCCGTAGTCCATCTCCACAGGCACCACCACGGAGCAGGCGTTGATCTCGTCGGATTCCTCCATGTCCGAAAGCTTTCCGTCCTTTTTCAATTTCCGCATGGCCATCAGGGCCAGATCCATCAGGCATACAAATTTATCCTTCCTGCCCGCGAAAATCTCTTCCCTGGTGTCCAGGTAGCTCTGATAGGTGGTCTCAATGGGTGAGCGGTAATAGCCCTCCCCGAACTCCACCTCCGTCAGCTCCGTGGAGAAAGTGGTGTGGCGGCAGTGGTCGGACCAGTAGGTATCCAGCACCCGTATCTCCGTCATGGAAGGGTTCCTCTTCTCGTCCTCCCTGAAATACTTCTGGATATGTAAAAAATCCTTAAATGTCATGGCCAGGGAAAGGGAGTCATAGAGCGTCAGAAGGTCTTTCTCCTTCATCTGTGCAAAGCCCTCCAGGATTTTCACGTCAGCTGGATCTTCGAATGCCGTTATCAGCGTGTCCGGCTTCTCCATCCCTGTCTCCCTGGAGTCCACGGGGTTGATACAATATGCCTTAATCCGGTCAAATTCCTCCTCTGTGATACCCCCCAGGATCATGTAGGTGACCGCCGTCCTGATCACCGGCTCCTCCGATTCCTTCAGGAACTGCACACACTGCACGGCGGAATCCGCCCTCTGGTCGAACTGGCCGGGCAGAAATTCCACGGAAAACACCCTGCCGTCCGCCGGTATCTCGATGCCCTCCTCATACAGGTCGTCCACGGGAGGCTCGGAAAAAACGGTTCTGCACGCTTTGGCAAACACCTCGTCGGAGATGTTCTCCACGTCATAGCGGATAAATACCCGCACCCCCTTCACATTGATTCCCAGATAATTTTTCAGTTCCTCATGCAATTCCTTCGCCTTTACCGCAAAAGGCTCCTTTTTCTCCACATAAATGCGTCTTACGTTTCCCATACTGCTCCTCCAGGCATTGATCTGTTTCTGTTTTAATTTGATTCTTCACGCCTTCCGCCATGCCGACGCAGTCGGCACAGGCATTCAATCGGCACAGGCATTCCATGAGAAGAATGCCTGCCCAAAGCGAACTTGGCCGCTTGGCATTCTTCGAATTGCCTTCACAATTTGTGTATCTTAGAATTTCTTTACACACCTTCCACATCAAGGGATCTCAGTATGTAAGAGATCTCCCTGTCCACAGTGTCCGCCGTAATGCCTATGGTCTGGGCGGAAATTTTCAGTCCCTCCAGCACAAACATGATGTTTCGCGCCGTTCCCTTACAGTCCTCACAGTAAAACTCCCCGTTTTCCACCCCTGTCTCTATGAGCTTCTCTATGATCTTCACAGCGGAATCAAACTGCTTCCGCAGTATATTATCCTTTCTGACCGGCTGATTTTCGAAATAATATTCATAGATCGCCTGGGTCAGGGTGTCCTTCTTACGGAGAAGCTCCTTCTTCTGCTCCTGCAGGAACAGAATCAGGATATCCGCCGCTGTGGCGTCCTCCGTGATGCTGTCGGAGAACACGTCGTCCGTCTCCTCGCTCTCCAGCTTCAGCACCTCCAGAAAAATCTGGCCTGTGCTCTCGAAATAGAGGTACAATCCTCCGCGGCTGATCTCACACGCCTCCACAATATCCTTCATGGTAACCCGCTTAAAGCCCTTCTCAACGAACACTCTCCTGGCAGTCTCCAAAATATATCGTCTCTTCTGTATTGATTTCTCGCCCATACATCCTCACAATCCGCCGCCAAGCAGCCGCTTCTCCTATCCCCTGTCATTGGACTTGTCCCAGTATTCGATGATCTCACGCATCTGCTTCAGCACCAGGTAGAAAATATTCTCCTGAACCCCCTGGCTCCACAGCATGCTCTTGGTCCTGCCTCCCAGCACGTATTTGGACAGGATTCCTCTCAGAAGATCCCATTCCCTGACTCCTGCGCGCTGAATGACCTTCCGTTCATCATCGTGGGTCTTGATGCGGTTTCTGGTATAGACATAAGGATAGTTTCGATCCATCAGCTTTGAACGGGACGCTTCTTTGACAAAGTTCATGAGATTGGCGTCATACACCGGTATCGCAATGCTCTGCTCGCTGACCTCCGAGCCCTTGTAAAAGGAATTGCCCGCCTGCCCGGCGTTTTTCTCAAACCATGGCAGATATTTCAGCAGAGGGGCTGCCATCTCCTTGTATTCCTCCATAAGCTGCTGCATATACTCCCGATTCTCTTCCATCTTTATGTAAACCATACCTTTCTAAAATATTTCTCATTGTCACAGTTCACGTAACGCCATTCGCAAAACCGTGCCTGCGGCACTCCCCGCCGCTGGCGCGGCTCCTTTTGCTCATGATCCGGCGTTCCCTTCCTCAGTCTGTCATCTCAAATTTTCATGCGAGCATGAAATTTGAGCCTGAACAGACTGACGCGTGAACTGTAACACAAAAACTGACACAGATGTATTTTTATTTTATCACATTTTTATTAAAAGTACAGTAGAAAATTACACCCTGTTTGTTGTATAATGAATTCAGACAATAGAAAAAGCCGCACTGCGGCAGAAATGAGATTAAAGATATGGCGGGTAGTATTTTAGAAAAAGGTAAAGTGATTTATGCGAGCGGGCAGCCTGTAACCGCTCTGCACATCATCACCAAGGGGAAAGTACAGGCAACCTATCCCGGCGGCGTCTATACGCTGGCCGAGGGAGATGTGATCGGCATATGTGAAATATGTTCCGAGGTGCATTTTGTGGATTACGTGACATTGGAGGATATCACCATTATGACATATCCTCTGAACAACATCGATGCGCTGGAAAAAGTGCTGCGCTCCCACGCGGCGATGGCAAAGCTGATCCTGCTGTCCCTGTTCCGGCAGCTGAATAAGGTGATGGGGCAGATCATTCCTGCGGAGGCTGTCTGTGACAATCTCCACCAGGAGCTGCTCAACGACTATGACCTCTGTACGACGCTCTGTAACCGTTACCGCGTCCAGCCGCCGGCGTTCAATCTGTCGGATGTGAACGCCTATCCCGGTGCTGAGACGCCCGACACCTGGCTGGGAGACTATTATCTGGGGCTGCAGCATGCATACGCCGGAGACGCCAGCCGCTATCTGTGTCAGGAGATCGGCCTGGCCATGGGCATCCTGCTCAGGGGGAGCCAGGACTTCCGGCAGATCTATGCAAGCCTGGAGGAGCAGTATCAATATCGCAGGCAGATCGCCTCTTTCTATTTCAATGAATCCGGGGAAGATCTGTTTGAAATGCTGACCTCCATGTATCTCCGGCTCGGCCAGAACAGCGAGGATGCGGACAGTCTCTACGCTGCAATCGCACGGATTATCGATAAATTTGAAAAGGATTCTTCCGTAAACAGGGAAGTGGCAGTTCCCAGGATCCGCAGCTTCCGGGAAAGCATCTCCGCAGCGGCAGGCGCCGTCCCGAAAGAGACAGAAACAGGTCCCGCCACGGAAAATCCTGCTGTCCCGTCGGAGCTCTCCGGCTCCCTCACCACCATTCTGGGATTTGCCGGCGTGGATCTGGAGATCGGGCCCTCCTTCCGCAAGCATGTGATCGCTTACAGGGCGTTGGAGGATAAAAATTCCACGGAGGAGGAAGCAGGCAGGCTGCGCAGACAGCTGACCACTGAGTTTAATGCGCTTTACGCCGCCGTATTTGAGAGATCCCTGCAGACGGACGTCGTCCCTGTTCCGGTGCGTATGTTCCTGTACTTCGGCTATGTGGACGAGGAGCTGGCCGGAGCCGCCAACTGTACCATTCTCTACAATCTGGCAAACAATATGGGGGATTGCTCCGAATTTGGCGTATTTACCTTTTACGACTGGCTGCGCGCCATCTATGACGGCCGCAAGAATCCCAGCCGCAATGAGTTTGATGAAGATTTCTTTGACAATATTAACAAACAGAAGGCCACCGGGAAGCTCACCGAGGCGCAGGCAACTGCCATGAAGAACGACGCCCTGCTGAAAGTCAGGTTTGAGATGGATAATCTGTTTGTGTCCGCCAACAAGATCACTTCCGGACGCATCACCACCTTCTGCCCTCTCTTTGCCGCGGACAATGTGATGAAGGATCTGAAGGAATCCTATGTGACGGTAAGCCAGATCAGTAAGACCCTGGAAATGATAAAGAGTGTGGATTACTCCGTATTTTACCGTGAAAGCCTTGACCTTGAGAACGCGGCCATCATGGGCAAGGAGATGATCCATCTGGAATACCTGCCCGATGTGATCCTGCTGCCCAATGTGGGCGTCAGGGGCGTGATGTGGCAGGAGATCGAAGGCAAAAAGCGCAATTCCCCTGCGCGCATGCTTTTCTCCATCTTCCACATGGAAGATATCAATGCCACCATGGTACGCCTTGCCGGAGAATTCCGCTGGGAGATGTGCAAGCGTGTACAGGGCAGCCGCTGGAACGATGTGTCCGAGCGCTCCCTGACCAGCGAATATTTCGATTATGTACAGTTCTTCCGAAAGAACCATGAACTGACCAACGAGGCGAAGGAAAAGATCAAGAACAGCCTGCAAAGGGCGAAGAACAGCTTTAAGGAAATGTTTGTGAGGGATTATATTGTGTGGGTATTCTTCGAGGGCACCGGTTCCCCCAGACTGAACAAGGTGGCGCGGAAGATCCTGCTCACCTACTGTCCTTTCCCGGCCAAGCTGAGCAAGACGCTGGAACAGAATCCCATGTTTACAGAAATGATCGCACACCGAAACGTGGTAATGAACCAGCGGCTGCATCACATCGATATGTTCATGCAGAAGCTTCGCAGCTGCAACACTAAAATTCCACAGACGCTGGAGGCGGAACGGGCCTACACAAAGGGTGAAATCTGATATATGCAAGAGGAAGTACAGCGCCGTCTTCGGCATTGTACTTCCTCTTTTTATGACCACTGGAGCGTATTTGAAAATTGCTCTGTCAATGGATATCTGTACCTGTCTCCCCCCGCATCTTTTCAACAAATGGAGCGGGATCGCGCTCCATTTCCACCATAGTCTCAAAGGACTCCAGAAGCAGCCGCTGCTGCCTGTATCGGTTCATCTCGTCCGGGCGGTCCATGTACAGCTTGAAGTGATCCACCTGCCACACCAGCACATCTGCCAGCGTATAGCCCGCCACCTGGTATCTGCAAAGGAAATTATGGTAATCGTGATAATAGGCAAGCTCCTGCAGCAGTCCCTCCGAAGCCCTGATGCCCCGCCACAGTTTTTCTCCGTACTCAGGCTTTTCGCCCGCCTGTTCTGCCAGGTTCAGCACAAACTGGTGCAGAGTGGCCAGCGCCTGCTCCAACTGATTGTTTTCTTCCATATTCACTTCTTCCATATGAACCGCCTCCTGTAACGCATCCCTGTAAAACACCTTGGGAGTGTTTCGCATTCTTCCCTGCCAAAACACAGTTCCTCTTTTGACAATTAGTTAAAAAGCCTGAAAGCATATGCTTCCAGGCCTATCGCAGGGGAAGAGAGGATCGAACTCCCATCAACGGTTTTGGAGACCGCCGCACTACCATTGTACTATTCCCCTATGGCTTCGCCATCACTGACGAAAGCTATTATAACACAGTCACCCTCACTTTAGCAAGCAGTTTTTTATGATCCGTTGAATTATTATCCTTTAATCTTACCAAGTTCCGTAATGTTTACACCCGCCGCGGCAAGAATTACCTTTAATTCAATATATCGGTCATACATCATCTGGTAAGTCGCCTCATCGTTATTCCTTTTGGAAGATAACATCCAATTTTGCAGCCTGGAAAATTCAACCACGGAATCTTTTACAATATCTGACACACCCGGCATATGCTCATCTGCTTTCTATAAATGTACACTGATTTTGTGATATCTATTCTAATTATAACAAGCCCCTTACGACACACGGAAATCAATTTTCAAAAAAAGATAGATAAGATATAATGAAGGCATGGATA
>CAOKWI010000050.1 GCA_948473115.1 uncultured Lachnospiraceae bacterium | reverse complement strand
AAGTACCCCTGTCTCCCCTGCGCCGTCCCTTCCTCCACAAACCCAAGCCGCCCGGCACGATCGGGGCTGAACTGTTACGTATAATAGAGCCGAATGGCCATCCATGCCGTGATTGCGAGGCTATCATGGCATAATAACAACCGTTCAGCCGGCGGCTTCGGAAGGATCGGCGGACTTTTCCGGAACCAGAGGGAACAACAGGATGAAAAGCATGGAGGATTGTTATGGATTCACAGGATAAATTTAACGGTATCACCGACATACGGGACGAACTGGCCAGCAGGTCAAACGCGGCTTCAAAAAAGCGCCTTTTCCGGAGCCCTCAAAAACGCTGGCCGAAAGCGGCAGCGGTGGTGTTAGTGGCAGCCATACTGGCGGGCATCTTCCTGCGCCCCGGCAGCAGATTGACTGCCTACGCCATTGCCCAGGCCAGGTACCCCGAAATGACCCCCTACCCCAGCGGCCCTGCCCAGCTGGCCGAACCGCTCTACGATGCATGGTGGAAGGACGTAAAGGCTCAGCGGAGGGATCTGGGGGATATCACCCCTCTGAAGGATTTTTCCCTTCGGAGCGCCCGAACCTTCCTGACCGGGGCAGAGGGGGAAAACCGTGTCTATTCCCCCCTGAACGTCTATATGGCCCTGTCCATGCTGGCCCAGCTCACAGACGGCGAAAGCCGGGAGCAGATCCTGACCCTCCTGGGCAGCGACAGTATGGATGCCCTGCGTAAACAGGCCAGCGATGTATGGAACTCCAGCTACCGGGACGATGGAATCGTGACTTCCATTCTGGCAAATTCCCTGTGGCTGGACAAGGACATACATTTTGACCAGGACACCATGGATCTCCTGGCACGGGACTTCTATGCCTCCTCCTACCGGGGAAAAATGGGGTCGGCGTCGTTCAACAATGCCCTGCAAAGCTGGCTCAATGAACAGACAGGGGGACTTCTGGAAGAACAGTCCGGGAATATCAGCCTGGACAGCGATACCATCCTGGCACTGGCTTCCACCGTTTATTTCAGGGCCAGGTGGGATAACGAATTTTCAAAAGAAAATACTACCCCCCAGACTTTCCATACGCCCTCCGGGGATGTGGAAACCGATTTCATGCATCAAAGAGACGGCCAGTCCTACTACTGGGGAAACCATTTCACCGCCGTAAACCAGTCTTTCGAGGAGAGCGGCACCATGTGGTTCCTTCTGCCCGACGAGGGAATCTCTCCGGAAGAGCTTCTCTCTGACAGGCAGGCCATGGACTTCCTCTTTACCGCAAACAGGTACGAATGGGAGAATCAAAAATTTCTCTTTGTAAAGAAATCGATCCCCAAATTCAACGTGGCTTCCCAGTTCGATCTGGGGGAGGGGCTGCAGGCACTGGGCGTCACCGACGTCTTTGACCCGGCGCTGTCCGACTTCACCCCCATGACCACTGATGTAAGTGTACCCGTTACCCTCTCCCGGTCCAGCCATGCCGCCAGGGTAGTCATTGACGAGGAAGGCTGCACCGCCACTGCCTTTACCGTTATGCAGGGCGACGGTGCGGCAGCTCTTCCCGACGAAGAGGTGGGCTTCGTCCTGAACCGACCGTTCCTCTTCTGCATCTTCCGCGGCGATCTGCCCCTGTTCGTGGGGATCGTCAATTACCCCCACCGGGGCATATGACTGTCAACAGACATAGAATATGCGCCTCCTACGCAGTCTCTATCCTCCTAGTCAAACTTCCCATGAAGAAAAGATAACTAGGCGATGCGTTCTCCGTAAGGCTCATTTGCGCCCCGATCAGCCTTGCCCATTCCTCGCATAATCGGGAATAAATCATTTAACAACATTCCCGTTTTCTGCTGCTGAGCGTTTCCCTGCTTTTTCAAATGCCCTATTCCATGGAAACTTTTAATATCATAAAACAACTCCTTTTGAGGATAAGCTTCTTTTAATTTACTCATAATCTGTCCCACAAGCACTTCCGTCGATTTATCCTCTGTCAGAAATTGAAAATACATAAATCTGCTCCTTACCCAAAATATTTACTATACCACATATTTCCCAGTTCCACACCTTCTTCTGACAACTCTTTTACAAACGGATACTCGGAAGCCCGTGTGGCAGTAGAATATCCATCCTCCCCCTTTTTCAACACCCATACATCCTGTGGGTGCAGGGCATTTACGAAAAACGGGCTGTGCGTTGTCACAAATAACTGTTTTTTGTTATTTTCCCTGACATTCTCCGCCATCTCTCCTGCCAGATTTGCCAAATAATGGTGATACAATCCATTCTCCGGCTCTTCAATAAAAACCAGCTGTCTTGGATTTCTCTCATGCAACAGCAGATAATATGCAAAAAGCTTCAATGTACCATCTGACATTTTGGGAGAATAGAACGCATTTTCAAATCCATTTTCCCAGAACTTTAACATCATCTGTCCATTGTCAAATTTCTGCGGTTCAATCTTATAAATTCCGGGAAGCTTGTCCTGGATATGCTCCAATACCTTCATAAATTCATTCTTATTCTCCCGGTACATATATTGCGCCACGTTATTGATATTACTTCCGTGCCGGTCCAAATACGGATGCGGCGCAGCAGTCTGAATCTTCCTTGCGACATCTGGCAGGAAATAACACAAATACCAGCTTCTCAAAAACCCAAGAAACTTTTCGATTCTCTCATACTGCTTCATCGCCCCAAGTGTGACAATTCCCAAACGCCTTTTATCGCTTAAATTCACATTCACTTTTTTCCCGTCTATTTCATTTCCCTGTTCATCCTGTCCTCCTTTTTTTCCTTCAAAGGCATACCCCACTCCGTTCTGCAGATATAAAAAGGATAACGGTCGTCCTATATTTTGATTCCGGTATCTCAAGCGTTCCATCTTGACATATGGGCGTTCATATTTATCTTTATCTATCTCCAATTCATATGTGATAGGCGTCGTGTTTTTATTCTCCCTATAATATATTTCAAAAGATATCGGTTCTTTTACTCCCTGTGAGATCAGCTGGTCATATCCGCCGCGGTTGTTTACATCACACGCCGCTTCAAGCCCCAATTCAAGACAGTCTGCAATAAACCCGAAAGCATCTGCAAGTGTACTTTTCCCATTCCCGCTGGGACCTATGATCGTAATCATATTCCCTAATGGTTCCGGTTTCTGATGAGAAAGAGTCCTTCCCAGAACAACTTCTTTTAAAGGGCCGTAATTTTTAATCTTTATTCCCTCTATTTTACCCATGGCACCAGCCTCCCTGTCCCCATGCAACATCCTCATAAATTAGAGTTTTTATATAAATGCTACTCCAAATCAGATAATCCGTCATAAAGCTCATTGAACGATTTCAGTCCTCCGCATCTTCCAAAAGACAGTTCCCTGTTATCTCCAAATTCAAGCAGGAAACATTTTGTCAATTCCTCAACTGTCTGTTCCAGCGCTGTAAAAAAGTGCCGCAAGCGGCACTTCGAAGAATGCTTCGCATTCTTCCCCGGCCAGGACGGAATTTCCTATCGGGTAAAAAATTGCCCATAAGCAAATCTTTGTGCCGCGGTTCCCTCTTCAAGGCAGCTTTTGATAAGCGATTCCGTTACCTGGTCAAGAGGATACATTTTTAAATGCATAAGTTCATGCACTATTACTTCTTCAAGGTTTTCCTGTTTTGGATTGATCACGTTCAACAGCAGAATAGCTTTTCTGTCATCACAGTCTATTTTAATATCCCCCGTTTTCCGCCATGAAACATCTTCAACAAGCTGTAGCTTTACATCCCAAAATGGTGAGATTCTGAGCTTCGCACAATATGCTTCACATATTTGCATGAGGTCTTTCTTTTCCACAGCCGTCCCTCCTGTATTCTTTCCCGATAGTGTTTTGTATTTTCTGCTTATATTATAAGTTTCCTCTAAATGCCGTATCTGTCTGCACATTCAGGAAAGGAGACGCCTCCTCATGCGAAGCGTCCCTTTCCTGATTTTTGGATTAATCATTTTTCTGCTGATTGGGAGTGTCAGAAAGTTCATTCACTTTCCTTTTTGCCTCCTACAGATCCTTACACCCGTCCAGAATCATTGATATCATCTTTATTATTTTATCAAATTGTTTATCTGTCATAACCTCTGCCATATCCTTTCCTCCAATCTGTCCATCAGATTCATCCGCTTCATCTGATGGTACTTCCGCAAATTACTCCGGATTCCTTTTCAGGGAAACGCTGATGAAAGCGCTTCCCTGATCAATATTGTAACGACTGGAATACTGATTGTCAATCGGCTTTCTTCTGCTTCCGCCTTCTGCGAATGCCTTTTATGATCAGCGCTGCCGCCAGTACCACGGCTGCCGCTCCGGCGCACCCGATCCAGATCTGCCCGCTTCCGTCTTCCTGCTCCGTGAGCCGGAAGGTTCCGGGAGCCTCCATGGAGAACTCCACATAACTTCCCATCACCTCCACGGACACCTGCCGGTAACTGCCGTTTTCATACAGCTCCACCACGGCATTTTCCGGATCCCTGCAGACGGCTCTCACCGTCACAGGACCCGTGAAATCTCCTGTCTCCTCCGTGCCCTTCACAGAAACCGCGGTTCCCTCCGCCGTCTCTTCCAGGACAAGCCGCATTTCCGGCAGGAACTCTCCCTGGACAAGGACACGCACCCTGTCTTCCTCATCCCGTTCCACACTGGCCAGGGAAGAGACCCACTTCTCATACTGCGCCTCCAGCACACGATTGCCGGTGACACAGGAATAGTCAAATTCGGGCCAGAAGCCGTAACAACCCTCTTTCTCCGGCACCGCAGGAATCTCAGCCGGATCGATTGCCTCCCCGTAACGGCACTGGAAGGAAGCCAGTTCCTCCCCCTCCGTCTGGAAGCTTACGGTAAACTCTGAAAACGCCGCCGGGACGCCATCGCTGCTGCAGAACTCTTCGTAAGTGAGCGGCGTTGCACCGCCCTCATAGCCGATGGCGTCAATGCCCGGCACATTCCCCCGGACGTAGTAATTTCCGGCAAGGATCCCCTCCTCCTGGAGCTGGCCTGCGATGGAGCCCCCGCACTCCCCGGTCAGTTCCAGCATGGGATAGGCATAGCTGTAGAAAATATCACAGCCTTTTCCCGCGATACCGCCCACATAATTCTTGCCCGAAAGCTGTCCCATGGCATAGCAGCTTCTGACACAATAGCTAGAGGAACCGGCAATACCGCCCACATAGCTTCCTCCGGTGCTGCTGACCGTGCCGTAGGACTCACAGGAAATCACTGCCCCAAAGTCCGCCCTGCCGGCCACGCCGCCCACATAATCCTTCTTCCCCGTCACATCTCCGAAATTACGGCTCTCCCGGATCACGGCCTTCACCGTCTGCTCGATGTGGAAACTCTCCGCGCCGCTGACTTCGATATCCTCCTCCGGGTCAAAGTCATATTCCGTGGCCACCTGTCCCACAATGCCGCCCACACTGTTGTCCGCTTCCACAAGTCCCTTGTTGGTGCACAGTGTCACCTTTCCCTGCTGGAAAGCGGACGTATCATAGAAGGCTGTCTGCACCGTCTCCGGATCCCCCAGTTCCTCACCCGCCGCTTCGTCCGAATCGTCCGACACCGTGATCCCCTCATAGCGGAACAGGTCATCGCGCAAGCCCTGGATGGACCGGCGCAGAACCCTGCACTGACCGATCACCGCGTCCACATCGGCGCTGATATGATCCGAGCCCTGCTGCAGCACCCCGGAAAGCTGCTGTAATTGCTCACCCGCCGCCCCCAGCTCCGCGTTAAAGGTATTCAGGTCATTGGTGATGCCTTCCCTTCTGTCCCCGGTGGCCGTGGTCATATTGCTGATATGGGCGCCCGCACTGTCCCCAAACCGTCTCAGCGCGGCACGGTATTCCTCCGTGTTGTCCGGCAGCTGTATATTCAGGTTTCCGTTTGTGGTGCCGCCGGCAGAATGATTTCCTCCTGTGATGCCGCCAACGGAACCGCTTCCGCCTGTGATGCCTCCCAGCGCGTTCCCTGAGCTGACCGACAGGTCAGGGAGTTCAATTTCTATATTATTATTGTTCCCCGCCAAATCCCCCAGATCCGTATTCAGGCGCTGCAGGTCGCTGCCCAGCCCGGACAGTTCCTGGTTGTAAATATACCAGAGATCATTGGCGGCGGCAGTCAGGCCGCCGCCGGCCGTATTCACATTGGTGAGATGGTCTGACACTGATCTCGTCAGATCAGAAGCCTGACTGCCATAACTGCTGATGTCCCCATGTGCCGCGTCCAGCAGGTCAAACAGCCTCTCCGTCTCCCTGTCTATCTCACTCAATTTGTCATTGAGATACTGGATCTCCAGAAAAGGCTCCATCTGCCCCACAATGCCGCCCACGTCCTTCCGCCCCATGACATGGCCGGTATTCGTACAGCTCTGGATATATCCCTGATGCAGCCGTCCCACGATACCGCCGGTATTATAACCGATATGGGAATAACCCACAATGCCGGAATTGCTGCAATAATAAATCTTTCCCCTGGAAAATCCGGCTATCCCACCGGTATCCGTATGCGCCTCCATATTGGCCGCACTGTTCAGGTCGTCCAGGTTTTCCATGGTCAGATCCTCCAGGTCATACTCCACCTCCGTGCTGTAAATATTGATGCCGCCGGAATTTTTGCAGTTATTGAGCGTTCCGTTGTTGGTACCGCAGATGCCTCCCGCGGAATGGTCGCCTGACACCATGACCGCCGACCGGCATGCCCTGATCTCCCCTGTGGATTCATTGATACCTGCAATCCCGCCCACATCCTGGCTTCCTGTTACGCTCCCGTAAACGGCGCAGTCCGTGATATGACCGTAATTGACACCCGCCAGGACACCCGCCTGGCTGCGCGTACCCCCGGGAAGCACCCTGCCGGATACCTCCAGGTTCCTCACCGTTCCCGTCTCCTGGATATAGCGGAACAATCCCTGGGCAGAGCCCGCCTGGGTAAGCTCCAGATTGGATATCTTGTGCCCGCCCCCGTCAAAGATGCCGCCAAAGCTGGGAATCATCAGATCCCTGTGCTCCGTCAGACTGATATCGTTCTCCAGCTGAATATATTTATCCCGCGACCAGGTATCCAGCTGACAGTTTTCCGCCAGTACCGCCAGTTCTTCCTCCGTGGAGACAGGGATCACCGTATAAGCGCTTTCACTTGCAGCCTGGTCAGCCAATTCTCCCGACCGGTACTGTCCAAACGTAATATCGCTCTCCGCCAGCGCCTGCATGGGCGAGAGCAGCAGTAAGCCGGTCATGGCAAGTGACATATATTTCCTGATGACTTTATGTGCCTGTTTCATACCTTGTTTCATGCCCTGTCACCTCCTGCTTCTCCCTTGGCCGCGGCATCCTTTCCTTCATCCTTCCCCTGTTCCGCGCTCCCTTGTTCCTCCGTGCCTTCCGTCAGACCGACAGACCGGGCATCCGTTTTCCCCATGGCTGCCAGCTGTGGCATCGGCTGAGCCTGTTCCTCCGCGTCCGCCTCTTCCACGGCCTCCAGCTTCGGCACTGCCTGGGTCTGTTCCTCCGTGTCCGCCTCTTCCACAGTCTCCATTTGCGGCACCGGCCGAGCCTGTTCCTCCGCATCCGCCTCTTCCACAGCCTCCAGCTTCGGCACCGCCTGAGCCTGTTCCTCTGCGTCCAGGTTCTCCATGGTATCCTTCGCCCGGATCACAGCCCCCATCTCGCCGTCGATGACACCGAAAAACTCCCCGTCCACAACGCCATTCACATAGCCCTTGATATGACCGTTCATGCGGATCCTTCCGCCGGAGGGCAGGGGTTTCACCAGATCCCGTTTCAACGTAAAGGCTGTCTTTTCTATAATAATGTCGCCGATCAGAAGGGTCTGGGGCAGCGCCAGCAGCACCAGGGCAATAGAGGTCAGCGTACCCCTGCCCAGGGCCAGGCCGATAGCCGCCACCACCGCGTTGGACGAGACATTGCTGATGATGAAGCCTGCTGCCACCAGCATGGAGCCGCTGGTGACAATGGTGGGAAACGCCTGGTTCAAGGTTTCCACGATAGCCTTCTTTATGGGCATATAGGTTTTCAGTTCCATGTAACGGCTGGTGATGACAATGGCGTAATCGATGGTAGCGCCCATCTGAATAGCGGAAACCACCAGGTATCCCAGAAAATACACCGGCTCACTCTGCAGATAGGGCAGGGAAAAGTTCATCCAGATACTGCCCTGGATGGTCAGTACCAGCAGCACGGGAAGCCCTGCCGACTGGAACGTAAACAGCAGTATGATCATAACGAACAATGCCGTCAGGACGGTAATGATCGTATTATCCAGACTAAACGAGGTACTCAGATCCTTGTCGCTGGTGGAATTGCCCACCAGATAAATATCCTCATAATCATAGTACCGGGCCACGGTATTACGGATCCTCTCCAGTGCCGCATAGGTTTCCTCTCCCTCCACGGGCACTGACAATTCCAGCACGAAACGGCTGCAGTCCTCCCCCAGCAATTGATCCCTGGCGATGCTGATCTGGGAATAAGCGTCCGTCAGCGTCTCCTCCAGGTCATCCTCCAGGGTGATGTTCCCGCTCTCCTTCTGGTCATAGATAAAGAGAAACATATCAATCAAAGGCACCTTATAGCTGCTCACACCGTTTACCAGGGCACCGTAATTGCTCCCGTCCACGGCATAAGCCGAATACAGCAGGTTCGCGATCTCTATATCCATGTCAATCAGCTCGGCGAACTCCCTGGGGGAAAGCTGCTGTGTCAGAATGTAACCGTCCATGGCCTCAATATTTGCCAGCCCCATACAGGAATCCACTTCCTCCATGGCCGCCAGCGCCTTCAACGCCTGCGCCTCCTTTTCATAGTCCCCGTTTGGCACGATCACCGCCAGCTGATTGATGGTGCCAAACTCCCGGTTCACCATGCTGACGGAAAAACGGTTGGCGCTCATCTTATTGGCCTCCAGCGTATTGACATCGTAGACATATTCCGCCCTGCCGGACAATACCGCCGCCACGATCACCACCACGATCAGAATCGGCGGCACGATATAACGGGTATGTACGCAGAATTTTCCCACCATGGTGATCTTCGGCACAAAGCTTCTGTGGTGGGAATTGTCGATAGCCCTGGCAAAGGTCAGAAGCAGGCCCGGCATCAGGAAGAATACCGACACAAGGCTGAGGACGATCGCCTTCGCCAGCACGATACCCATGTCATAGCCGATCCTGAACTGCATGAACATCATGGCGATCATGCCGGACACTGTGGTCAGGGAACTGGAGGAGATCTCCGGGATCGCCTTGCTCAGCGCCACGATCACCGCCTCCCTGGCATCCTTGTCCTCATGCTCCTCCATGAAGCGGTGACAGAGGATAATGGCATAATCCACCGCCAGTGCCAGCTGCAGCACCACCGCTATGGAATTGGTGACAAAGCTGATGGTGCCGAACCAGTAGTTGGTTCCCTTATTTAAAATAGCCGCCGTGATAAAGGTCATCAGGAATACCGGTATCTCCGCATATGTAGTGGAAGTAAAGAGCAGCACTGCCACGATCACCACGCCGGCCAGCATCAGTATAATAATCATGTCGTTGTCCAGATCGGAGGCATCCCGCTCCTCCTGGCCGATATCGGAGGTATAATACACATCGTAGCCGGACAATTCATCCAGCACGCCGTTCAGATACTCCAGCGTCTCCTCCCCGTCCGCCTCACCTGCGAAAGTGACTTCAAACAGCGCCTCCATATCATGATAGTTTTCTTCCCCGAAGTCCAGCATACTGACCCCTTCCATCTCCTCGATGAGAGGCGCAAGCCGCTCCGCTTCCTCCAGCGTAATGTTACACACCATGATACGGGCAGTCCCGTAAGTAATAAACTGTTCCTCCATCAGGTCCAGCCCCTGCCTGGTCTCTGTGGTGTCCGGCAGATAAGTGGTCAGGTCATTGTTGACCTTTACCTTGTTCATAGAAAATATGCTGAAAATGATCAGCATGATGAAAACCAGGTAAAAGCCCTTGCGCTTATCCACGATCAGCGTGGAAAGCTTCATCATAAAGGAATTGTTCTGCTTCTCCTTTTCCATAGTCTCCTCTTTCCGGGAATCACAGCCCTTTTGTTGACTTTCTTTTCTAGAGTTATTATAATGAAACTCAATAAAAAAACAATATACACTTTCTTGGCAAATGTACATTTTTAGACACTTTGCCTTATTATGTCTATTTTTTATGAAACTTTTAGAAAATAGTCTTTAAATATCGAATCAAAGGGAATCAACGCCGCCATGAAAACTAATACCGCCGCAAAAAGTAATCCCCCGGAAGCCGCTCCTTCCTGTACGACACAGGACAAATCCGTACAGGGCAATTCCATACAAGACAGCCTCATACAGGGCAACTCCATGCAGGGCAAAAGAACGGACCGGCGGGTACGCCGCACGCGGACACTGCTGCAGCAGAGCCTGATCCAGCTGATGGCCGAAAAGGAGATCCGGGATATCACCGTCAAGGAGCTCACTGATCTGGCCGATATCACCAGAGGGACTTTTTATCTGCATTACTGTGATATATATGATATTCTAAGAAGCAAGGAATATGAAATGTTCGTAGAATTTAACGAGATCCTCAGCCGCTCCACCGGCCTGGGACAGGAGGAATCCACACCGGAAGCCATACTGGCAGATATTTTCTCCCTTCTGGACCGCCGTCGGGATATGGCAAGGGTAATGATAGGACCTCACGGGGACCTTGCCTTTGTCAATCGTTTGAAAAACCTGGTGAAAGAGCGCATCTATCAGGTTCTCGCCCACAAAAAGACCGGCTGTGAATATGACTACGCGGAGGCTTTCGCCGTCTCCGGGTGCATAGGGGTAATAGAGACATGGCTTTATCACCCCGCCCCGCTTCCGCCACGGGAAATCGCCAGGATATGCTGCAACATGCTGGTACAGGGACTTGACCTGACGTGAGCGAGTCAAAAGAAATGAAAGGTAACCGTTTGTCCGAAGGCTGAACTGTTACAATGAAAGTGACATCCAAATATACTGGAAAGGAATTTGCAGCGCCATGGCAATTCTGAAATGTAAAATGTGCAACGGGATCCTGGACTTTGACCCCCGGCAAAATCTCGCGGTCTGCCCATACTGCGGAAATAAATCAACCGTGTTTGACCATGACAGGAAGCTCTTTGAGCAATTCCAGGAACAGTTTGCGGCGCTGCTGAACCAAAGCCCCAAGGCGGCGCCTGAGGAGGGGTTCTGGGTGGATGCCAGCAGGGAGGAGCTTGTCAGGGAGGACGGTGCGGTCATGGAGATTACATACCTGACAAAGCGCAGGACAGACCTGTGTACCATGTATGTGGCTAGGTGCAATATCCTATTTCTATTTGAACCGGAACATGCCGGGTATGCCGCTCGCTACAGGGAAATGGCAGAAAAGCTTACGTACCCTTCACCGGAGATGGAAAGGGAACTGGCAAATTATGTCCCCAGGGTGGTAACGGAATGCCGGCTGGAGGACGGCAGGATTTTCCTCGCCATCGAGAAGAAGGAGGGCGCCTATCCCCTGCAAATGCTCGGCACACTGATGGACCGGCACGTGGCATGGATCGTCAGCAGACTGGAAAACCTCTGCTGCCTATTGGACTATAACCAAATGACACTGAACGCCTTCACGGCGGAAAATCTCTTTGTGGATCCTGCAAATCACCAGATTTACCTTTACGGCGGCTGGTGGTTCGCCGGGTATATTGGTTCAGAAACCGTGGGGGCATCGGAAAGCGTCATCCCCTACCTGAAAAAGGGCATGCATTTTCCGGGATTTCATTCGCCAAACCAGAAAAGCCGCTGTACCGCCGCAACAGACCTGGAAAGCATCCGGCTGGTTGCCGCCAGGCTTCTGGGGTATCCTGACAGGGAAGCATTAAAGGAAGGGCTTTACCCCGATTCAAAGAGAGAAGACGCACACCCTGGTACAAGGGAGGAAAACGCACAGCCTGGTACATGGGAAGAAAATGCACAGCCCGATGCAAGAGAGGAAAACGCACAGCCCGATGCAAGGCCGTCCCCCCAGGGCATGCCCCTGCCGGAACCCTTCCGCCGCTTTCTGCTCCAGCCGCCGGAGCCGGATGCCAGGGCGGACTTTGCCAAATGGGACAGGGTATTGGCAGAATCCTATGGGGAACGGAAGTTCATCCCCCTGTCCATGACGGAAGAAGAGATATACAGCAGAAGCGGGGAAACCCTTTTGCAGACAGAACGGAGGTAACATATGGGACACGGAAGTTATCAAAGCAGGGACTGGGACAGGCTGAGGTCTGCCCGCAATATCAATGATCAGTCAACGGTACAGGATCTGTACCGTTCCACATCCATGAAACCACACTTAAATTCCTATGGCGTGAAGTACAGGGAATCCTGCGATTCCCTGGATAATCCTGCTTCCACTGCCATCATTGTGGGACTGGACGTGACGGGCTCCATGGGCTATCTGTCGGAGCACATTGCCAGGGGCGCGCTGAACCGTACCATGCTGGAGATTTACGATAAAAATCCGGTGACAAATCCCCACATCATGTTTCAGGCCATCGGTGATTCCAAAAGTGACGAGGCTCCCCTTCAGACCACACAGTTCGAGGCGGATATCCGCATTGCGGAGCAGCTTTTGGACGTCTATTTTGAGGGAAGGGGCGGCGGAAACGGCGGGGAATCCTATCTTCTGTCGTGGTACTTTGCCGCAAGGCATACAAAGATTGACTGTTATGAGAAACGCCATGAAAAGGGGTTTCTCTTCACCATCGGCGACGAATGCTGCCATAAGACCCTGACAAAAAAGGAAATCCTGCGTGTATTCGGCGACACAGACTCCAACCAGCAATACAGCGCGAAAGAGCTGTTCGACGAGGCTTCCGAAAAGTATGAAATTTTTCATATTGTCATGAAGGCAGGCGGCTATCAGTACCAGCACAGCGGCGAGGACTGGCGCAGCCTGATCGGCAACAGATCCATCGAGCTGGATCCGGAAGACCTGGACGTATTGCCGGAAATCCTCGTAAGCCTCATGCAGTATACCAAAGGAACCGACCGTGACAGGATACTGGCGCAGTGGAACGGAAAAGCCGTAAATGTGGCAGGCAATATCCTCAGACTCCTGGAAACGCCTTCCGACCCATTCCTGGTATGGTGACGGTCAAAGCGGTCATAGGCAAGAATTTCGGCGATGAAGGAAAGGGGCAGACCGTAGACCTCCTCTGTAGGGAAAGCCGGGAAAGGAATGTGCTGGTCCTGCGCCACAACGGCGGGGCACAGGCAGGACATACCGTGGAAGACGGCGCTTTCCGCTTTGTCTTCCACCAGCTTGGCAGCGGCAGCCATCAGGGCTGCCCTACCTATTGGTGCCGAACCTTCCTGCCGGATTTATTCAAACTGGGCGACGAAATGTCCGGCATGAAACATGCCGGAATGAACATCCGGACTGTATACGCCCACCCCAACTGTGCCTGCGTCACTGTCTACGACGTGCTCCTCAACAGCCTGACGGAACAGCTTCGTGGCAGGGACAGGCACGGTTCCTGCGGCATGGGCATTTTTGAGACAGTGCTGCGCACCGGGCAGACGCCTTACGCACTTTATCTCCGCGATTTTGAGCATACAAAGGGCAAGTCCGCTGCGGCCGGAATTGCAGAAAGGCTTTCTGACATCCGAAACCATTACACGATCCCCCGTCTGAGGGAATTGGAGCATAAATTCCCGGAACCTTTCCGAAATCCTGATATCCGCAGATGGGCAGATCTGATCACTGACGATAATGTGCTGTATAATGCTTCCGCCATCATGTGTGAAAATTACGGGAAATATGTGACTCTGGCCGACTGGCCTTACATGGCAGGACAATATGACACCCTGATATTTGAAGGCGGGCAGGGACTGATGCTGGACTGGGATAACGAAGCATACGCTCCCCACCTGACCGCATCCCACACAGGATTGAAAAATGTGGCCGAACTGCTGGCGGAACTGGAAAGCTCTGGCAGCCTGAGGCAGTCCGGCATCCCGTTTGAAGTCGTCTATGTCACCCGCACCTATGTCACCAGGCATGGTGCGGGCAGACTGGACCACGAGTGTCCCAAAGAAGCGGTCTGTCCCGGCATGACAGACCGCACCAATCCATTCAATCCCTGGCAGGAACATTTGCGCTATGGAAAGCATCCCACCGGAGAGGCATTCTTCCGGTATATCCGGAAGGACATGGAACAGTTCAGGCAAATACTGCCCCACCAGCCCCTCTCCGCGGCGCTGTACCTGACACACCTTGATGAGACACAGGGAAAGGTGCTCTTCTCTGACAGGGACAGAAATTTCGAGGAATTCTGCCGATATTGCAGGGATGAAGCGCCAAAATGCATTCAGGGGATCTTCCTGCGGGGTCTATAAAATCCCGCATTCCGATGCTGCGCGGTAATAGGACCCCAGGGGGATCATGCTCTGGGCAAAGCCCTTGCTGCTGGCATTCCCCACGATCACCGCATCCTGCACATGCTTCTTGGCCCCTCCGGCCCCCGAAACAGGCTCCGCCACTGTCTTTTGGAAGGTCGTGAGACCATATTTCAGGTAATCCGCATTTCCAGACAGTTCATAGGCAATTGCCAGAGCCTCCAGCAATAAGGTATTGTAACCGGGTCTGTTCAGGCTGGGAAGCTCCTTGTAATAGAAGACTCCCCATTTCTCCATGTAGCAGTTCTCGATCAGGTCATCCACCGCCCTCAGCATCATCTCCTTTAACCCGGGATCGGGAAATTCCCGGTAGTATCGCATGATGCTGCCGATGGCCACAGAGATCATAAAGCCCACCCGGATCACCGTGTTATCCGTATAGGGCGCAAGCCAGCTGCCGTACTGCTCCTCCCACACTTTGAAGTCCTGCAGGATACGCTCACACTTGGCCAGCCATTTCTCATCCCTGGTTTCCACATACAGCGCCGTCAGCGTGCGGAGCGCCCAGCCCGTCTCCCGGGCGCTGGCCTCCCCTGCCCTGGCGAACATGGGCGTGTCCAGGAGATACAGCACATTCCCGCCGATTCCCAGGGCAGTCTCCAGACCTCTCTCGTCGCCGGTGAAATGATAATAATCCAGCAGCCCTTCCACCCATTCATGGGAGCAGGCCATGACGCCGTCTATGCAGTGGCCGCCCGTGTGCTCCCACTGCCCTCCGATATAGTGCGCCTCCGGGTGGTAGTGACATACGTCCACATCCATCCAGTGGCTGCAGGATGCAATATTATAGTCCAGGAACCTGCGGATACCTGTGCGGACATACTGGAGGGCGCAGGCATGGGGAAAGTCATATTCATTGTTGCACCAGACCAGGTTGCCGCCTCCCCGCCCCTGATTCGTGTACCCCGCATCGTAGGAGTCGCCGAAATTCAGCATGCCATAGGCGCGGCAGTGGCCATCCGCCCTTGCTGCCAGGCATCTCTCCACATCCGCATCCCATTTCTCCACGAAGACATCCTGCCAGACGCCGGAATCCCTGTGGGTCTCCGGCGACAGATAAGGTCTGTCCGGCATCTGGTAGATCAGGCTGCGGTTGTCGATCTCCGCAAGGCTCTCCCCTGCGTCATGGAAATGCAGCAGGAATTTCTGTTCCCTGGACATACCCGTCTGCATGACCACCCTTTCCACATTCTCCGGAACCAGCATCACGGACAGGCCGTTCCGGTCCGCCTGCACTGCCTTCGGATAATTCTGGTGTGCCTGGAAAACGGTAGCGCACACACCGCCCCCGGCATCCGTACAGTCTGCAAAAAGGGTGCCATGGAAGACCTCCGGGGTATGCTCGTTGGCCTCGCGCAGCAGCCATTCGGCATCTACCACCCGGTTCACAGCCGCTCCGTCCCGCCCCAGGTAAAAGTCCGTCTTATAATTAGAGTTTCCTGCACAGGTGCGGACATTTTCCACAGGCACATGTCCCGTGACCTGCTCCAGTTCCCCTGTCCCTTTCACATGAAATACGGAGTTCCCGACAGGATCCGGTCTCCCCCCTGCCGCCATGGACGCAAGTCCTTCAGCCGGGGCTTCACCTGCCATGGATGCAAGTCCCCCTGACGGGACAGCGCCTGCCTCCCGCAGCAGATGAAATACCAGCGATGCCACGTGCAGCGGGTGATCCGAGGTGTTAATGATCCGGTAGGAGACCTCCACCCAGGGCTTGCCCGCCCATACGGTCAGCTTCAGTTCAAAGTCGATCCCGGGACTGCTCCCATCCTCCCCGGGCACATTGCTGCCCGCCGCCTTCAGGACGGCACAGACGGGGCCCTGTTCCACCACCTGCCACCTGCCGGTCCGCATCCGGTAATTTCTCCCCTCCCCGTCCTTCAGGAGAGGACCCACGAACTGGTTCCTGTCATAGACACGCCCTGCCGCGTCCAGCCATTCGAAGATATTCTGGCTGTTGTGTGCCGCCCGGAAGGAAAACGCCCGGTCTGACCCGCCGCAGGCCGTGGTCACCGTGATCCCTGTCCCGTCTTCCGCGACTTTCACAGGCGCGATGCCGTCAGGCCATATCACGTCCTTATTCTGCCCTGCCTGTTCTGTCCCCTGCAGGCTGCATTGCAGCACTGCTCCCCGATTGCCCGGCAGGTCCGCCAGGAAACGCAGGAACAGAAAGCGCACCGAACCGTCCCTGTGCCGGGATGTCACCTTCGCCTGGAGGGGCACACACTTTCCCTCCTGGTACACACATACCCCGTCCGTGTCCCGCAGTTCCCCCTCCCGCACCGGGATGCCGATGCAGCAGGGTTCCGATATTCTGTCATACCGGTAAAGCTTATCAAAATATAGATCTGTCATTTCAGGTGCCTCCCCATTCATTGATAAGAAAAATATACAACAATTTATCCTGCTTTTCTACTGATTTGCAGAGGACAATTGCCATTTAATACTGTTTTTCCGACAAGCGTCCCTGCGTGACGCTTGCAAGTTCGCCCGGCGAACTTGTGAATGCATGCGCCTGACGGCGCAGTTTCCTGTAAGGTAAAAAGAAACGCCGATTAAAGCGTTTCCTTGACAGATTGATCCACAATATAACACCCCAGTTTTACTTCCTTCATGGCGCTCCCACCCTGGTTCAGCTGTTCCATCAGCATCTGGACCGCGATCTCCCCGCACTTTTCATAAGCGTAATGCACCGTGATCAGCGGAGGCGTTGTCAGCCTCGCTATCTCCGAATCCCCGTGCCCTGCCACCAGGATCTGTTCCGGCGCCTTGATCCCGTGATCCCTCAGATACCGCAGGGCTCCCACGGCCATGGTGTCCGTGGCACAGATCAGTCCGTCCAGCCCCTGATATTTTTCCAGCAGCTCCCCCGCTTTCTCATACCCGGAATCCACCGTGAAATCCGCCGTCACAAAGCGTTCCGCAAGCTCCCCGCATCCCATGTCACGCACGGCGTCGGCAAATCCCCTGTACCGGTCCGCCCCCGCCGCCTGGTCCTGCTGTATGGCGCTGATATATCCCAGATGTTTCCTTCCCTTTTCCAGGAATAGCTTCGTCAGGTCATAGGTGGCGTGGTAATCATCATGAAACACCGCGTATTGGCCCGCGAGATGCTGTCCCACGATCACCACGGGCACGGTGGAATTCTGCAGCATCCGTCTGTGTTCCGGAGTGAACACGGTTCCTGCCAGTATGACCCCGTCCACCTGGGTTCCATGAAAGGTTGACAGATACTCCAGTTCTTTCCGCGGATCATTCTGGGTGACTGCCAGCAGCATCTGATATCCGTTCCCGTTTACGGCGGAGAGAATCCCTTCCACCATCCTGCTGATGGAGGCCGACGCCACCTTGGGCACGATCACCCCGATCATCCTGGTCTTCCTGGTCCTAAGCATCTGCGCCTGGATGGAGGGCCGGTAGCCCGTCTGCTCCACCACCTTCCGGATGGCCTCCCGTTTCTCCTCAGAAATATATCCATTGTTAAAATAGCGGGATACGGCTGCCCTGGATACACCCGCCATCTCCGCGATCTCTGCTATGTTCATCTGCCCTGCCCCTCACGATCGATCACTTCTTTTTCAGGTAACAGAACCCGTATGCCGGGATCCTGACGCTGTCCGGCTCTGTCTTTCCGCCTGAGATCAATTCCACATAGTCACCGTCCATTTCATCGATCTGCACGGTTTTCTCCCACTCGCTGAAGTTGAACAGGCCGATCATCTTCTCTCCCTCAAAATACCTGCCGATACACAGCACGGACTGGTCATGGGTCTCAATGGTCCATGCGTCCGCATCTGTCATAAACACCTTTTCCGCTTTGCGGATCTGTTCCAGCCGGCTCAGCCCCTGGAAGATCTTTCCCTCCACCGTATCCCCATTCCGGATGTTCTCCGCCAGCCTCCAGTTCATGGGACCTCTGTGGATATAACGGGAATCCGCCGCCTTGTCGGGGTCTTCCCTATAAGCATAATCGTTGATCTGTCCGATCTCATCCCCGCTGTATAAGACCGGGATGCCCGACTGCATGAACATATACGCGTGGAGCATCAGCACCAGCCTGACCGCCCTCTCCATGGCGCCGGGGTCCTGCTCGGCTCCCGCTTTCTCCACACCGCACATGGAAGCAGTGGTTCCACAGAATCTGGCGTCGCCGGTGACGGGATCCGCATTGTAAAGCTCCCCGCGGCTGTTGCTTTCTCCGGCGCGGCCCTGGAAGTAATCGTTCAGATACTGCTTGTGGCTCCTCTCCTCCATGCCCTCCCGCATCAAGGCGCCATAGTCCAGGCCCCAGCCGATATCGTCATGACAGCGCAGATAATTTAAGAAAACATATTCCCTGGGCAGGGAATTGACAATGTCGAGCTGTCTCTTCAAAAGCCTCACATCCCGGGTCGCCACCGTATGCCATGTGGTAGCCATGGTGGTCACATTGTAGAGCATATGGCATTCCGGCTTTTCCACCGTTCCAAAGTAAGGAACCACCTTCTCCGGCTCCATCACCACTTCCCCCAGCAGCAGGACACCCGGGCAGACAATCTCGCTGATCATGCGCATCATGCGCACAATCGTGTGCACCTGGGGCAGATTGCGGCAGGAAGTGTTCAGCTCCTTCCAGATATAGGGCACCGCGTCAATGCGGATGATATCGATGCCCCTGTTGGCCAGATAGAGGAAATTGTACATCATCTCGTTGAACACCCTGGGGTTCCGGTAATTCAGATCCCACTGGTAGGGATAAAAGCTGGTCATCACATAGTGTCCCGCATCCTCCAGCCATGTGAAATTGCCGGGTGCGGTGGTGGGGAACACCTGGGGCACAGTCCTCTCATACAGGGCAGGCTCATCATAGGTGCGGTAAAAGAAATACCGGCTCATGTACTCGCCGTCCCCCTGGCGCGCCTTCCTGGCCCATTCATGATCCTCCGAGGTATGGTTCATGACAAAGTCCATACAGACATTGATTCCCCTTTTATGACAGGAGGCGGTCAGGCTCTCCAGATCCTCCATGGAACCCAGCTTTTCCTTCACCTTACGGAAGTCCGACACGGCGTAACCCCCGTCGGACCGCCCCTCCGTGGTGTCCAGGAAGGGCATCAGATGGACATAATTGACATTGCACTGCTCTATGTAATCCAGCCTGGACTCCACACCCTTCATATTGCCGGCAAAATTGTCAATGTAAAACATCATTCCCAGCATATCGTTTGTCTTATACCATCCACGGTTCTTCTCCCGGTCCAGGTCCCTGGCTTTCAGCTCCCGGTTCCGCTCCTGGTAGAACCGGTTCAGCTGAAAGCACAGCTCTGCAAACATGGAGTCATTTCCATATAACTCCATATAGAGCCAGCGCAGCTCGTCATGATGCCTTGCCAGTCTGTTTTGGAAAACGCTTTCTTCCTCTGCCTGCTTTGTCTTCTCTTCTTTTCCCATTTTAATCCTCATTTCTGCGCTATTCTTTGCGCATAAGCGACTTTGTGGCAAGCAACGCGCAGACACAAATCGCCGTGTGAAAAATGAATTTTCACACTAATCTCCATGCCGCTTTTGCGGCTCAAACGCCTTCGGCGGGCGCCTCAGCGCCCCGGTATCGTCATCAGTTTTTCCATCCTGTCCGTGGCGCCGGTCTTCTCAATCCTGATATCCTGACAGCTGCTGTTGGGAAGCAGCACTGCCGTAACCGGACTGTAGCCGGCTTCCCTGATCTTCCTGATGTCAAAGGCCAGCAGCCTTTGCCCTGCTTTCACAGGATCCCCTTTTGACACCAGCGGTTCGAAGCCCTCTCCCTTCATATTCACGGTATCGATCCCCACATGGATCAGGACCTCCATTCCTTCCGGCCCGGTGATCCCTATCATATGGAATGTGTCGGCGACCAGGGAGATCACCCCGTCAATGGGGGCTGTCACTTCCCCCGTCTCCGGTTCGATTCCCACGCCGTACCCCAGTATGCCGGAAGCAAAAGTCTGATCCGGGATCTCTGTCATGGGGATGATTCTGCCCTTCAATGGAGCATATATGACTCTTTCTGTAGCCTGATCCGTGCTGTGCGTATCCGCTTTCGGCTCCTTCCACACAAGCCATGTCAGGCCGAAGGAAACGGCAAATGACACCGCCAGGACCATCCCGTACTGGGCGGTGTAATCCGGGGTGATCAAGAAGCCGGGGATTCCCGTGATGCCGTAGGAGGTTGCCCCGATCTGAAAGACGGAACCGGTCAGCGCACCTGCCGCGCCCCCCCGCCATCCCGCACAGAAAAGGCTTCCCATATCTCAGGTTCACACCAAAGACCGCCGGTTCTGTAATCCCCAGCGCCGCAGACAGGAAGGAGGGAATGGCCGCGGACTTTGTCCTCACGCCCTTTGCCTTCAAGCCCACGGCGAGGCAGGCCGCACCCTGGGCGAAATTCGCCGCCGAGGCGATAGGCATCCAGATATTGCGCCCCTCCGCTGCCAGCATCCCCGCCTCTATCGCATTGTACATATGATGGATGCCGCACACCACCGTGAGGGGATATACCGCGCCCATGACCAGCGCCCCCATGCCGTGACCCGCTGTGACAATCCATCCGGCGAAATCCAGGGCACAGCTCTCCGCCGCGGAAAAGACGGGACCGATGGCCCCAAGGGTGATAAACGCCGTGGCAAGCACAGTGCACAGGGGCGTCACAAACAGATCCACCATTTCCGGGACATGCCTGTGCAGCCGTCTCTCTATCCCGCACATGAGCCATACCGCGAGGATCACCGGGATCACATGACCCTGATATCCCACCTGACGGATGACAATGGGGCCGAACAGCTGCCACACAGGAAGATCCGCCCCGTCCATGGAACCCGCGGCCCATGCATTGACCAGATCGGGATGGATCATGATCATGCCGATGACCGCCCCGAGAAACAGATTCCCGCCAAATACCTTCGCCGCCGATACCGCTGTCAGCACCGGAAGGAATGTAAACGCCGTATTGGCTATCAGGTCGAGCAGGCCGTACCAGTCACTTCCCGCAAAGGCAGGAAAGATCCTGCCCAGCGTCTCCACCAGTCCCATCATCAGACCGGAAGCCACGATAGCCGGCAGGATAGGGACAAACACATCGCCCAACGCCCTGATCATCCTCCCGGCCAGAGACAGCTGCGCCGCGGCGGCCGTTTTCACTTCCTCTTTTGTGGCGGCGCTCAATCCGCTTATTTTCAGGAATTCCGTGTATACCTTATCTACCGCGCCGGTTCCGAGGATCAGCTGGAGCTGTCCGTCACTGTGGAAAACGCCCTGTATTCCGGCCGTATTCTCCAGCTTTTCCATGTTGACCCTGCTCTGATCCGCAGTCACCAGCCGAAGCCTGGTGGCACAATGCGCAGCGCTCACCAGATTACTTCTGCCTCCCAGCGCCTCATAGATTTCCCTCGCACATCCCGCATAGTCTATAGCCATCATGCAGCCCTCCCTCCAGTTCCGCCCCGGGCTCCGGCGCCTCCGGCGCTTCCCCCGCGGGACTTTTGCCTGATATGAAATCGGTTACACTCCGTACTATTACTATATCACGCAGGCTGTAGGCTGCCTATTGACATTTTCCCCAAACCTTTCCGGCCGCACAGCTGGAGGGCCTTTGAGTCACACCCATTCAGTGGATCAGGTGATGTTTCAGAAACGCTCTGCTGATCCCGTCCTCCCACACAGGTGGACAGGTGTCATCCGCCATTCTTCTCAATTCCATGCTGCCGCCCGCCATGCAGATGCCCAGCCCCGCGGCCGCAATCATTTCCCTGTCGTTCATACTGTCCCCGATGGCCACAGAATCGCAGACCGGAATGTGAAAATAGTCGCACACCCTCTGCACCGCTTTCCCTTTATTAAACGCCCGGTTTACCACCTCTCCATTGATAAAGCCACTTTCGTCCCCGCCCTGGATGCAGAATGCGAAGTCAAAGGTCAGTGCCTTCCGGGGCTCCACAAGCTGTTCCCAGGACTGGCTGATCACCACGATCTTATATACCGCCTGCCCCCTGTATTCTTTCATGGGGCGGATATTCAGGGAACTCTCGATCTGTTCCCGCCACCGCAGAAGTTCACTGTTATTACCCTCGCCGGCATGATTCCTGAGCCATTCCTTAAAGCCCTCGTCCGTATACGAGCCGTCCCGGCATTCCACCGTCCTGAATACGCCGTTTTCCTTCAGGACACCCATCGCTGTCCGGCTCTGTTCCTCCGTCATGGGGCAGTCATAAATCACCTTCCCCTGACATTCGATATATCCGCCCGCGCTTGCCACCACCCCGTCGAAGCCGTACTGTAACAGAGGGCGCAGCATTTCATAGTTCCTGCCGGTACACAGGAACACATAATGCCCCTCCTTCCTGGCCCGGACGATTGCCTGTACGGCGGATTCCGGCGGAATATTGCCCCCCGGCTCCGTCAGCGTTCCATCCACATCCAGAAAGATAGCTTTTTGAGACATATCCTTCAACATAAGAATGGCGCAATCTTTTCCCTGATACCCAGGTCATCTGAATGATACCTCAGGCGAAGCGGACCCGACAAATCTAATGCCAACACCCCAAGGATCGATTTTGCGTCGACAACTCTGTGTCCTGAACCCAGGTCAAAATTATCGTCCAGTTTTTCAATGGTACTGATAAACTGCCGGATCTGATCCATACTGTGAAATCTTACATTAACCTGCTGCATGCTGTTCCTCCTCCTGTTTCCGGAAACGCGGTCCCCCGAAGCACCGTTCTTCCTCCCGCATCTCCTAATGTGTTATCGATTTCAGTTGTGATTCTATGATACATATGCTGGTATTTATTGTAAATTGGCATTTTATATAAATTTTAATTTTTCAGCTTGTAAAATTTTGGTGAAATCGTTCTCATTTCAGGTCATCAAAAAAGCTCCTCTCTCAGAATGCTCTGAAAGAGAAGCCTTTGGTTCTAGTGCACTGACACGTTCATAATTTGACTAGTGACTTGCCTAAATTTCCATCTGCTGCGTTGTTGTCGGTCAACGATGCCACCGCATCGCCTCCCTCCGCCGCCTTGCAGAGTGGAAATTTATCCTTCGTCATTAGTTCAAAAATGAACATGTCAACACACTAGGGTAACTCTTTTGTTTCATTGGGGATCTTCTTATCTACATACAGGATATGGTTGATCAGCCATCCCAGCAGAAATTCCAGCAGCTCCTGCAGGTATTCCTCCGGATTGTCCTCCACCTCGCTTAAGCTGATGTTCTCCAGCTTGTCGATAAATGCCTCATGGGCCCGCTTCTGTGCACCTAAGCCCTCGTAATGGATGCTCTCCATATATTCCTCTTCATCGCTGAAATGTTCCTTGGTATAATCCCTTAATTCCTCCAGTATTTCCATGATCTTATCATAGCCGGAGGAGGCGTCAAGGGACTTGATCAGCTGATTCGCCCTGTCCACTATATGAAACAACGTTTCATGTTCTTTATCGATTAACTCTATGCCTGTCAGATATTCCTCCGTGAATTCACAGGGATTCTCCCTGATCATCCATTCCTCCAGCGGCGGCAGCTTCCCGATCAGGATATCACTGCTTAAAATATGGCGGTAAAGCCATTTTGCCAGAAAACTGACAAGTTCTGTCAGGACACGCTGCTGATCCTCCACCTCATCGATATTGACAAAATCAAAACTCAGTATCTTATCACGGAAAAAGGCATGCTGTGTGCGCTGAAGAATCAGCTCCGGATCACGTATCTGCATCATATATGCCTCTTCATGGTCAAAGTGCTCCTCCGCGTAACGGTCAAGCTCCGTCAGTATCTCTTTGATCTGCTGATAATAATCACTGTGATAATCCGTAGCCGCAAGCTGATAGGCTTTGTTCAGCAGTTCAAACAGGAAACGGTGCTCCTCATCAATCTGTTCTATTCCTGTCAGACAGTCATCCGTAAATATAAACATGACGTTCACCCTCCTGCCGCAGCAAGGCAACGCTCTGCCCTACACTGCGTTTCCAGCCACCCCGGTCTCTGTGGCAGCACCGGTCTCTGTCGTCCCGCCCGCCGCATTTGCGGCTGCAGATTCATCCAGACCGGCCTTCGCATTCTTATGAGGTGATTTCCCTACGATCTCAATCCCCTGGCCTACAGCTACCGTAACCTCAATATCCCTCTGCATTGAATTTGACTCAAACCGATACAGTACTTTTCCTTTCATCGACTGTACATACTGTGCCGGCAGACGGTTCAAGGCATAAGTCGCTATATCCAGACGGCATTGCTCACATTTACAGTAATTTGTACCCGGCCACAGCTGGTCAATCTTCCTCAATACCGTTTCTTCCATTAAATTTATCAGTTCCGCCATACCCTCACCCCATTCTGTCTCTCCTGTCGAAACGAGACCCTGATACCAGTATATACCTTTTTTCTGTCCGATTCAAGATATAATGTTGCCGGTTTGTTATACCAGTTTTATCATAACGCCTTCTTTTTGTTTCTCTTTCACCCTTTTGCGGATCGTGGGAATCGCGCCTAACAGCAGAAACGCGTAAATATACATCATATTGCCTATGTATTCCGTCATATCGATTATGCCCTTTGAAATCAGCAGGGGAACCATTCTGTAACATTCGAACACATTGTAACCCGATTCTGCACCGCCGCCCTCCCTGTAAAACAGGATTGCCCAGTCAAGCCGGTCTCCCAGATAGGTCATGAACAGCATGATCACCACGCATATGGCGATGCCCTTCTTCGACAGCTTACCGCCCAGCAGTTCATAACCCTTCAACACGCCTACTGCCATGACCACGCCCGACAGCGCCGCCACATATCCCAGCTGGCTCAGAAGCATGATACACAAAACGCCCAGCAGGGAACCCAGCAGCGCTCCCACAATACCGGCGACCACATTTTCCTTCTTCGGCTTCACCCCGGCAAACCTCTGATGCATGGATGTCTCACAATCCCTGCAGAGATGATAATAGGAGCCCTCCACCTGAAATGCCGACACCATATCTTCCTTTCCGCAGACACTACAGCAGGGAGTATAACCGTTTTCGTGCAGAAAAGCAGTCAGTCTGGCCAATCCGTCCACCGCATTGGCTGTCAGACCCTGCTGGGATCCCCTTCTTCCGATTCCGTCGGAGACCATGCAGGTGATCACATTGCCATTCTGCGCACATTTGCTCAGTCTGCTCACCTTCTGAAGTTCCTGGAACTGACCCTGCGTCAAATAGGCCCCGCCTGCTCCCTTCGCCGCGACCTGAACCGTCAGCAGATAGGGCTGATCGACCGGATCGTGGGGGTAAAGTATAACAGGATAGCCGTCCCTTTGTCCATACAGTACATTGTTTTCCGTGTCATATTGTAATCCCAGCGCTGATGCCACCGCCATATAAGTATTTACGTATTTCTTTTTTGCCATCTTCTTCCACCCTCTCATCCTGATGTAAATCCAATAATTATCATTCTCAGTAAAAATTACACATTAACCTTCGGCAATTTTGCAATTGCCTGCGCCAGTTCTTCGTCCGTGGGAATATAGTCGCTCATATCCCCATCGTTATATTTCTGGTATGCAACCATATCGAAATAACCTGTACCTGTGAGGCCGAACACAATATTCTTCTCTTCCCCCGTCTCCTTGCACTTCATGGCCTCGTCGATGGCAACCTTGATTGCATGGCTGCTCTCCGGCGCGGGAAGAATCCCTTCCACCCTGGCAAAGGTTTCCGCCGCCTTGAAGACTTCCGTCTGCTCCACGCTTCTGGCTTCCAGCAGTCCCTGGTCATACAATTCGGAAACCGTGGAACTCATGCCGTGATAGCGGAGACCGCCCGCATGGTTGGCGGAAGGCATGAAGCCGCTCCCCAGCGTGTACATCTTGGCAAGAGGGCACACCTTTCCGGTATCACAGAAATCATAGGCATAGACGCCCCTTGTCAGGCTGGGGCAGGAGGCAGGCTCCACCGCGATCATCCGATACTCTGCTTCTCCCCTTAAAACCTCCCCCGCAAAAGGCGAAATCAGGCCGCCCAGGTTGGAACCGCCGCCTGCGCAGCCGATAATGGTGTCCGCCTTGATGCCGTATTTGTCCAGGGCCGCCTTGGTCTCCAGGCCGATGATGGACTGGTGCAGCAATACCTGTGCAAGCACCGAACCCAGCACATACCGGTAACCCTCCTGGCTGGTGGCCGCTTCCACAGCCTCCGAGATGGCGCAGCCAAGGCTTCCCGTGGTTCCCGGAAACTCTTCGTTGATCTTACGCCCGACATTGGTATTCATGGACGGGGAAGGGGTTACCTGCGCCCCGTAGGTGCGCATCACCTCCCGGCGGAAGGGCTTCTGCTCGTAGGAGCACTTTACCATATACACCTGACAGTCCAGGTCAAAATAGGAGCATGCCATGGAGAGCGCCGTTCCCCACTGACCCGCGCCCGTCTCCGTGGTCACTCCCTTTAATCCCTGCTTCTTCGCGTAATAAGCCTGGGCAATGGCTGAATTCAGCTTGTGGCTGCCCGACGTGTTATTCCCCTCGAATTTATAGTAAATGTGGGCAGGGGTCTGCAGCTTTTCTTCCAGACAGTACGCCCGCACCAGAGGGGAGGGACGGTACATTTTATAGAAGTCCCTGATCTCCTGGGGGATGTCAAAGTAAGCCGTGGTATCATCCAGTTCCTGCTTTGCCAGTTCGTTACAGAAAATGCCGGAAAGTTCCTCCACCGTAACGGGCTGCAGGGTTCCCGGGTTCAGGATCGGCGCCGGCTTCTTCTTCATATCCGCGCGCACATTGTACCACTGCTTTGGCATCTCCTGCTCTTCCAGATAAATTTTATAGGGTATTTTTTTGTCCATGTCCATTTCTCTCTTTCTTTGATCAATTTGTTGCAATTACTATATTTATACCATGTTTTATACAACTAATCAATGGAATAATTTCATGCAATGATCCTGCGCACAGCGAGAATGTGCTTCCTGTGATATGCCGACAGCGATATCCTCCTGACATTTTCACCGGCTTTCAGGTGATCCGGATCACTGTTGGAACCATGCTCATCTATCATTTCATTCTTACCGGAACAGATCCCTACATGGTTGGGCATGCCGTTTCCGTTCCAGTCAAAGAAGATCAGGTCCCCGGGTTCCATGGCATCCGCCGGGACGGGCACTCCTTTCCTGATCTGTGCCCTTGTGTTAATGCCGATGCGGATCCCCAGGACAGTCAGGTATACGGAAGAAGTAAAATCAGAACAATCCATATAAGGAGGCGGCGCCTCACGATCCAAAACCCGCGTTGTTATCAGCGAGTTGATACAATACGGGATTTTACCAATCCAATACTCCGCTTCCTTCACAATACGGTCTCTCATCACTCCGGCATCATCGATACGGTTTTCACCGCCGGATCCGGACGCATCCAGCCCGGCCAATGTATCCTTTCCTGCCAGTCGATCGGGTTTAAGATTGTGTGCCGTTTGAAATTGATAAACTGCCCTGGAAGTATTCTCACCGAACACGCCGTCCGGTGTACCGCAGTCAAAGCCTGCATCATTCAGCTTTTTCTGCATCATCTTTACGCCTTCGCTGTACCCCGGCAGATCCTCCCGGCTGTAATAACCGCTTCCGGCCAATACCTGTTCATATGTGTAAAGGGCATTACTGTGTTTTCTCATCTGTATCCTCCCCAGCCTTTTCACATAATACCCTGTGGCGCCGCCCACCGGGCTCCAGCGTACCGTGACAGAGTCCGCGGATGCAGTGGCACTGACATTTGCGGGTGTCGCCGGCGGCGCAACCAGGGTGGTCACCCTGTAGGTCCCGGAATAACTGCTGGTTCCGCCGGAGTTCCTTGCACGGACCTGATAGCTGTAGCTGGTATTGTCCTTCAGCCCCGTAAGGGTATAAGATGTGCTGGTGGCAGGCATCTCATAATTTGTGCCGCCAAAGGACAGGGTGTAGCCTGCCGCACCGCTGACCGCGCTCCAGCTCACCGTGACGGAATTCTCCGTGCTGGTGGCGCTGACGGTTGCCGGCGGCACAGGCGCCGTGGTCACAGTCATATCTGCGGAATAGCTGCCGGTGACACTCCCGTTCTTTGCACAGACCTTAAAGGAATAACTCCTTCCTGCGGTCAGCCCCGTAAATGTTTTGGAGGTGGCAGTAGTGCTGTAGACAGAACCGTTAAACTGAACACTGTAACCCGTCGCACCGCTGACTGCATCCCAGCTGACCGTGGCGGAAGTCCCTGTTGCCGACTTCCTGATATTAACGGGCACAGCAGGCGTCTGCACCAAGGTCTTGACGGTTCTGGAGCTGCTGTAATTGCCCGTTCCGTCTGCGCTCTTACAGCAGATCTGGTAAGAGTAAGAGGTATTCTGGGCCAGACCCGTAACGGTGTAGGAAGTGCCTGAGGCTGACACGTCATAAGACGCACTGCCGCATCTGACAAGGTATCCGGAAGCGCCGCTCACTGCGTTCCAGCTGATGGTGATGGAATTGGCAGTACTGGTGGCGCTGATGGATGCCGGCGCCCTGGGCGGTGTCGTGACCGATGCCTGGGGCGTATATGCGCTGTTTCCGTCCGCATTGCGGGAGCGCACCGCAAAAGGATAGGACCTGCCGGCAGTCAGGCTGGTAAAAGACTTGGAGGTACCGCTTACAGCGTAGGTAGTACCGTTGAACAGCAGCTCATAACCTGTCGCCCCGCTCACCGCTCCCCAGCTTATCGTTACGCTGGTCTCCGTCGCGGACTTTTTCACATTAGATGGCATTGCAGGCATCTGCGCAGCCGTTGTGATCGTCTGCGTGCTGCTGTACGCGCCTGTTTTGCTGGAATTCTTCGCACGCACGGCATAGGTATGACGGCTTTTGGGTGTAAGTCCTGTAAACCTTCTGGACAGGGATGTCACATTGTAAACGGTATTGTCAAACAATATGTCATAGCTTGTTGCGCGGGTAACCGCACTGAAGCTTACCGTCACAGACGAGGTGTCCGCCGTTGCCCTCACATTCTGCGGGACATCCAGCGGCTTATTATTGTAAAAGTCTGACGGGATCAGTATTTTGGCCCCGTCGGAGGCAAGCGTAACATTCTGTCCATATGCCGTCACAACGACCTGATACTGCCTGTTTGCAGCCAGATTTCCCTGGCTGGTATAGGAAGTCGAGGTCAGCTTCGTTTCGTTATAAATCATATAGTGTTCGTTCACCGGAAACATATAAGCCGCATATCTCACAGTGCCCGAAACCGGGGACCAGCTTGCCGTAATGGAGCCATTCTGGTTCAGGGTTAATTTTAAGTTTAATTGTGCCATATTTCTTCTCCTTTTCCTGTTCGGTCTCTTCCCTTAAGGCCCTGTCGGCGCTTCCGGTCCGAGACTCTTTCTTTAGCCGGCTATATAAGGAAAAGAAAATAATGGCGGATTTGTAAATCAATTCATTTAAATTTTTTAAAATCTTTCTTCGTAACAGTTCAGTCCCGATCGTGCCAGGCGGCTTGCTTTTGTGGAGGAAGGGACGGCGCAGGGGAGACAGGGGTACTTTCTGCGCCTATATCCTGCAAGTTTTAATATATAGATCGCCCCGCTTTACATTGCATAATTGTAGTAACTATTACATCGAACAATAAGTTCCGGAATCCAAAGCATCCCTGAAGGCATTGATATATCAGGCTTTGAAGAAGGTGAAAGTATCAAAGACTTAATTTATGCTATACTATTTAGAGCAATTTTAAGAATATTGCAACTTGGCTCATACGATATTTGCAAAAAAGGATTATGGTGGCGTTTGTTTATGCAGGCACGATTACTCGGTTTAAATCATTACAAATCGCGGAAAACCAGGCGGCGACGTGCTGTCCTGCCCTAGGCGGACTTTGGGGGGCGGTCTTAGCGGAGATGAAATCCACTGCCTACGTAGACTATGGCGCGAAGACGCAATTCGCGCCATAGGAACTGTGAAAATCACTTTTTTCACAGTTCCGTAGTCGTAGTTGGCAGTTAGTTCAGATCCGTGTTGCCCCGTCCGCATAGGACAGGACAGCATGGCGCCGCCGTCCCTTTAGCCGGAAACCCAGAAAGGACAAGCCGCCTGGCACGATCGGAACTGAACCGTTACCGGAAATATAGCGTATAATGGGGAGTCACGAAAAAGCTATACCTTTAAAATGTAATGGATTTGTGCGCGTACCTGTGCTAGAATAATACCGTTAAACAGATCAACCAAACAGAAACAGTAAAGGACAAAACCAGATCAAAAGAAAATACCCAGCATATTGTCGCAAGACAGCAAACGCACAGACAGGGGGAGCAATCCATGAAGTCTCTGGAACAGTTAAAAAAGAAAAAATTATTTTTATTTGATATCGACGGCACCCTCGCCGTGGGGGATACCTTGTACGAGGGCAGCGCCGAACTGCTGGCATACATCGACTCCATCGGCGGGAAAGCTTATTTTATCACCAATAATTCCACCAGGAGCGGGGCGGACTATGTGAAAAAGTTCAGAAGCGCTTTCGGCCTTGAGACCACGGAGGATCAGTTCATTACCTCCGGCTATATGACCCTGCGCTTTCTCAAATCCCATTATGGCAACAAAAAGATCTTCGTGCTGGGAACTGTCTCCTTTGTGGCAGAATTGCGAAGGAACGGACTGGACATCACGGAAACCGCAGAAGACGGCATCGACTGTGTGGTGGCGGCTTACGACAGTGAACTGACCTATGGGAAGCTGATCCAGGTCTCCAAAGTCCTTCTGACTGCGGATGTGCCTTTCTACGGCACCAATCCCGATCTGCGCTGTCCCATCGACTTCGGCTTCATCCCCGACTGCGGCGCCATCTGCAACCTGATTACCGCCACCACGGACAAAGTCCCCGTCTACCTGGGAAAACCCAGCAGGGAAGTAGTGGAGCTCTGCCTGGAATCCTCCGGCTTTTCCAGGGAAGAAACCCTGGTGGTGGGGGACAGGCTTTACACCGATATTGCCTGCGGGATTAACGGCGGTGTAGATACCTGTGTGCTGTTTACCGGTGAGGCCAGGCCGGAGGACATGAGGAATACGGAATATCCCGCCACCTACCAGTTCCGGGATGTGAAGGAACTGTTGCTCCATACCCGCGGGCAATAAGCCGGGCCTGCACAGCCGGCTTTATGCAGATGCCATTACGCACCAAAGATTACTTTACGCCAGAGCGGGCTGCGAAGCAGGGGCATTTGGCTATTGAGTAAACAACCCCTTTATGATATGATAAAAGTACTAATTAAATATTGAGGAGGTTATTCTTATGCACGGAAATGTTATTGTAGGACAGTCGGGCGGACCTACTTCGGTCATCAATTCCAGTCTTGTGGGGGTATACAAGACGGCAAAGGATCGCGGCGCGAAGAAGGTTTACGGTATGCTCCACGGCATCAAGGGGTTACTGGACAGGCAGTATGTGGATCTGTCAGAGCATATCAAGTCGGATCTGGATATCGATCTCCTGAAGAGAACTCCTTCTTCCTTCCTGGGCTCCTGCCGCTTCAAGCTGCCTGAGATCAAGGAAGGCAAGGAAGTCTACGACAAGATCTTTGAGATCCTAAAGGAACTGGATATTGAAGCTTTCTTTTACATCGGCGGAAACGACTCCATGGACACCATCAAGAAGCTGTCCGATTACGCGATCCTGATCAGCAGCGATATCAAGTTCATGGGCGTGCCCAAGACCATTGACAATGACCTGGCCTGCACCGACCATACGCCGGGCTTTGGGAGCGCTGCCAAGTACATTGCCGCTGCCACTAAGGAGATCATCCGCGACGGCCTGGTTTACGACTATCCCGTCATCACGATCCTGGAGATCATGGGGCGGAATGCCGGATGGCTCACCGCCGCTACCGCACTGTCCAAGGGTGAGGACTGCGAGGGCGTGGATATGATATTCCTCCCCGAGGTTGCTTTCGATATTGATAAATTCATGGCGAAAATAAAGGAGCTCAACAAGAACGGGAAATCCATGGTCATTGCGGTTTCCGAAGGTATCAAGGTGGCTGACGGCAGATATGTGTTCGAGTTGACGGACCATGTTGAGTTTGTGGATGCATTCGGTCACAAACAGCTTCAGGGTTCCGCGAAATACCTGGCTGACAGGATCAGCAATGAACTGGGCGTCAAGACCCGCGCCATCGAACTCAGCACCCTGCAGAGATGCGCCTCCCATATGACCTCCCGCGTGGATATCACAGAGGCATTCCAGGTAGGCGGCGCTGCTGTAAAAGCCGCCTTTGAGGGAGATACCGGAAAGGTGGTCGTGCTGGACAGGGTTTCCGAAGATCCTTACATCTGCACCACCGACACCCAGGATGTACATAAGATCGCAAATGTGGAGAAGAAGGTTCCCCTGGAGTGGATCACTGAGGACGGCACCTTCGTCAGCGAAGACCTGATCCATTATATCCGTCCCCTGATCCAGGCCGAACTTTCCCCTGTGATGGTGGACGGACTTCCCAGACACCTGCGTCTGGATCTGTAATCCACTTGTGATATACCATTGCACAGGAGGTACAATTGTATGACAGACAGCGAAAAACTTGATTTGCTTCTTTCTGAATTGCAGGAAGTGAAACAGCGCATGGAAAAGCTTGATTCGGGACTTCAGGAAACTAACCAGCGCATGGAAAAGCTTGATTCGGGACTTCAGGAAACTAACCAGCGCATGGAAA
>CAOKWI010000049.1 GCA_948473115.1 uncultured Lachnospiraceae bacterium | reverse complement strand
TGTGTGCAAGCACCCACGCGCAATCTGTGAATTGTTGCATGGCTGAACTGTTACACAAAAACAATGATACCATTTTCTGGAATCTGTGATAAAATATATTTGTCAATGACAGTCGGGGAAACACTTTCAGCAGCGCTTCTCCGGTAAACTGCGGAAAGGTACGGTTATCATCACGAAAACGGCGGACAGACTGAAAAAGAATATCCGGTTTCCCATAGGCAGAATCCAGAAAAGGATACTGCTCATCACTACGTCCTGTCTGTTCTGTATGTGCGTCATCATCAGTTCTGTCAGTTATTACATCTTTCAGAACTATCTGCAGAACAGCCTGATCCACTCCACAGAGGCAAGCCTGCAGCTGCTCTCGGATTCCATGAACAGCAGCATGGACGATATTTCACAGATCGTGCGTTTCTGTCAGACGAATGCCAATATTGCCACGTATATACAGAAGAATCCAAATCCCGGCTCCGTATTGTCCGTATCCACTTACGACCGTATCTATGAGGAATACAGTAATAATCCGTCAAAGGACTACATCAACAGACTTGCCGTGATCACCCGGGAACACTTCCTGCAGATTGTCAGCGCCTCCTATTCCTCCACCGCGGATCTGGCGGCCGAAGTCCCTGAACTGCCCTATTTCAACACACTGCTGGAAGCATCCAGCTATGATTTTTCCACCGGGTTTGTGAAGGATCCCTTTTACCGAAACGGGAAAAACATACTTCCCGTCATCAGACCCATTACTTATCAGTACAATTCCATCCGGGGCGGAATCCTCTTTCTGGAAATATCCTCGGATTTATTTACAAACGCACTGAACCGTTACTCCGTGGCGGAAGACAGCTATATGTACCTGTCCGTCGGCGGGCACAATTACAGATACCAGGACGGCAGGCTGACCGAAACAGATACTGATTATACGTTGACCCGTGACCTTTCCTCCTCCGCGCTGATCAACAATATCCGCGTCTGCGAGATCGAGGAAAACGGAAAAACCCGACTGATAGTGGTATCTCCCCTGAACATGCCAGACTGCTATATCGGACAGAGCATTTCCGACTCCGAGCTGCGTGACCAGAGACGCCTGCTGTGGTTTATCCTTGGCGGCACACTGGTCAGCATCATGGGAATCGGTGTTCTGCTGATGATCATCCTGAACCGCATGATCAATGTGCCCGTCTCCAGGATCAGGGCCAAGATGCTCCGGGTGGCGGACGGTGATTTTGAACGGGATCCTTCTATTGAATGGAACCACGAGCTGGGTGAGATCGGCAGGGGCATCAACGATCTGTCTGAAAATGTCTATCTGCTGATGAACCGAAGGCTGGAGGACGAGAAACAGAAAAAAGACCTGGAATATAAAATGCTCCAGAGCCAGATCAATCCCCACTTTATTTATAACACTTTGAATTCCATCAAATGGATGGCCACCATCCAGGGTTCCGCGGGAATCTCAGAGATGACCACCGCTCTGGCCAAATTGTTGAAGAGCATCTCCAAAGGGACGAAGCTGCTGGTTCCCATCGAAGAGGAATTGTCCCTGTTACAGGATTATTTTACCATCCAGAGCTACCGCTACGGCGGCACCATCACCATGGAGGTACAGATAGACGAGGATTCCCTGTTACAGTGCCAGATCATTAAATTCACCCTGCAGCCCCTGGTGGAAAACGCTATTTTCCACGGTGTGGAACCCAAGGGTGCGGGACATATCCTGATCCATGTGTTTTATGAAAGGCTGACGGAAGAAAGCCCGCCGTCCATCCGCATCGACGTGACAGACGACGGGATCGGCATATCCCCGGAGAAAGCCGCCCAGATCCTTCTGTCAAACGATGACAGCAGCACTGATTTCTTCCGGGAAATAGGTGTCAGCAACGTACATAAGCGACTGCAATACGAATTTGGGGAGTCCAACGGTATCACGATAGAAAGCGTGGAGGGCGAATATACCACCATGTCCATCCACCTCCCATGCCGGATGTAAAGACAGGCAATTGCGAAACCCGCATCTGGCAGACAGGCTTTGGGACGTCACTCTAATTCAGGCTTTCGCAATTGCCTAAAATGGAAAGGAACAGTAAGGAGAGATTATGTATAAATTACTGATTGTGGATGATGAACCCCTTGTTCAGGTAGGCATTAAGTCCATGCTGAACTGGGTGGAACTGGATATCAAGGTGATTGGCACCGCGGTCAACGGACAGGCTGCCCTCAAAATCATATATGAGCAGTCGCCGGACATTGTGATCACGGATGTAAAAATGCCGGTTATGAGCGGCCTGGAGCTGATCAGGAAGTGCAGGGAACAGTACGGCGACGAATACCCTTACTTTATCATCCTGACAAGCTATGAAGATTTCCATATGGTAAAGGAGGCCCTCACTTACCAGGTGACGGATTATCTGGTGAAAATGGAGCTCACCCCCGCTTCCCTGACAGAGGCCGTGGAAAGGGTGCTGAAGCGGATACAGGAATCGGCGAACAGGAGCAGTTCGCCGGAGAGCATTGTGCATCCCTTTTATGACAAGTTTTTCATCCGTCTGATCAATAACCTGTTTGAATCAGAGGAGCAGTTTCTTCTGCAAAGCAAGGATCTGAATCTGGATTTCCACTATGACGGTTACGTGTGCTGCTATGGGGAAATGACCGGCAATCAGGCAGATTCCCTGCCCATGGAGAAACAGCTGTCCCTGTTTTCCACTTCCATGCAGATGTTAAAGGAACTGGCCGGAAAATACCGCCCCTGTTTCTGCCTTTCCCTGGACACCAGACACTTCGCCCTGATCTTCTGCTATGAGGCGGGGCAGACCGGCAGTTTCCCATATGGCGCGGAACTAAAGGAGATTCTGTCCAACATCAGCGAAACCCTGACAAAGTACTACAACGTGTCTTTCCGCTGCGGTATCGGCAGCATGGTGGACGCCCCCCTTGCCATCTGCGACTCCTACCAGTGCTCCAGGCAGGCAAGCCTCTCCACGGAGGAAAAAAACACTATTGTCTTTTTTGAGGAATGTGTGAAGCCGGACGCCTCTCATAATTCTTTTAACATCAGTCTGTTCAGGCAGGATCTGATCAAGGCTTTTGAAGAATATGACGCTGATATCCTGAACCGCACACTGGATAATCTCTGTGAACTGTTCCTGTCCCACCCTGACCACTTTGTACAGGCTATGGACGGCGCCTGCAATATTTTATACCTGTCGATCTCCCTGCTCCAGGACGGCGAGACGATTGTATCCGGTTTCTTCCGGGACAACCCGGACGGGTATCGCTCCATCTATAAACAGACTACCGTGGAGCAGATCGTCAATTGGCTCAGTTCCTTTAAGCGACAGATGTGTCAGCTTTTTGAGAGTCATCATAAGGACTATAAGAATCACACTGTCGCCAACGTGAAAAAGTATATTAACGCCCATTTGAAGGAACGCCTTTCCCTCAACGAAGTGGCGGCAGTATTCGGAATCAGCCCCAACTACCTGAGCCAGCTTTTCGGCAAGCATAATGACGTGGGGTTCTCCGAATATATCAACACCTGCAAGATATCGGAAAGCAAGCGCCTGCTGGCGGAGGGAAATCTCAAGGTCTATGAGGTGGCGGAAATGCTGGGCTTTGAGAGCGCTTTTTATTTCAGCAAGGTATTTAAGAAGGTGGAGGGCGTCTCCCCCACCGAGTATCTGAACAGCCAGTTTATGTAAGGAGCGATTCCATCGTACCGCCACGCCAAAGGCTCCATGGTGATAATCGTTTGTGCCGGAAGGCGGTATGATAACAAAAATATGAAGGAGAGGTTGGGCAATGATGGAGAAACGATTTTTAAGCACAATGGAACACTTCTGGGAAGAGAATGACCGGCTGCTGGACTACCGGCCGTTTCCCGCTGTCGAGGACAGAGCGGCATATGAGGGACTGCCCTGGGAGCTGCGCCAGGCTGTGATCTCCCGGGGTGAAGCCTGTCTGGGGTATGAATATCCGATGATCCGTGCCACTGATTACATGAATTTCAAGCGCACCGGAAACCGTGTCGACTTTGAAAAACTCTATTTTGAGAGACGGTATGCATTAAACTCCCTGGTTGTGGCGGAATGCCTGGAGGATCAGGGGCGTTTTCTGGACGATATCATTAACGGAATCTTTGTCCTCTGTGAGGAAAGCGCCTGGCAGCTTCCGGCCCACAATTCTTACGTCCGCGATACCCCCCAGGAGATTCTGCCCGATACCGCACAGCCCGTGCTGGATCTGTTTGCCTGCGAGACGGGGGCACAGCTCGCCTGCGTCCGCTATCTTCTGGGAAGCCGTCTGGACCGGGTAAGCCCCTTTATCAATGCACGCATCGCCCTTGAACTGGAGCGGCGCATTTATAGCCCCTACCTCAACGAATATTTCTGGTGGATGGGAAAGGACGGGGAATCCCTGAACAACTGGACCCCCTGGTGCACACAGAATGTACTGCTGGCCGTCTTTTTGCAGGGAGCCCTCCCCGGCACGGAAAAGACTGCCTCCTTAAAGGCCGTCACCTTGAAGGCCGCGGAAAGCCTTGACTATTTTCTCAGGGATTACGGCGAGGACGGCTGCTGCGACGAGGGTGCCCAGTACTTCCGCCATGCAGGCCTGTGTCTGGACGGCGCGGCATGGATCTTGGATCAGGTCACAGGCGGCGCCTTAAAGGATTTGTATGCGTGGAGCAAAGTGAAAAATATTGCATCCTACATCTTACATGTGCATGTGGATGACAAATACTATATTAATTTCGCGGACTGTTCCCCTGTGGCGGGACGTGCCGGCGTGCGGGAATTTCTTTTTGGCAAGAGAACCGCCCAGCCTGAACTGATGCTCTTTGCGGCCAGGGATTTCAAAGCCACGGGAAGTGATATCTTCGCCGATGAGGCCAACCGCCTGAACCTCTTTTACAGGATGCAGACCCTGTTCCACTATCAGGAGGTCATGGATTACGACACTTCCCGGATGCCGGCACACAGGGATATTTATTATCCCAGCGTGGGACTGTTCGTTTCCAGGAATCATACCTTCTGCCTTGCAGTGAAGGCAGGGGATAATGACGACAGCCACAACCACAATGACACGGGCAGCTTCACCCTTTACAAAAACGGACATCCCCTGTTCGTTGACATCGGTGTGGAAAGTTATTCGGCGAAAACCTTTTCCTCCCGCAGATATGAGATCTGGACCATGCAGTCCTGCTATCACAATCTGCCCACAATAGAGGGGCTGGATCAGCAGAATGGCGCCAAATACTGCGCCAAGGATGTCAAAACCGCCTTCCACGAAGCAGAAAGCAGTATCACCATGGAACTGTCCGGCGCTTATCCTATGAAGGATCGTTTCGGAAGCGGTATGGAAGACGAGCCGGGGAATCCTGCGAAAACTTGCAAAAAACACTATACGCGCAGAGTTTTTTTTGATAAACTGAAAAATAGGATTCTTTTGACAGATACTACCAGTGCCGAAAATGTTATTTTGAATTTTATCACCTATGAGAAGCCGGAAGTGACGGAAGGCTGCATACAGCTTGGCGCTCTGGCACAGGCCGCTTTTTCGGGGGCAAAGCTTATGTCAGTGGAAGTCCTGCCCATCACGGACGCCAGACTGCAGACCGCGTGGGATCATGACCTGTACCGCATACGGCTTGTCATGGCAGATGAAAAATTTGAATTGGAAATAGAATAGCAGCAAGAGATAGACAGAGGTTACATTATGCGTATTGAAGAATTAAGACCGGGACAGGAGCTCACCCTGTTTGTCAGCGTGAATAACAACTCCCTCGTTTTTACCAGCAAAGTACAGGAGATAAATGCCAGAAGACATATGATTTTCGCTGACGCTGTATTCCAGGACGGCAAGCCCATATCCTTCCGGGGCAAAGGCGTTATCCTGAATGTGCTTGCCGCTACAGGGGACGAGAAACCGCATCTGTTTAAGAACGTGTCCAACACCCTCTTGAGAAGGTCTGACGGCACACTCTGTTACAGCCTTACCACCATTGCGGAGAGCGTAGCCTACAACCGGAGAGAGAACTTCCGATGCTATGTGGGCATTGAGACTTCCATCCGGATCGGCTCCAACCGCGCCGCCTATGAGGCCATCATCCGGGACGTCAGTTCCAACGGCTTCGCCGTGGTCTGCGACAGTGATGTCAAGTTCAGGGCCGGAAGCCTGATTCATGTGCTCCTCAATGATCAGATCGAGGAATTTGGCGAGAGATATACCTTCCACCTCTACGGCCTGGTAGCACGGATCCAGGAACTGGAAAACGGCAGAACCGTTTATGGCTGCCGTTTAAATAATCATGTGGCCGGACTGGACTCTTATCTTATGAAAAAGGAACGCAACCGCCTGAAGAAGAACAGCTACAGTAATTTTCGGGGTTAATTGGAGCTAAATCCGGTTTGGTCTGGGTTTGGTCTGATTATCCTTCCAGGAACTTATTCTGTGATCTTTTTGTACATTTCCGGGCGTCTGTCCCGGAACAGTCCCCAGCTGAAGCGAAGTTCTTCCATGGCTTCCAGGTCAAAGGTACGGAGGAGTATCTGCTCCTCTGTCCTTCCCGCTTCCTCCAACACTTCCCCTGTCTCATCCGTGATAAAGGAAGACCCGTAAAATACCAGTTCGGAAATCTGGTCATTGTTTTCCTTCAGAGGGACAACGTTCTCCTCTCCGATCCGGTTTGCAGCGACCACGGGCACTACATTTGCCGCCGCGTGCCCCTGCATACATCGTCTCCAGTGCGGCATACTGTCACACTGGATAATGGGCTCGGAGCCGATGGCCGTGGGATACAGCAGTATCTGCGCCCCCATCAGCGCCATGCACCGGGCTGCCTCCGGAAACCACTGATCCCAGCAGATCCCCACGCCAATCCTTCCATAAGCTGTATCCCACACCCGGAAGCCCGTATTGCCGGGGGCAAAATAAAATTTTTCCTGATAAAAATGGTCATCGGGAATATGGGTCTTACGGTACACTCCCAGGACGCTGCCGTCCGCGTCTATGACCGCCACGGAATTATAGGTGACGTTTTCCGCCCTCTCATAAAAGCTGATCGGGAGTACCAGCCTTAATTCCGCCGCTACCTTGCGGAAATGGCAGACGGCAAGATTCTCCTCCACTGGCCGTGCAAGCCCATAGGAATCGTAATTTTTCTCCTGGCAGAAATACCAGGTTTCAAACAGCTCCGGCAGTAAAACCACCTGCGCGCCTTTCGCCGCCGCTTCCCTCACCAGCCTGTCCGCTGCCGCTATATTTTCCTGTATGGAACGGTTACAGTACATCTGCACCGCCGCTACGGTTACATTCTTCATTTCTATCCCTCACGCATATTTCTGCATACATTTCAATCATATTTCTGCATACATATCATCATATTTCTGCATACATATCAATCTATATTTGATATTTTATCATATTCGTATCTATAACCCTTTACCTGTTGTAGGGATCTGCTGTGTAATGCAGTGGATATTTCCTCCGCCGATCAGGATGTCCCTGGCGTAGATCTGTACCACTTCCCTGTCGGGAAATAATCCCTGTAAAATCCCCCTCGCCCTCTCATCCGCAGGATCGCCAAACCCAGGCATGACCACTGTCCGGTTGGCAATATAGAAATTTATATAAGACGCTGCCAGTCTCTCCCCCGGTGTACGTGCAGGCTCGTCCCAGCAGGCATCCAGCCCCTTGCATTCCTCCGCGGTAATGGTCACCGGCCTGGGCAGCGGCAGTTTATGAACCTGAATGCTCCTGCCCCTGGCATCCTTTACACGGTTCAAATACTCCAGGCAGGCCCTGGACATTTCATATTGTACGTCCGTCTCATCCTCCGTCCATGCCAGTACCACCTGGCCGGGCTTCACAAAGGCACAGATATTATCCACATGTCCATTGGTTTCATCCTGATATATCCCACAGGGCAGCCATAAAACGACAGATACTCCCAGGTAGGCTTTTAAGGTATCTTCGATCTGCTCCTTTGTCAGCTGCGGATTGCGCCCCTCGCTGAGCAGACAACTCTCCGTCACCATGCAGGTCCCTTCCCCGTCCACGTGAATGGAACCGCCCTCCAGGATGAAATCACGTTTATCATATATGTCCTTATTCAAAAGATCACAGATCTTTCTGGCCATCTTATTGTCGCTGTCCCAGGGAAAATAGAGGCCGTCATGGAGTCCGCCCCATGCGTTAAACCCCCAGTCTATCCCTCGTATATCCCCCCTGGCGTTTGTCACGAAGGTAGGGCAGTAATCCCTTGCCCATGCGTCATTGCTGGACATTTCCACCACACGGATCTGTTCCGGAAGCAGCGCCCTTGCATTGTCATACTGGGCGGCGCTGGCGCATACCGTGACCTTCTCCGAAACCCCTATGGCTTCCGCCACCTGCACAAAAGCTTTCCGAGCCGCATAGCCCCCGTACTGCCAGGAGTCAGAACGTTCCGGAAAGATCATAATGCAGCCTTCATGTGGTTCGTATTCCGCCGGCATATGATAGCCGTCCGACGCCGGTGTGGAATCCTTGATAATCTTCATGCTGACCTCCGTGGGATCTGTCCCTGCTGTTGCGGTGTGCAGGGTACATGATTTTGCACTGCCGGGTGAGGTTTCCGCATTGCCCGGACTTCCAAGTATGAAGACATTATATCGAAACTCATTTTAAATTTCAACTGCTTCCCTGCAGTTCTCCTCTTCCCACTGAAAGGCCGGCTGGAGGGCAATTTTGTATTTCCTGCGATACCTGGCCGTCAATTTTGTAATTCTGTTCGCAAGGAAATCAAAATTACAGGGTTTTCTGCGCATCACAAATATCAGTTCCGCACTGTCCTCCCAGGTTCTGTCTCGCCTTGCTTTTTTCTCCTCTGTTTTTTTCTCTGCTGCCCTTTCCCCTGACATATTGCTTCGGGCCATGGCATACTTAAAGTCGTCGCGGGCCCACGCCTGTACTTCCAGAACATAAGCCTTTAATATCCGGTCAATCTTTTCACTGTCTGAAATCGCCATATTCCCTCCCCTTCCGCCGCCTCAACGGCGCATATCCTGTTAATTTCCTCAGACATACCACATCACCTTAATTACTGTAGCAAGTTACGGGCAGTGACCAGTGAAACCTTTGGGGTTTTCTGCAAGTCTCGGGCAGAGACCCGTAAAACCTTCGGTTTTACGGGTTCGCTTCGCTCGTCAAATGGCCGCACAGGCAGCTGCTCAAGCGAGCTTGGCAGCTGCCTGTCCGTCCACTTGACTCTGCCCTTTGCGGACATTATACTACACCCTGGAAACAAAAAAGCAACTCTGGCATGAGTGGTATTTCTCACTGCACGAATTGTTTTTCTGTAAAATAAAATGAACCTTTCGCCGTAAAATTCTGTCTATAATAAATGAAAACGTTTTCAAGGCAAAAACACAGTTATGGAGGATATTTATGAAGTTCGTGGCAGGAAATTGCTGTTTTGTCCGAAGCTGCAATCAAAGACCCCGCTGCAAGCAGCGGCACAAAGCCAGCACACTGGCTTGGCCCATTGCTCGCGGGAATAAAACAGAGTATATGAAATCCGGAGTTAAGGCAGCCAGTCCTAATTTAGTGCGATGTCTGGAAAATCCAAATACAGGATGTCTGGTCTGCGGTTACCCAAATGATGAATGTCAGGATGTTAAGATCGGAATGCTGTATTATTTTACAAAGCAGGAATGAAAGGAGACACATGGACGACTTTGAAAAAATGTTAAATGCGGAGCAGGTGTCCGTGGAGCGCTATGTGCGGTTTCGTCTGCACTCCAGGGAAGATGCGAAAGATATGCTACAGGAAATATATCTTGCGGCTTATCAGAACTTTTCCCGCCTGAAAAACCGAGATTCCTTTAAAGCCTGGCTGATCAGCATTGCCAGAAATAAGTGCAATGATTATTACCGTAAGAAAGCTGCCCTGTTTGAGATTCCCATTGACGCGTTGACCGAAAAGGAACTGTCGGACAGCAGATATGGCATTACAGAGGTATCTACCGTCAGAGACACGTGGGAACGCCTGGGGAATAAAGATAAGCAGATTCTCTATCTGTACTTTTGGAAAGAAATGCCCCAGGCACAGATTGCCAGGCTGCTGGACATTCCCGTGGGAACTGTGAAGAGCAGACTCTTTACGGCAAAGCAGAACTTTAAAAACAAATATCCTCACCACACCGATGAGTTGAAAGGAGAATGCAATATGAAGAAATTACCCGAAAAAATGCCGGAGTACACAATAGCGGAAAGCGCTGAAAAACCTTTCTCTGTGAAATGGGAGGAATTAATGGGATGGTTCCTCGTACCCAAGCCGGGGGAAGCACTTTCCTGGGGCATGTATGATATGCCCTCCCGTGATTGCAGCCATATTTATGATATGAAAGTCACCGGAAAAGCAAAAGTACATGGTATAGAAGGCGTAGAACTCACTGCCAGGGAATCTTCCTACTCCCATAGGGAAGAGGTGATAAACCGTACCTTCATTGCCCAGCTTACAGATACCCACTGTCGTTTTCTGGCGACAATCAGGACTGACGAAGATGTCAGAAATTATATTACATTCCTGGATGGTGACGAATTTGTGCCTAACTGGGGATTTGGCGAAAATAATTGTGGAAATGAAACAAATCTGTCTCCCAAGGGCGATATCCTGAGAAATGGGGCAGATATTACCTGCAAGGATCATGAATTTCTGTTGGACATCGTAGGAAGGTACAAGGTTACCATTAACGGAAAAAGCTATGACACTGTCTGTGTCATGGATATTAATGCCTGCGGCTGTGGCGTATTGTCAGAGCAATTCCTGGACCGGAACGGAAGGACGATTCTGTGGAGGCGATTCAATCGGGACGACTGGGCCATTGACCGTTATCAGAAGAAGTGGAGCGAACTCCTTCCGGAAAATGAACGGCTCATGGTGGACGGCATCCCTTATGTACAATGGTATGACTGTATTACAGATTATATCCTCTGACAACAGGGAGTGTGGGATGACCCGAAAGGGTCAATCCACACTCTTTAAGGATTCCGTCATGCTGATTTTCTCCAGCTTGCCGCCCATGATAAGGTTCACCAGCCCGGCAAACAGGTAAGTCAGTACCACACTGTAGAAATAGCTGATAGGAAGCACCCGGATATCAAAGGCAATCATATCAATATGGATCTCATTCATCACAAACCGGTGCAGCAGATGACCAAGGGGCAGGCCCGCCATGATCCCCAGCGCCGCCAGCACCATATTCTCCCTGAACACATAGGCAGCTGTTTCCCTCCTGTGAAATCCCAAAACCTTGATGGTGGCGATCTCCCGGACGCGCTCCGTGATATTGATATTCGTCAGATTGTACAGCACAATAAACGCCAGGCCGGCGGCGCAGGCAATGACAAACACCACAATCAGGTCAAGGCTCCGCATCATACTGGAAAAGCGCTCCATGGTATCCGCATTCACGGTGACATTCGCCACTTCATCCCACTTCATCAGCGCCGCAGCGATCAGATGCGCATCCGCGTCCCCCGGGAGATTGAGATAGAGATTCCTGAATCCGGCTTCCTCCCCCGTCTGCTCTCTGTAAGTCCCACTGTTGATATAGACATAATTATAAATAAAATTCTGATTGATCCCCGACACTTTTGCGGTGATCGTCTGCATATCCTCATTCTGGAGCGTCACCGTATCTCCCACCGTGATCCCATAGTCCTTCGCGACCTTGTCGGTGATCACCAGTTCTCCTACAGCGGGAAACGCTATCGGTTCATCGTCCGCCGTGTGCAGGTTCAGGAAAGGCGTCATATTAGTATTCCCGTCCAACGTCAACAGATTCACCGACTTCCTGCCGCCTGCTGTCACGAGGTCAATGGTAGTCTCATGGACTGCCGCATACACTGCGGTTCCGGCTCCTTCTCCACTCCCGGTTCCGGCTCCTTCTCCACTTTCCGCATTTTCCAAAAGGCCGTCCATTCTTTCAAGCATTTCCTCTGAAATATCCTCGGAAAAGAGCACGTTCAGGTCATAGGTCTGAATCTCCTCAAACTGCTGTACTGCTACCTCCGCAATGGAATCCTTGATGCCGAATCCGGTCACCAGAAGAGCCGTGCATCCGCTGATCCCCATTACCATCATGACCAGGCGCTTCTTATATCGGAAAATATTGCGTATGGATACTTTTCTCAGGAAGCCCAGACGTCTCCATAGAAACGTCATATATTCGAGGAATACCCTTTTCCCCGCCTTGGGCGACTTCGGCCGCATCAGCTGCGCCGCCACCTCCTTCAGCTCCACCCGACAGGAAAGCCAGGTGGTTCCCACGGAACAAAGGACTGACACAGCCAGGGAAATAACCGCCAGCTTCCAGTCAAACACATAGACCAGTGTATCCACACGGTACATGATCCCGTAGGCCGTCCAGATTACCCTGGGAAACAGCCAGGTTCCTCCGGCATAGCCGATGATACAGCCGATCACGGCCGCCGCCCCGGAATAGAACATATACTTGGACATGATAACGGCCTCACTGTAGCCCAGCGCCTTGAGCACACCGATCTGTGTCCGCTGCTCCTCCACCATGCGATTCATCGTGGTAATGCACACCAGTGCCGCCACCAGGAAAAAGAACACCGGAAAGATATTTGCAATTCCCTCCACAATGGAGGAATCATTTTCAAAGCACACATACCCTACATTGGTGTCACGCCCCAGCAGGTAACTGTCAGGCTCTTTCAGATCCGCGATCTCCTGCTCCGCGTCATCCAGCTTCCGCTGCGCATCCGCGATTTTCCCGTCAAACTCTTCCACACCTTCTTCATATTCCGCCAGACCATCCTCATACTCGGCCTGCCCGTCCGCAAGCTCCCCCTCCTTATCCGCAATGGTCTGCTCCGCTTCCTTGATTTCCTTTGCGGCATCCGCAAGCTGCTTTTCCCCATCGGCAATCTGCGCCCTTGCATCCTCAAGCGCTGCCCTGCCGTCGATAAGCTCCTGTTGTCCTGCTTCCAGTTTCTCCCATCCGGCAGTCAGGTCGTCATTGGCCCGGTTAATCTCCTCCTGCCCTTCCTGAAGCTGCTGTTCATAGACAGCCACCGCAGACCATCCCTCCGCAATGGCCGACTTGGCCGCCGCCACCTTTGCCTGCTCCCGGGCAAGCTGTTCCTGCCCCTCCTGAAGCTGCATTTCATACACGGCAAACTGATCCTTCGCAGCCTGGATCCGGGCCGCAAATTCCTGCGCCTCAGCGGATTCCGCAGAGAGGATTCCCGCATCAAGCATATCCTTAAGCTGCTGTTCCATCCCCTGAATCTCCTGCCTGCCCCGGGACAGCTCTTCCTCTTTCAGCTGCAGCTCACGCTCCGCTGCCGCCAGCGCCTGCTCGCCGGCAGCAATTTCTTCACTTCCTGCGGTCAAGGCAGCCTTCTGCTCCTCCAGCTGTCTCCTGCCCTCCGCAAGATCGCTCTCAGCCTCGCCCAACCGTTCATTACCCTTGTTCCATTCCGCAAGGGCCTCTCCCAGCGCCTGTTCGCCATCCGCCAGATCCTGCTCCGCATCCGCTAACTCCCGCTCGCCATCTGCCAGTTCCTTTGTTTTGTCCGCCACCGTTTTCCGCGCATCAGCCAATTCCTCCCTGGCCTCTGCCAGCTGCCTCTCACCGTCCGCCAGCTGTTCCCTGGCATCCTCAAGTTCGGCCCAGGCCTCTGCCAGTTCCTGCTCCGCATCCGTTTTCTCCGCGTCAAATTCCGCCCTTGCCTCCGCCAGCTCCTCCTGGGCATCTTTTAAAACCCTGTGATACCTTGTGTCCGCTGCCTCCGAGAGACGACCCTCCCAGACAGGCTCCTTCTCCGCAATGAAATCCTGATACTCGTCACTATACAGGGGAAACGCTTCCTCAAATTTGACGAAGATCTCCGTATAATAGTCCACGTCAAACCCTTCATAAGGCAGATAGACAAAGCCGCTCACCCTGCCGGTCCCCAGGGAGGTATTTCCCCTCTCATACTGGATATATGCAGGCGACTGCACAATGCCCACAACGGTATACTCCCGGCAGGCAAAATGCTCCAGATCCTCCTCCGCATTATTCTCCGAAAGCGTCAGTATTTCCCCGATACGTGCTTCCCCATATACATTGGCATCCGCCACACACTCGTCAGCGCCCTGCGGCATGCGTCCCTTCAAGACCACCAGCCGGTTCAGCTCCTCCGTAATGCTGTGCACTTTCATCACACTCTCATTGCCGTCCGCATCCTGACAGATTATGTCAAAGGAGACGGCGCCCTCCACGCCGCGCACACCCTCCTGCTGCCCCAGATACTCCACTTCCTCCCGGCCAAAGCCCAGGGTAGACATCAGCCTGAAATCATAAAAGCCCTGTTTCTCAAGGTAATTCCCCGTGGTTTCCACCATGGCCGCCCTCGTCACCTTGAGACCTGCAAAAAAGCCCACTCCCAGTGCGACAATCGCCAGGATCGCAATAAACCGCCCGAAACTCTCTTTAATTTCCCGTAATGTCGATTTCCAGATTGTTTTCATTGCCACATCCCTACATGTTCCCTGCCATATGCCATCCACAGCAACGCAGGCATACCCTTACAGACCCTGTTCCACACAGCCACAAACAGACATTGCCCTTTTACCATTCAATGTCCTGTATATCTACAATATGTTCATTCCTCACCATGCTGACCACCGTACCGTTCTTCACGGTGATGATCCTGTCCGCCATGGCCGTCAGCGCCTGGTTATGGGTGATTACCACCACTGTCCTGCCCTTCTGCCTGCAAGTGTCCTGAAGCAGTTTCAGGACCGCTTTCCCTGTATTGTAGTCCAGGGCTCCCGTGGGCTCGTCACAGAGCAGGAGCTTGGGATTCTTTGCAAGAGCCCTTGCAATGGCAACTCTCTGCTGTTCCCCTCCCGAAAGCTGGGCGGGGAAATTGCCCATCCTGTCCTGCAGCCCCACTTCCCGGAGCACCTGCGCCGCGTCCAGGGGCTCCTTACAGATCTGTGCCGCCAACTCCACATTTTCAAGAGCCGTCAGGTTCTGTACCAGATTGTAAAACTGGAATACAAACCCGATATCATAGCGCCGATAATCGGTAAGCTGCTTTTTATGATATGCGGAGACCTCCTGCCCGTCCAGCATGACGCGTCCGCTGGTGAGACTGTCCATCCCGCCCAGGATATTCAATATGGTCGTCTTTCCTGCTCCGGAAGCGCCCACAATCACGCAGAACTCTCCCTGCCCGATCTCAAAATTTACATTTTTGAGCGCCTGGATCTCCACCTCTCCCGTCCGATATATTTTGTTCACCTTTTCAAACGTCACAAACGCACCCATCCCAATTCCTTCTGCCTTTCCCGCTTTATGATGTGTTTCCCGGCCCATGCCATAAGTATAGCATATTCTCTGTTTCCATTTTATTAAAAACAGGAAAACATTGCTGCATCCGTGATGGTCAGATCATTCAAACTCCACCACATTCACGGTCATATCACGGTATTCGCCCTGTAGGGAAAACTGATCCTTGATCCCCTCTGTCACATAAATATTCCCGTCCTCCGTGACCAGGATCATATCAAATCCCTGGCGCTGTCTCCAGTAGTCCTCCGCTCTTTCAAGCCCCATCACAAACAGGGCGGTGGAAAGGGCGTCACACAGTTTTCCTTCGCCGGATATGACCGTCACCGAGGCCAGTCCGTTATCCACAGGATAACCTGTGGCAGGATCAATGATATGCCCATATTTTTTGCCGTCCCCCCCAATAAAATACCTTTCATAACTCCCGGAGGTGACCACCGCTTCATCCGCCACCCGGATCACACCCAGCACCCCTCCCGAAAAAGGATCCTTCAGTCCCACACGCCAGCGGCTTCCGTCGGGCTTTGTGCCCAATGCCTGAATATTGCCGCCAACATCCAGCAATGCGGAGGAAACGCCATTGTCCTTTAATATCCTTACGGCTTCATCTCCCGCATAACCCTTTCCCACAGCGCCCAGATCCAGCATGGCCCCTGCCTCCAGGGTAATGGCTCCGCTTTCTATATTCACCTCTTCATATCCCACAGTTGCCAGCCGCTCAGCGATCTCATTGCCAGCAGGCACACGATTTTCATCCGTGGTGAATCCCCACGCCGTCAGAACCGGATAGATCGTAGGCTCCAGGGCGCCGTCCGTCTCCTCCGCCATGGCAAGGGCAAAGGAGACCAGCTCCTCCGTCTCCCCGCTAACGGCCACCGGCTGCCCGCCGCTGTGGTTGACCTGATAGATCTCACTTCCTGCGTCCGTGGCGGACCACAGTCCTTCCAATTCCGCAATCCTGTCACACACCTGTTTAAGCGCGTCCTCCGCATTAGCGCCATATGCGGTAAAAGTCATATAAGTATCCATCGCAAAAAGGGACTCTGTATACGCCGTCATTTCATCGCCGCGCTGGCCGGAGCAGGCGGTCAGGCATAAAAAAGTGCCGCAAGCGGCACTTAAAAGAATGCTTCGCATTCTTCCCTGGCCAGGACGTAATCTCCAGTTCTTCATAGTTCACGCCCTCTGTTTCCTGCACAGTAATTCTTCATAATACTCCCTGTCCAGATCCTTGAACACATTAAAAATAATCCTGTCCATTTCGTTCTGATGACCGTTCAGCACAGTCGTCACCGTTTCCACCGCGATCTTCGCGGCCTCGTCATTGGGAAAATGAAATTCTCCTGTGGAAATGCAGCAGAATGCCACAGAACGGATCCCATTCTCCATGCAGCATTTCAGCACACTTTCATAACAGCTCCTCAAATCCTGCCGGAGCTCCTCCGTAAGGCGGTATCCTACGATGGGACCCACCGTGTGGATCACATATTCTGCCGGAAGATTGTAACCCTTTGTGAGCATGGCCTGGCCGGTCGGCTCCTCATACCGGGAACCGAATCTGATCCGTTTCCGGCTCATCTGATCATTGCATTCCTCCCGCAGTTCGATTCCCGCTGCACTGTGGATGGCATTGTCGATGCATCTGTGACAGGGCACAAAGCAGCCCAGCATCCGGGAATTGGCCGCATTTACAATGGCTCCCACCGACAGTCTTGTAATATCCCCCTGCCAGACGGAAATCCTGTCCCCAAAAGGATGACTGCTGCCATACTGTTCCCTGACTGTGGGGATATCACGCAGCGTCACTATGCCTTTTTCCTTCGTCTCCAATGTCAGAAATTCGTCCTGAACCTTTATGACCTCTTCCGCCATTTCCCCCGGCATGCGGATATTCATCAGGGAGCGCAGCGCCAACCGTCTGTTCTCATAGCCGCCCTCCACTTCCATATCTTTGTATTGTACGGAATCTTCCCTGAACTTCTGCAACAGATAGTCCAGTCTCTCCTCCTGCGTTTCAGGTGCTCTCATTTTCATAGGCTGCCTCCACTCTGCTCTCCGTCCGGATTTTTGAATACATTGTAGCATACCGGCAGGAAGCCCGGCAATAAAAATCCTGTAGCCGCAGCGGAAAAAATATGGTATGTTAAATGAGAACTTATCATGATTCACCGCACAAGGACTGATCAAGAAATGACGCAAGATTTAACCAAAGGGCCTGTGATGCGCTCCATGCTGCGTTTCGCCGTCCCCATGATCCTGGGAAACCTGTTACAACAATGCTATAATATCGCGGACACACTGATCGTAGGGAAGTTTCTCGGCTCCAACGCTTTGGCCGCAGTGGGCTCTTCCTTTACGCTGATGACCTTTCTGACCTCCATTCTGCTGGGGCTCTGCATGGGCAGCGGAACCGTATTTTCCATCCGGTTTGGAAGGCAGGATGAAAAGGGATTAAAAGAAGGCGTATACGCCTCTTTCGCACTGATCGCCACACTGACGCTCCTGCTGAATCTCCTGGCCTTCGCCTGCCTGGACGGGATCCGCTGTTTTCTCCGGGTGCCGGCGGAAGTATGGGACGGTATGCGTGAATATCTTGTGATCATTTTCTGCGGCATCGCAGCCACCTTTCTCTATAATTATTTCGCATCCTTCCTGCGGGCTATCGGAAATTCCGTCGTACCACTGGTCTTTCTGGCGGTTTCCGCCGTGCTGAATATCCTGATGGATCTGTGGTTCGTGCTGGGACTGAAACGAGGCATAGCAGGAGCGGCGGAGGCTACCGTGATCGCGCAGTATCTTTCCGGTCTGGGCATCGCAGCCTATGCCGTGCTGCGCTGTCCACAGCTCAGGCCCGGCGGCACTCCCTGCCGGATCCGCTGGACCTGCATCAAAGAAATCGCAGGGTTTTCCGTTCTGACCTGTATCCAGCAGTCTGTAATGAATCTGGGAATCCTTATGGTACAAGGGCTTGTCAACAGCTTCGGTCCGGCGATCATGGCAGCCTTTGCGGCAGCCGTCAAGATCGACGCCTTTGCCTACATGCCCGTACAGGACTTTGGAAATGCCTTTTCCACATTCATTGCCCAGAATTACGGCGCAAAAAAAGAAGACCGCATCCGCAGCGGCCTCAAGGGCGCCATTCTGCTTTCCGCCGCCTTCTGTATCGCGGTGTCCGCCCTGGTATGGCTGTTTGCCCGTCCCCTGATGGAGCTGTTCGTGGAAGCGGGGGATACGAAGGTTGTACAGGAGGGAATCCGCTATCTGCACATCGAGGGCGCCTTCTACTGCGGGATCGGCTGTCTGTTCCTGCTGTACGGCCTGTACCGCGCTTTGGGCCGTCCGGGAATGTCCGTGATCCTCACCGTCATCTCGCTGGGTACACGCGTAGCGCTGGCTTATCTCCTCTCCTCCATTCCCGCTTTCGGCGTAGCCGGGATCTGGTGGTCAGTTCCCATCGGCTGGTTCCTGGCGGATATGACAGGTATCCTCTACTATACTGTGCGAAAGAACAGGCTGCTCTCCTTTTCCTGAGAGAGCAGCCTCCCTTTACTCTTTCATGTGCTCCAGGGTGGTTCCCCCGCAGGCATATGTCACGGGCAGACAGACCAGCGGCGGCTTCACCGGCATATTCTCCTGCAGCAGGAGCTCCACGCACATCTCCGCGATTTCCGGTACGGGCTGTACAATGGTGGAGCATATATAATCCCCTCCCACATTTTTTACGCCGTCAAACCCGATCACCTGCACATCCTCCGGAACCCTCAGCTTCATCCTGCGCAGTACTTTCATAATGTAGTACGCAATCCCATCCGTCACACAGAAAAGCCCGTCAAATTCCAGCTTCCCGTCCTTCATATGGGAGATGAGAAAATCGTCAAATTCCTGATAGGGATCCCCGTCATTTAATATTTTCATCTCATACGGAAGGTTCCGGGAAAGGCACCCGTTCTCAAAGCCGGACCTGCGCTTATTCGGTTCATTGTTCAGGGAGGCTCCCGTCCGCAGGAAAGCCACTTTCCTGCATCCCAGGTCAGCAAGCTTCTCCGCCGCCAGCTGACCGCCCGCAAAATTATCGCTTGCCACACAGGGAATCTTGCTCCCCATGGAACGGTCAATGGCCACAAAGGGTGTTCCTTCCTCGATCACCAGGTCAGGATTGTAGGTCAGTCCTATGATCCCGTCCACTTTATTATTCTGCGCCATTTTAATATATTCCTGTTCCTGCCCCATATCGGAATCGGTGGAGCACAAAAGCATCCGGTATTTTCTCTTCAACAGAGCAATATTGATATAGTAAGCCAGCGCGCCGTAAAACGGCTCCTTAGTGTTCGGGATCAGGAACGCTACGGTGCGGGTTTTCTGCAGCTTAAGCCCCTGGGCATAGCTGTTTACCTGATAATTCAGTTTTTTAATGGCCTCCTCCACACGAGTCTTATAAGTATCTCCTACCGGCAGTCCATTGACCACTTTAGACACCGTGCCAAGCGCCACGCCTGCCTCCGCGGCAACATCCTTCATGGTAGGAGTGGAATTCACTTTATTCATAATTCAAACCTCTTGTATATCGTTTCATGGAAAGATTCAACCCAATAGAAAAATCTGCCGGCAAATCATGCCCTATTTCCATTTTTTATTCATTATAGTACAGGAAAACCGGTTTGTAAAGTAATTATATGAAACATGGCATGAAACGTTACACATTCTGGTTCATTGTAACATATGCTCAATTTTATCAGCCCTACTTTGTACTAAATGACGTTTTTGTCAAAATATATTAAATTTACATAAAATAATATTGACCAAAAAGTAAAATAGTGCTACCATTTCGGCAAGAAGCAAAATAACGTTTCACAACGAGCGCGCAAAATGAAACGGATCGTCAACGGAAAATACCACACACCATATTCGTCTGACAAGAAAGGAGACAAAAATGAGTAAGAACAAGTCTGTCGCCGCCGGCAGGACAATTACGGTACAGAGGCCGCTGAAAAAACGCCTGACAGATCACTGGCAATTATATGCCATGCTGCTGATCCCTGTGGTCCTGACCATTATCTACAAGTACATACCCATGTACGGCATCCAGATCGCTTTCAGGGACTACAAGGCCAGCCGCGGATTTACGGGGAGCGAATGGGTCGGTTTCGAATGGTTCCAGAGATTTTTCAGCGCCCCCACTTTTGGCCGTATGATGAAAAACACCGTCCTGCTGAGTTTATTCAGCCTGCTGTGGGGATTTCCGGTTCCCATTATCCTCGCCCTGATGCTGAATCAGGTAAGATTCCAGCGATTCAAGAGGGTTACGCAGACAGTGCTCTATGCGCCCCATTTTATTTCCGTCATGGTCATCTGCGGTATGATTAAAATATTTTTGAGCCCCTCCGGCGGTCTGCTCAACCTGATCGCGGGAACCTCCATTGATTTCCTGACAGAGTCCTCCGCCTTCCGCACGATATATATTGCTTCCGGCATCTGGCAGGATGCGGGCTGGGGGATCATTGTTTACATGGCGACCTTATCAAGTGTGGATACTTCCCTCTACGAAGCTGCAAGGGTGGACGGCGCGTCCATGTTCCAGAGGATCCTGCATATTGACGTGCCCGCCCTGAGATCCGTCATGGTGCTGAACCTGATCATGAGCGCAGGCGGACTGATGAATGTGGGATTTGAAAAGGTATGGCTGCTGCAGACTAATCTGAACAAGGCCACAAGCGATGTGATTGCCGTTTATGTGTACCAGCAGGGTATTGAAAACGCCAAATACAGTTATTCCACTGCGGTAGGTCTGTTCAACACGGTGATTAATATCATCCTTCTGATTGTTGTAAACAGGATTGCAGGCAAGATATCAGAAGACACGAGCTTCATTTAGGAGGTGCGGTATGAAAGCAAATACAAAAACCGGCAAACTGACAGGATTTTCCGAAAGGACCAGCGATATTGTACTGGTGGTCTTTTGTTCCCTTTTCTTGTTTATTGTTGCTTATCCATTGTATTACATTCTGATCGCTTCCGTATCAGATCCATACGATGTTTACGCAGGCAAGACATTCCTTCTGCCAAGTCAGTTCACCCTGGAGGGATACAAGGCGGTATTCGCAGACTCCAGCATTCTGACAGGCCTTTTAAACAGCTTTAAATACACGATTATCGGCACCATATTCTCAGTGGTCATACTTTATCTGACAGCATATCCGCTGAGCGTGAAGAGCCTGCCGGGCAGAAAATGGCTCAGCATCTTCTTCATCATCACAATGTACTTTGGCGGCGGCATGGTTCCTACTTATCTGGTAGTGAAACAAACCGGACTGATCAACAATATGTGGTCGCTCTTCCTGCCCGGCGGCGTCGCAGTGGGCAATATGATCATTGTGAGGAATTTCTTTGAGAACAGTATTCCCAAGGAGATGACAGAGGCGGCAGAGATAGACGGGGCATCCAAATGGACTACCTTTATCCGCATCGTGGTTCCCCTGAGCCGTTCCATCATGGCAGTCATGGTGGTCTTCAGCATGGTGGCTTACTGGAACGACTGGTTTACATCCATGATCTATCTGCCCTCCCCCAGCAGGGCTCCGCTGCCCCTGGTACTGCGCAACATCCTGATCAAGAGTTCCGCCAGCGCAAGCCAGGCGAGCACCATATCGGGAGGCTTTGCCGAGTTGAACAGGATGACGGAAATGATCAAGTTTTCTTCCATCATTGTGGCAGCCGCTCCCATGCTGGTAATCTATCCATTCGTACAGAAATACTTTGAAAAAGGCTTTATGGCCGGCGCCGTGAAGGGTTGAGGAAAGAGTTCTTGATGTGAAGTTTGAAGATGAAGTTTTCACATGGCGGTTTGTGTCTGCGCGCTGCTTGTCACAAATTCGCCTATGCGCAAAGAGCGGCGCAGAAATGAGGAATAGTATGAGGAAGCAGAAAGTATACAGGCACGGCAATAACCTTGTATCCTGTGCACTTGCGACGGGTCTTGTCCTGTCCATGACGGCATGCGGCGATAAAGATTACGGGCATCACGAAAAAGGCGTTGCGAATCCGGACACCTCTCAGACAGAATTTGCGATCATGGGCGGCCAGAGCGCATTAAGTCCGGGCTATGACAACAATGTAGTCTTAAACCAGCTTCAGGAAAGCACAGGCATCCATATTGAGTGGACCACCATGAACCAGTCCCTGGGCGAACAGGTAAATATCCGCATTGCCGGGGATGAACTCCCTGACGCCTTCATCGGCGTGGGCTTCAGCAACTATGATATTTCCCGTTACGGGGATGACGGCACCTTTATTGACCTGACTCCCTACCTGACAGAGGAATATATGCCAAACCTGGCAAAAATCCTGGAAGAAAACCCGGATATCCGCAGTGCCATCACCATGGATGACGGCTACATTTACGGCCTGCCCGCCGGAGAGCGCATGGGCACCGCGGGTATCGGCGCACCGGAGGACTACAGCATTTATACCATACCCCAGTTCTCCATGATCAACAAGGCATGGCTGGACGATCTGGGACTGGAAGTACCTACGACTTTAGAGGAACTCCACACCGCGCTACAGGCCTTTAAGGACAATGACATGAGCGCAAAATATTACGGAAACGCCCCGGGAAGCACCATCCCCATGAGCACGGGTTTCGACGAGTGGTGTTGGGGACAGAACATCTTTTATGCGGGATTCGGCTTTACCAACTGGCCCAATGACGTGTGTAAGGATCTGATCCTGCGCAAAGACGGAACCGTGGATTTCATATGCACCACAGATCAATACAGGGATGCCATTACCTACCTCCATGACTGGTACGCGGAAGGACTGATGGACGTGGAAATGTTCAGCCAGGATTCCACACAGCTGATTGCGAAATGCTCCCAGGGCTATGTGGGCGTATCCACCTGGTGGTACATTGAGGAACTGATGGGCGATTACGCGGACGATTATGTATTCCTGCCCATCCTGGACGGTCCTGACGGCACCCATAACGTAACTGTCCGCACCGGCGGCGGGATCAACAGCGGCCAGCTGAATATTACCAAAAAGTGCAAGAGCCCCGCAGCCCTTTTGAAGTTTTTCGATATGTGGTATGATCCCGAGATTGTCATGCAGCTCCAGTACGGCCCCATCGGAACCTACTTTACGGAACAGGATGAGAACGGCGTATGGCTGAGTATTTCTGATGAAGAAAGCCGCATAAGGTACGGAAAAGGCTCCGGCGAGTTAAAGGGCGAATGCGAGGTATTCGGTCCGAAGCTGATTCTGAGCGATTATTATCTGACCACTTTCCGCATGGAAGACCGTGCCATTGAGCGTCTCACTGACCTGTATAACTATTGGATGCCTTTTGTGGACGATACCACCACTTACCCGGTGGACTGTGTGTTCACGGGCAGGGAACTGGACGACATTGACTGGTATAAGGCTAATTTCGAAAGTGCCGTCGCGGAACAGGAAGGTCTCTGGATCAAGAACGGCGGCCCCACAGATGAAGAGTGGGAGTCCTACATCGAGCATCTGAGGGATAAATGCGGGATGGAAAAGCTTCTGACAGTATATCAGAATGCGTATGACCGCTATTCCGGAAAAGACACCGCAGAATAAGGAAACAGTAACAGTTCAGCCCTCCCATTCCTAACGAGGTGGGCAAGCCCCCTCCTCAGCGTCTGCTTCGCATCCGACGCCGCTGCGCGGCTCATCTTTTATTTCATGTGAGGGCGTTCCGCTCATGCAGCAATTTGCACATCGCGCTTTGTGTGCAAGCACCCACGCGCAATTTGCAAATTGTTGCATGGCTGAACTGTTACAGGAAGCATGTTAAATTCTAACAAACATATTGTAGAAACAGCGCCAAAATGATAAACTGGAGGAAAGGTTATGAAAAGGAGCGATGTATTCGATATGACAAGCCAGACATTGTGGGAATCCCGCAAATATGAAGAAGCTTTCGGAAAGACCATTTCAAAGGAAGAACGGCCCGCTTTTCACCTGTCCCCCCGCACCGGATGGATGAATGATCCCAACGGACTGTGCTGGTATGGGGGAAAATATCATCTGTTTTACCAATATTATCCCTATGATACCCATTGGGGACCCATGCACTGGGGACACGCGGTAAGCCGGGATCTGCTGCACTGGACACACCTGCCGGCGGCATTGGCTCCGGACGAGGTCTATGACAGGGACGGCTGCTTTTCCGGCAACGCGCTCAAGCTTTCCGATGGCAGGCAGCTGCTGATGTATACCGGCGTAGTGCGGGAACGCCAGGCCAACGGCGGTTATGCAGAGATACAGACACAGTGCCTTGCCGTGGGAGACGGGATTGACTACATAAAATACGAGAAAAACCCTGTCCTGAGTGAAAAGGATCTGCCGGAGGGCTGCAGCAGGCACGATTTCCGGGATCCAAAGCTGTGGAGGGAAACGGACGGCACCTACCGCTGTATCATCGGGAACAGGTCTGCCGACGGAAGCGGACAGATCCTTCTCTTCTCCAGCACGGACGGTTTCCAGTGGCATTACAAAAAAGTGCTGGCGGCAAACCACAACCGCTTCGGGAAAATGTGGGAATGCCCCGATTTCTTTTTCCTGGATGGAAAATGGGTGCTGCTGACCAGCCCCCAGGACATGATGCCCTCGGGCTTCGAATACCACAATGGCAACGGCACCCTCTGCCTGATCGGAAACTACGACCGGGAAACAGAAGATTTTACCGAAGAATCGGATCAGTCCGTGGATTACGGCATTGACTTCTATGCCCCCCAGACAATCCTGACACAGGACGGGCGCCGGGTAATGATCGGTTGGATGCAGAACTGGGACACCTGCAGCCACAGGGGAACGCACGAAAGAGGCTGGTTCGGCCAGATGAGCCTTCCCCGGGAATTGTCCTTAAAGAACGGAAGACTATATCAGACCCCCATCAGGGAATTGGAATCCATGCGGCAGAATAAAGTCTTTCATCAAAATGTCACCGTGGCAGGGCAAGTCGTGCTGGAGGGCATCCAGGGGCGCAAAATAGATATGGAAGTGACTGTACGCCCGGAGGAGGGCTGTGACCTGTACCGGAAATTTGCGATCCGCTTTGCCCAGAATGACCAGTACCATACTTCCCTCGGCTTCCGGCCCCACGAGTCCGTATTGAAGATTGACCGGAAATTCTCCGGCTCCAGAAGAGCGATCATCCACCAGCGGCGCTGTAAGGTAAACCATCAGGACGGACAGCTGAAGCTACGGATCATTCTGGACCGGTTCAGCGTGGAAGCCTTTGTAAACGATGGAGAACAGGTTTTGTCCGCCGTGCTGTACACAGAGCAGGAGGCGGACGGCATCTCCTTTATTGCGGACGGAACCGTGAACATCGATGTGGTGAAGTATGACCTCGCATAATATGCGAAGGGACAGATGGCGGGCGACTTTATTCTGATTTAAAAATCCGCAGAACGGAATCATGGAGGTTAGTGTGAAAAGTACTTCTAAGGCAGCAAAAGACACTGCCTAAGAAGTATTAAGTTTCACACAAGAAAAACGCGAAGGACAGCGTTTTTCATATCTATTTGAGCCGCCAGAGGCGGCATAGGGGGATTAGCATGAAAAAATTCGATGTAGTTGCTTTAGGCGAGTTGTTGATTGATTTTACAGAAAACGGGATGAGCGGACAGGGCAATCCTGTCTATGAGGCCAATCCCGGCGGCGCCCCCTGCAATGTCCTTGCCATGTTGAGCAAGGCAGGCAGGAAAACTGCTTTTATCGGCAAAGTGGGGCGGGATATCTTTGGAAACCGCCTGAAAGCAGTCCTGGACGAGGCTGGTATCAACACCTCAAACCTGGTCATGGCAGAGGATGTCCGGACTACTCTCGCCTTTGTGGAAACACTGCCCGGCGGCGACAGGGACTTTTCCTTTTACCGCAATCCCGGCGCAGATATGATGCTGCGGACAGACGAATTGCAGGAAGAAATGCTTCGGGACACCGAAATCTTTCACTTCGGAACCCTCTCCATGACCCACGAAGCGGTTCGGCAGGCAACGAAGAGCGCCGTGGCCATTGCCAGGGAAGGCGGCGCACTGGTATCCTTCGACCCGAACCTGCGGCCGCCTCTGTGGGCATCCCTTGAGGAGGCGAAGGAGCAGGCGGCATACGGCTTCTCCCAGTGTGATATCCTGAAAATCTCCGACAATGAGATTCAGTGGTTTACAGGAGAAGAGGATTTCGATGCCGGCATCAGGAAACTGAAAGAGCAATACAGCATCCCCCTGATCATGCTTTCCATGGGCAGGGACGGAAGCCGCGCCTATTACAAGGATCTGCGCGTAGAAGCAAAACCCTTCCTGCAGGATAAGACCATAGAGACTACCGGTGCGGGAGATACCTTTGGCGCCTGCTGCCTGCATCATGTGTTGAAGCATGGGCTGAATCACCTGAATGAGGAAAGGCTGGCAGAAATGTTGACTTTCGCCAACGCGGCAGCCTCCATTATCACCACCAGAAAAGGCGCCCTGCGCGTGATGCCCGGGGTGGAGGAAGTGGACGCCTTTATCAAAAGCAGAAAAGATTGAAAGGTCATGCCAAAAGAATCATGTCAATGAAAGGCAGTCCCTATCGGATAAAATTCATCCTTGCGAAGGGCTCCCTTTCCGGTACACCATACTTCTCTTTCCCAAGCGCAATGCCCTTCATCAGGAATGCCATGTTACGCGCCAGGGTGCGCATCATCTGCAAGCCTTCCAGATCCTGCATGGCCTCTCCCGGCGCAGCGCCGTGAATGCCGTTCCAATACTGCCCGGAGGCAATGGGCATTCCCGCAATGCCAAAGAATTTATTCAGTTCATCATAGGTCGCCGTCAGGCCTCCCCGTCTTGCCGCAGCCACAGCTGCCCCCACCTTCATGGTCTTGTCAAAAGGGGTGCTGTAGAAAAGCCGGGTCAGGAAAGCGACCAAAGTAGCGTTTGCAGAAGCATAATAGACGGGGCTGCCCACCACAAGCCCGTCGCATGCCTCAAATTTTTCCGCCGCCTCGTTCACCGCGTCATCAAACACACATTTCCCATTTCTGGCACATTGCCCGCAGCTGATGCAGCCCCGGATATCCCGGTTGCCGATATGTAGGATCTCTGTCTCGATCCCCTCCCCTGCAAAAACCTTCTCCATCTCATGCAGGGCGACATAGGTGTTCCCCTGCGGCTTCGGGCTTCCGTTGATCATTAATACTTTCATGTACATACCTCCGCTTTTATTCTTTAATATTTACAGCACTCTTTCAACTTCTCTGTCTATCTTGCTTTCTAGGCAGATATTTATCAAGAATATTCAGGATGTTGCTTGTACAAGCATACTTTTCATTACACATCAATTTATTCGCCTGTATTTGCTCAATCCTTCTCTTTTTTCTAAACGCAGCCGCTTCCTGTACTTTATAGGAATCAGAAACCTTTTGATCCAAAAACACTTCCTCAACATCATGGCAAAACCATATCAGATCATAATCCCTCTTTACGCAAAAAAAATTTATATTCTCAAACTCTTTTGCATGCTCAATATTTTTTTCATATTGATCTGTATCAATACAATATATTACTCTTGTTTCTCCAAAAGTATAATCCCTGGATTTTTTATTAATCTCTTTCAAAACGTCTTTTGAATTGTATTTTGAATTGTATTTTGACTTTGTATTCATATATATTTTACTGATTTTGGTTTGATTGTTTAACTCATACCAATAACGTATCGTTTCTGTAATGTAGATACTATCCGTATCTGCCTTCCTATTTGTTTCCACACAGAATATCATTTGTATCGCCATGTTTTACTCTCCCAAAATCCCCACAAAGTCAGTAGCGTCTATGTTAAAAGGAGAATCCTTTATCATCCCGTTTTTATAACAATTTTCCGGCGAAGCATTTCCCCTGGATGTCCACGATACTAAATGATTATCACTTGATAAAAAGTCTATGGAGTTTCTATTTTCTTTTAATATGGTCATTGGGTCTAAATTATGTGTGGTAAAGCATAACTGTCCCTTGCCGTAATACATGAAATATTTAATTAACTTACACAGGTAAACATCATTCAGATTTGAATCCATCTCGTCAACAAAAACTATTCCCGTGGTACTGGCAGCTTCAAAACAGTCATACAGCCTTATCAGCTTCTTAATACCTGTACTTTCAAATTCCTTATTTATACTGTAACTGCCATAATTCAAGTTCAAGTCACATTCATAATTTTCACCATTTTCTTTCTTGTCAATATCTATTGATATTAAATCATGCTTAAATATTTTAATAAATTGTGTTAATTGATTTACCTTGTTTCTATATTTTTCAAAATATTTTTTCTCTACTATTTTGTCATTAACATTAAAAAATATATTTGCAATACCGCTGTATTCAAAAATTTCCTCCTGCAATGCCTTAGTATCCAGTCCGTTTCCTCTTAATAGTTTTCTCAAAAAATACAATTCATGCTGATCTTCTTCCCCAAGATACACTGTGATTAATAAGGTCAAAGTCATGCAGGCTATTACATGAATAAACAACTCCTGGTCTATCGTCTCCTTGTAAAGTTCCATGAAATCTTTTTCTAAGTTTACCATGTATATATATATAAATGAATGGGTTAATAAAAGATTACTAGATTTTTTTTCTAAAAATTCTTTTTGTTTTTCTGTACATAAAACATATAATAATTCCCCATCCCGGCTTTTGAAAATAGTTTTATAATTATTGTTTACATAGCCTCCATTTTTTACTTTTAACTCTTCGGAATATATTTCATATAATCCCTTATCACTTCTTTTAATATGAACCGAGTAATTATAAACCGTTTTAGATCCACTGGAAGCCACTAAAAACTCCAGGCTAAACCGAAATGATTTTGTAGATTTGTTTACCATTTCATCCAGAAAAGCCTGGTTTTTTGATTCATTTAAATAGTTATTTTTAATCAGCAAATCCTGAAATATTTTAACTGACGTAATAATCGCAGACTTTCCTGAGCCGTTCTCTCCATAAATAGCCTTAATCCTATACCTGTCCGGATTAAAGTCCTTATCAACGGTTTTCTTATAAAAATCAAGACGAACTTCCTCTTTAATGTTCTTTATCCCGGAAACACTTATGTTTAATAAATAATACTGATTTTTCATTCTGTCGTCCTCTTTTTATAGTATTATGCTCCGCTTCCATTAAATTATTACAAAATGTACTTTTTTAGTTCTATATGCATTATATATTTTGTTTCATTAAAAATCAACGGTAAATCTTTCATTGTATCATTTTTAATACCATTTTGTTATTGGTTCACTCCGTGACCAACAACTGCCAACACGCTGTTAAACGTGGTATCGTAAACCACTGGACGGGAGGGAAAGAATCTGATAGAATAAAATACATGAATGTCACTGCAAGAGGATGGACACAGGCGAACGGGGTAAAGGGGATTGCCGCCGAACGACAATATTTAATAAATCAGTTTTACGGAGGAAAAAAATGATCCAATACAGAAATATAAATGCCACAGAACTATGCAGGGAATTATTCCGTGATTTCAAGCGCCGCCAGGTTGTGACGAAATGCTGGCGCAGGGAAAATGGCAAATGGGTGATCAGAGAAGATCCCTTTATTGACGACTGGTCAGAGGAGGATTACCAGACACTGGTTTCCTGCCTGAAAAATACGATTGCAACAGGCGGTTTCGTATATGCCGCCTTTGAGGAAGGGCACTTAAAAGGATTCGTTTCCGTGGAATCCACCCTGTTTGGCGGCGAGCAGAACTACCTCGATCTCACCAGCATCCATGTGTCAGAAGATATGCGGGCGAAAGGCATCGGCAGAGCACTTTTCCTCGCCGCCAAGGAATGGGCCAAAAATCATGGCGCAAAAAAGCTGTATATTTCCGCCCATTCCGCTGTGGAAAGCCAGGCCTTTTATCAGAAAATGGGCTGTGTCGAGGCCACAGTCTACAACCGGGAGCACGTGGAAAAGGAACCTTTTGACTGCCAGCTGGAATGTGTGTTATAGGAATATCTGGAGTCACTATGTCTCCCCAGTATACCTCCGCCGATAATATTCCATGGTACGATATTCCAGAATATCCTTCATATGCTTCTTAAATGTCTCATTTCCCACGATCTCTCCCAGATCTTCCCTGATCGCAAGGACATAGCCGTCTTTTTCAATAAAGAAGCCTTTCCCGGACGCCTTTAAAAATCTGACAGGCATATTCTTGGCTTTGCTTAGGTGCTGGTTATCCGTCATGGCCTTATAATCGGCATAGGATATCTCTGCCGAAAAATCCTTCCAGTTCGTTCCATGATCAAAGAATTTCTTCCAGGCCGTAAGGATATCCTCATCAGTCACAGCCAATCGCACATCGCCATCATGATAAAAACTGTACAGAATAGGCATCTTATATACCTTTTGCATATCCGTAGTCTCAATCAGCGACAGAAACTCTCTCCCGATTCCTGAATATACTATCTGCTCCTCCCCGGACAGCTCCTGCATTTCATATAAAAAGTCCATATATCTCCGAAACGGGTTTTCCTTTGCATGTTTCATACAATATTGGTATATATCATCATCCATATATGTAAACAGTTCCATCCGGGAAGGCACCCTGCCATCCAACAATTCCTTTACCCTGTAAAATTCCTGCCTGATCCGCTCCCTGGCAGACAATGCTTTCCTGTCCAGTTCCCTGAACAGGTCGATCAGCCGCATATCGAAATCAACGATACAGTCATCCGGAAATTCCAGATCCCTGTAATCGCATGCCGCCCCTCTGACAGGATCCTTTCCACCGCTCAGCAACAGCGGCGCCCTTCCTGCCTTTTCATAATTGCCAATAAAATCCAGGACATTTAAATACTCCTTTCCTTTGCTGGTACGAAGACCACGTCCCAGCTGTTGTAAAAAAACGATCGGCGACTCCGTCGGCCTTAGGAACATAACCATATCAAGGGCTGCAATATCTACACCCTCGTTAAACATATCTACCGAGAAAATTACCTTTATTTCCTGATTCTTCAGCTTCTCAATTGCCCTGTCTCTTTCTTCCGAAAACCTGCCATCCGCATTACTGTATACCGCAACAGCATCTATACCCCTTTTACAGAATTCCTTTGCCATTTCTTCCGCATGCTGCCTGGAACAGCAAAAGCCCAGAGCCCTCCTGGAACGGTATTTCCTGTAGTACTTGTAAATCAAGTCGTAACGTTTTACATTGCCGATATATGTCTCATTCAGTTCCTTTTCATCATAGCGTCCCTTTACAAGATGCATGGAGGAGTAATCCGTCTCGTCATAAATACCATAATAGTGAAACGGAACCAACATCCCCTTATTGATTGCTTCCTTCAGGGAAATCTCATAAGGCACATTATAATCGCAGATCTCATAAATATTTTTTCCGTCCATTCTTTCAGGTGTGGCAGTCAGGCCCAGCAAAAACTGCGGCTTGAAATAATTGACAATCCTCTGATACTGTTCATTAACTGCATGATGAAATTCATCAATAACCAGGTAATCAAAATAATCCGGCGCAAAGTACTCCTCTGTCAGATACTCCTTTCTGCCAAGCGTTGCAACAGAAGCGAAAATCACCGACTTATCGGTATCCTTCTGCTTACCATAAAAGAAACCATAATCCTCCGAGTGCCTTACATTTTTAAAGGATACGGCAGCCTGTCTTAATATTTCCTCCCGATGGGCCACAAATAAGACATGTTCATATTTTTCGGAATCAAACGCAGCCAGATATGTTTTTCCCACACCGGTAGCCGCCTGTACCAGCCCCTTTACCGCTCCCTCCGCCCTGCTGTCCTCCAAGGCATATAACGCCTCTATCTGCGCGCCCCTTGGTTGAAACAACATCTCAACCTTAGTATCCGCAGCCTCTTCCAGATCATCATATTTTGCCAGATCCTTTGCCACAGCCGGCTTATGCCAGTTCCTGGAATATCTGGTCAATTCCTTATCATCAATTACAACAGAATGATTTTCGAACAAATCCACAAAGGTTTCATAAAACAGGCGAAAATTTTTCTTATCCTCAAGACTGTTGAAACGGTAATTCCACTCAATGCCGGAGGTCAGTGCACTTCTTGAAATATTAGAGGAGCCAATATAGATTTCCCCCTCATTTTCATAATGAAATATATAGGACTTCGGATGAAAAGAGCGCCTCTTATCACTGTAAAATCTCAGATCCACCCGATTGCCCAGTTCCTTTTTTATCAGGCACAATGCCGATGGCTGGGTGATACCGAGATAATTTCCAGTAAGAATCCTTACCTGTACGCCACGATCCAGCGCCGCCTTCAGATCCTTCAAAATCATCCTCACCCCGGATTCCATAAGGAAAGATACAATGATATCAATCTTATCAGCCCTTAGCATACTCATCTTTAACTGGTAATATAAAAACCGATTTGTGTTTTTATCGCCGGTCATTACATCTGTAGGTTCTATCTGTAAACCATCAGCCTCTATCTTTTCCGCAAAATAAGATTGAGCCATTTCTCTTCCCCCCTTTCCGGCCTTACATCCGAAGTTGTCCATTGTTCTTCCATTTCCAGGCCATCTATTCCACCTAGAAATTCCGCAAATGTCTCCTCTGTCATATCTCTAAAATACCGTCCGTTTCTTTCACCGGCAAAGGTTCCATATTTGAAAGATGTATAGATGATCCCATTCGCCTTTAACGCGGTCACCATCCTTCCCATTACCTCAGCCAATTCTTTGATGGGCAAATGCAGTATGGAAGAGCATGCCCAAATACCGTCATATCTGTCTACCTCCGACAGATCCTGGAAAAGCATATTTTTTATTTTTATTCCAGTGTATTCACCAGCCAGCCTGCATAGTTCCACGGAACCGTCAACTGCATCCACCTTGTATCCTTTTTCCAGGAATATCTTTGCGTCACGCCCAGAACCACAGCCAAAATCAAGTATATAAGAGCCTGGCTGCAATTTTGCCAGAAAGCGCTCCTGCATTGTGGTAAATTCGACATTGACTGTGCTTTTATAGAATTGATCAGCATGGTCGTCATAGTAACCAAGGGTATTGTTATATGTCATAGAGTTCCTTTCTGATATGTGGCTTTGCCTTTACATTTATATTTTAATATTTTTTTATGGCATTTGCAATATATACTTTATTTATTGTTCTATTTACCGAAAAATAAGCCTTGTCGGTTTGACATTTTACTATTATTAAATATAATAAAGAGTAAGGAAAGTAAGGAATTTGGAAGGGAGATTACAAGTATGGAATTGGCAAAAGTAACGTCAAAAGGTCAAATTACAATACCTATCGCAATCAGGAATGCGCTTGGAATACGGGAAGGAGATAAAATCCTTTTTATGGAAGAAGGAGACAGAGTTATTTTAACAAATGCTTCCACGAATGCTTTGCTAAAAGCACAGGAAGCTTTTCAGGGTGTGGCAGAGGAACTAGTACATCGAATAATAATTAACTGTTACAATCTATGTTGGATTGAACACCAG
>CAOKWI010000048.1 GCA_948473115.1 uncultured Lachnospiraceae bacterium | reverse complement strand
TGCGGTCTCTTCCTCCACAGGCATTTCCTCCGGTGGTTCCTCTGCCGCAGTTTCTCTCTCCGCAGGCGCTTCTTTCAGCAGTCCTTCCCCTGCGGTTCCTTCCTTTACAGGCATTTCCTTTTGGGGTTCCTCTGCTGCGGATTCTACCTTCACAGGCGTTTTCTCCAGCGGTTCCTCCCCTGCGGTCACTTCCTCCACAGACATTTCCTTTTGAGGTTCCTTCCCTGCGGCCTCTTCCTCCACAGGCATCTCCTCCGGCGGTTCCTCCGCCACAGTTTCTTCCTCCGCAAACGCTTCTTCCAGCAGTTCCTCCTCTGCGGCCTCTTCCTCCACAGGCATTTCCTCCGGCGGTTCCTCCGCCACAGTTTCTTCCTCCGAAAACGCTTCTTTCAGCAGTTCCTCCTCTGCGGTTCTTTCCTCCACAGGCATTTCCTCCGGTGGTTCCTCTGCCGCAGTTTCTTCCTCCGCAAACGCTTCTTTCAGCAGTTCCTCCTCTGTGATCCTTTCCTCCGCAGCCATCTCCTCTGGCGCTTCCTCTGCCACAGTTTTCTCCTCCGCAGGCGCTTTTTTCAGCAGTTCCTCCATAGGAACTGCCTCCGGCACAGGCATCTCCACCGAAGGCTTCGCCTCCGCTACAAGGTCAGGTCCTCCTGACTGGATTTCCCCTGTTCCTGCTGCTTCCTCCTCATCCAGTCTGAAGCTGTCAATATTTTCCAGCATCTCTTCCAGAGAATAGACAGGCTTTTCAGCAGCTTTTTTTGTTGCCGCCGGCTTAGGCTCTTTCGCCGCTGCCTGGACGACAGGCTTTGCCATCTCCTGCTCTTCCCCAGGTCTGATCTGTTCTTCCGCAGGCATCAGTTCATTGACTGCCTGGGACAAATCTTCCCTCAAATCCGAGAAAAAACCCATGTTATCTTACTCCTCCGTTCATTCATTTATCAGTGTATATGTTGAATAGGCACCGTTTCCTCCGTAATCGGAAGTATCACAGTATCCTTCATTGCCTGGATCCTCTCAATGATAATAGGCAGCGCGTCCACCGTAGTCCGCTTATCCGCAGAATCATGGAATAGGATAATCGATGTACTGTTATCCTCAATTCCATCCAAGCTGTTCCTGACCAGTGTATCCACAGAAAGGGGAACCTTCGAAGCATCCCCCGAAGAAATATTCCAGTCATAGAACTGAACGCCCTGGCTTTCCAGATAATCGGCAAACTCCTGCATGTCAACATCGCTGACCCTGTTGGAGGATCCTCCGGGGAAACGGTAAAATTTGCTTTCAACGCCGGTCACTTCATAAAGATAACTCTGCAGTTTCACAAAATCCTCCGCAAAGCTCTCCTCCGACTGATACAATTCCGCATATTTATGGCTGTAACTGTGCATACCCAGAGTATGCCCGCCATCCACAATCATAGTCAGGGCTTCTTTCTCCGAATCCGATTCCTTCCCAACCACAAAAAAGGTAGCCTTGACACCGTACCTGTCCAATATTTCCAGAATATCATCCGTATAAATACTGGGGCCATCGTCAAAAGTTAAATAAACCCTGTGTAAAGGTTGACCCGAATCCTCCTGCTGTATCGACCCTGACACCATCACTTCACCATTATTCAACTGTTCCTGTCTGCTGCCTGGCCGGTTCGTGACAACAGCATCTGCCTTTCTGGGGCCATGAAGTTCCGCTGTTAATTCCTCCAGCTCCTGTTGCTGTTCCACAACCGTGCCGTTCAGTCCTTCCACCTGGGAGAGCAATACATCCATTGTCCTGTTCAGGCTAAAGACCCTGGCAAGCAGGATAATACACAAAACAGCAGGTACCACCATTGCCAGTATCAGCATCAGGATAATAATTTTTCTCGGCCGCTGCATATCATGATCCCATCTGGCACTCTGATTTATTACCCGCATGTTTGATACTTTTACGTCAGCACATCCCAAGCTGCCACGCAATTTATGGCAGATAATGGCATAAAATTCACCTTCTTATGCGCTGAACAAATCCATTATACCATATTCCGCTTTTTTCGCAAAGAAAAAAATAAAAAAAGGACATATAAAAATGTCCTTTTATTTTTCTGCCTTTTCCACCGGCGTCCCGCAACAGCCGCCGCAGCTCCCACAGCAACCCTCACAGCCGCCGCACTGTCCTCTCAGCAGCTTGCGGAGCTGGCTTCGCACGATTAAGAAAACAATGACCGCCAGCACGGTAATAATAATAACATCTGACATTCAACTCATCCTCCCCGTCTCATTATGATGTAATGCCCTCAAGGATCCAGCCAATGATATAATATCTTATGCATATCTGTCTTTTTCGCAACTTGTATATTTGAGACTTGCGCCTTTTTTATGCTTGTACTATAATAGGATAGCCGTTTGGCTTTGAACAATATATAGTAAGAAAGGACTAAATATATCATGAGTTTTGAATTTATACAAAAGCTGCCTACCCCGGATGAAATCAGGCAGCAGCATCCGCTCCCTGAAAAACATGCCAGGGTCAAGGCAGAGAGAGACGCCGAGATCAGGGACGTCCTGACCGGAAAGAGCAACAAATTCCTGGTCATTATCGGTCCCTGTTCCGCGGACAATGAGGATTCCGTCTGCGACTACATCAGCCGTCTGGCAATGGTGAACGAAAAAGTGAAGGACCGGCTGATCCTGATTCCCAGGATCTACACCAACAAACCCCGCACCACCGGCGAGGGCTACAAGGGAATCTTCCATCAGCCCGACCCTGAGAAAAAACCTGATTTTCTCGCAGGCCTGATCGCCATGCGGAAAATGCACCTCCGCGCCATCTCCGAAACCGGTCTTACCGCCGCGGATGAAATGCTCTATCCGGACAACTGGGGGTATGTGTCCGATATTCTTTCCTATGTGGCTATCGGCGCCCGTTCCGTGGAGGATCAGCAGCATCGCATCACCGTCAGCGGTTTTGATACGGCCGCCGGCATGAAAAATCCCACCAGCGGAGACCTTTCCGTTATGCTAAACTCTGTCTACGCGGCGCAGCATCCCCACTCTTTCATATACAGGGGCTGGGAAGTGAAGACCTCCGGCAACGATCTGACACACACCATCCTGCGCGGTGCTGTAAATAAACATGGCAACAATATTCCCAATTACCACTATGAAGATCTGAACCTTCTGCTGGAAATGTATGGAAAAATAGATTTGAAGCACCCCGGATGTGTCATTGACGCCAACCACTCCAACTCCGGCAAGCAGTTCGAGCAGCAGGTCCGTATTGTCAAGGAAGTGATGCACAGCCGCAAATTGAGCCATGATATTTACAAACTGGTAAAAGGTGTCATGATCGAAAGCTATATTGAGGAAGGCTGCCAGAGGATCGGCGAAGGCGTGTATGGCAAATCCATCACCGATCCCTGCCTGGGCTGGGAAGCTTCCGAGAAACTGATCTATGATATTGCGGAATACGAATAAGGAAACCGGATCAATTCAGAAAATTTTCAAAAGATTTAGAAACACTTCGGGATTTACATATCCCTCCAGGGCGCAGCCTGCCACGGTCATCCCGATGACCGCCGCCAGCTGCCCCGCTTTTTTCAGCAGGGCGCTTTTCTCCATCTCCGTCCCGATCCTGTGATAAATGCTTCCATATACGCCTTCCCCCCATGCCAGGAGCGTAAATATCGCCGGGAAATAGATCAGATAATGCGGAAACATGCTGGCCGCCGCCAGCAGGATCCCCTTCATGCCATACCGCAGCACCATCACTGCCAGCAGACCGCCCGTAGCCGCCCCGTACCACAGCGCCATTCCGGCACAGATCACCAGTCCCAGGTATGTGGTGGACAGGACTGCCAAAACCAGCACCGTCATGAGCCTCTTTCTCAGGACATAACAAAAGAGAGCATTACAGTCAACAGTCATATATTTCATGTGGTATAATACTTCCTCGTCAAACAATCCTGTCTTATCCAATAAAATGCCCTCTCCGATATTCATAATCAGAATCCCAGCCAGAAAACCGGCTGCAAAAAGCTGTAATGCCGGAATCCTGCCGGATCCAAACCTTCTCCCCATAATGCGCATTCCCCTGCCCTCCTCCCGCTCTGCAATCCACCCACGGCTACAGTCCTATCCACAGTTAAAGCTCAGTCCATGCCACTTGCGCGCTCCCCATGCGAGCACGGTCCCGCGCAATTGCATGGACTGGCTGAACTGTTCCGTTCAGCTCGCGCCATTCATAAGGAGGTGGCAAGCCCCTCCTAGCCGCACCTGCGGTGCTTTCCGCTGCTTCGCAGCTTTCTTTACTCATGATCAGGCGTTCCCTCAGTCCATGCAATTGCGCGCTCCCCGTGCGAGCACGGTCCCGCGCAATTGCATGGACTGGCTGAACTGTTCTATCATATGCGGACGGCAAATGCGATATGCATAACTTTAGGGAATGCCGGTCAAAGCGTTTCCACCACGCTCATCCCCCGGATCTGCCTTGCAGGCCCCCTGACCGCCAGAAAGACGGCACAGGCCATCACGGACAAAATAACAAGGAGTTCCCTGCCCGGCATCTCCCAGGCATCTCCCCACCTTTCCGTGACAAGCCAGCCAAACAGCAGCCTGTTGAGGGGCAGTCCCCCCAGGCAGCCAAAGATAACTCCAAAAAACGTATAGGTCAACGCTTCCCCCCATACCATCCGGACCAGCTGGCGCACCGTCATGCCCACAGCCCGCATGGCTCCGTATTCCCGCATCCTGGCCGACACACTCATGGCTATGCAGTTCACGATATTGAAGAAAGCGATCAGGGCAATGACTGCCAGGAAACCGTACAGAAATACCGCCAGGGAGTAACCTGCCCCCTTCACCTCCCGGTTGCTGATCCTCCTGTCGGAAAAAGCGATTCCCTCCCCACAGCGGGACTCTACCGTGCGGCGCAGTTCCTGGACCTGGGCGTCTGTCACCCCGGGTCTGAACTGGATGTCGATCACCGCGTAACCGGTCTCCCCGAACAATTCCCGGAACAGATCCTCAGAGCAGATCGCAAGTTCCCCTCCGCTGCCCGTATCCCCGCCGGTCCCGTAAGTAAAAGGCACATCGCTCAATATGCCCGCCACAGACGTCTCCCTGCCGTCTTCCCCGCAGAGCAGGAAAACACTGTCTCCCACGGATGGCAGATCCCCCTCATGCCAGGCAAGCAAAAGCCCCCTTCCCTCCACCGCGTCAGGTAAGCTTCCTTCCAGCAGACCCTTTTTCGCCCACTGAAACTGCTGCTCATCATAGGAAATAACCGTCAATACACGCTGCTCGCCCTCCGTCTGCCAGACAGCTTCCCCGCAGCTTCTCCCGAAGGCCCTTTTCACAAAGGGATATTCCCCAAGTTCTGCCGCAAGTTCCCCGGGCATGGAATTGGAGGTATCCCCGCTGTATCCGTAATAATCCGGTGCCGAAGGCCGCAGCGGCGTGATGGCATGGTACATAAAGTCAATGGCCGTGCTGAAAGACAGAAACAGCAAAATGCTGAATGCAAAGGAACCCGTGACCAGAAACAGGGTTTTCCTGCTCCCGATGGCGTGATGTACCCCAAGCGCCGTATCCACCCGGAAAAGCCATGTGTTCGCCGCCCTTTTTGCCGCCTGTACGGTTCCTGCGTTCCCGGACACCGCCGTCAGGGGAGATACCCCTGCTGCCCGCCTTGCCGGTCTTTTTGCCGCCAGAAACACGGTAGTCAGCCCTATTACCACTCCTGCCCCCACTCCCGGAAGACTGATCCCCAAAACGGGCATCCCGTCAAAAAGTCCGGGACTTAACAGCCGCAGCATTCCGCACAATCCCCAGGTCACAGCCACTCCCGCCAGCACGCCTGCCGGAATCGCACTTTTACACCAGCCAAGGGCTTCCCTGCGCACAAACCGGATCACCTGCTTTCCCGTTGCCCCCAGACAGCGCAGCATCCCGAAAAATTCCGTCCGGCGGGCAATATCGCTGTTCATGCTGGAGGTGATCATCAAAACCCCCGCCGCCATGACCAGCACCGCCAGAACCGCCGCCACAAAGTAGAAACCCATCATATAGGAATCCCTGCTCTGGAACATCAGGGTGATCACCTTCACATTCTGCCTCACCATACCCTGCTCAATGCCAAGCTGGCAACAGATTTCCTCCGTGGCTTTCTGGATATTGCAGAAGGGGCGGTAGACCACAAAGGCCACCAGTTCCTTTGCTTCCCCCGTATCCTCCCGGTACAGCTGCCCGAAATCCTCCAGGTTCAGGAACATCATACAGGCGTCGTGCTTCGCCGTCAATGCCGTGTCGCTGGCAATCCCGGTGATCCGGTACTCCCGCAGATCCCCCCGGGGCGTCCTCAGAACTGCCGTGTCCCCGATCCCTAAGCCCAGCTTGATCCTGGTCAGTTCATTGATCACCGTTTCACCCGGGCCGGACGGAAATTCCCCTTCTATGATTTCCGCCGCCGGGAAAATGTCCAAAAGCTCCCTGTCAAATCCGCATATCCCCGTCTCATAGTCTCCCATGAACCAGCCGTCCCGCAGATGATAATTCAGGGAACCATAGCGGGCCAGCTTCTCCACCTCCGGCCTCGCCGCCAGTAACGCCCACTGTTCTTCGTCCACGCCAAAGCCAACATGCCAGCTTCCATCGCTCTTCACTGCCTGGGCCATCTGGGAGCGCATTTCCATATCCGCCATACTGAAGATCACCGTGACCAGGAATACCGCCAGCACAATACAGAGTCTGGTCATCCTGCTCTGCTTTTTATGCTGCTTCGCGGAAGCAGTCACCAAATCCAGATAATGTGTCATTGCTGTACACCCCCCAACTCTTCCAGCACACCGTCCGTTACCCGGAACACACGGTCGGCCGCCGAAGTCAGATTCATGTTGTGGGTGATCATCAGCACCGTCTGGCTGTAACGCCTGGAAGCCTTGCACAGCAGATCCATCACATCCTGGCTGCTCTGGGAATCCAGGTTTCCCGTAGGTTCATCGGCCAGGATCAGGGCCGGCCTTGCGACCAGCGCCCTGCCGATTGCCACACGCTGCTGCTGCCCACCGGAAAGCTGCCCCGGCAGATGCCTGCGCCTGTCCTGGAGCCCCAGCACCTCCAGAAGTTCCTCCACCTGCTCCCTGTCCGGTTTCCGGTAATCCAGAAGCAGCGGGAAAATAATATTCTGCTCCACATCCAGTTCCGGTATGAGATGAAATGCCTGAAAGATAAAACCGATATTCTGCCTGCGGAAAACAGTCCTCTCGTTCTCCCCCATGGCCAGGATATCCTTACCGTTTAAATACACCCTGCCCGAATCCGCATTGTCCAGACCGCCAATACAGTTGAGCAGCGTGCTTTTCCCGGATCCGGACGCACCCACAACAGCCCCAAATTCACCCTTTTGCATGGAAAAGCTGACATTCTTTACCGCTTCCACCTTTGCCTCGCCGCTTCCGTAGACCTTCCTTAAATTGTCCACCTTTAAAATTTCCATCTTAATACCACTTCCTTCCTGTACACCTGTCACTGCAATGTACGGGAAAATTATACCGCTCCACCCTTACATTCCGGTGAATCACGGCTTACAGATCTGTAAGGAAAACACTGATGAAAGCGTTTCACGAACCGGATTAGCACTGTCCGTTCCGTCAAAGGTCAAAGAAAGAAATATGGAAAGCGCTGCCCTTCCCCGGACAGCTTTCCGCAGATAGGGTTCCCCCCTGCCCTTCTATAATGGCCTTTGCAAGGGAAAGACCAAGCCCCGCGCCCTGCCTGTCGCTGGAATTTTTGCTGCGGTAAAACCGCTTGAAAATATGATGGATGTCCTCCGGTGCGATCCCCTGACCGTTATCCGCCACAGTCAGGCGCAGGAAGACAGGCGAGCGTTTCCAGGTCACCCTGACGATTCCCCCTGTATCCGTGTGATCCAGGGCATTCTTGATCAGGTTTCCCAGCGCTTCCCCTGTCCATTCCGGGTCACAGAAGATCACTTCTTCCGGCTTTCCCTCCAGCACAATCTCCTTATCCTCACGACCGGCTCTCTCCTGCAGTTCCCCCGACGCCTGTTCCGCAAGTTCCGTCACCAGACACTGCCTCCTTTCAAAGAGAATACTGCCTGTGTCCAAACGTGCCATTTTCAGGAGAGACTGTATCAGCTGCTCCATCCGTTCCAGGGAAACCATGGACTTCCGGGAAAAATTCCTCACCACTTCCGCATCCGCAGCATCCTCCCACAGGATCTCCATATACATTTCCAGGGCAGCCAGCGGTGTTTTCAGCTGGTGGGAAATGTTGGAGATCATGTCCTGCAGAAATTCCTTTGACCTGCGCTCCGTCTCGCCCTTTGCCCGGAGGGACAGCGCCAGCTGTTCCACGCGTCCCAGCAGGTGGTAAAATGCCCCTGAATCTCCCTCCGGCAGGCGGCACCTCGATCCGTTTTCCTTCCCACACCGGCTTCGTCCCGCCTCGTTTTCTTTCCCGCAACGGCTTCGTTCCGCCCCGCTTTCTTTCCCGTGACGGCTTCGTTCCGACTCGCTTTCTTTCCCGTGACGGCTTCGTTCCAACTCGCTTTCTTTCCCATGACGGCCGCGTTCCGCCTCACATTCTTTCCCACACCGGCTGCATTCCGTCTCGTTTTCTCCTGTATGCAGGCAGTCGGCGCCGAACCACCCCTCCGCATATTCCGCCACCACACGTTCCGCCTTCTCATAAATGCTCTCCCGTCTCCCCAGGAAAATCCCCGCGCCAAACAGCAGGACCACAGAAAACAATATTCCCTCCACAGCCAGGAGCAGTATGGCGGGGCCGGAGGCCTGCATGGCAAGGGACAGCAGGTAACTTCCTGTATGTTCCGTATGCCCAATCTTTTCCAATAGTTCCCTGCCCTCCTCCGTGGCTTCCGTGTGGTTCCACGCGGAAGCGATCTGCGAGGGCGGTATCCCTATTTCCAGCAAATAGGAAGCTGCACCCAGTTCACGTTCCACAAGCATCTGCCTGAGTTTCCACGCCTGAACCATTCCGGAACAGCCCAGCATACATATCTGCACCACACAGAATACCACCAGAAAAGTATAAAACCTGCGCGCCTGCTTTTCATGCAAAAAATCCATATCGATACCTCTTTTTATGCTTTAGGGAAACGCTGAAGAAAGTCAAACTTTGTTCGATTGCAAATCCCATTTATAACCGATCCCCCTGACCGTTTTCAAGTACTCCGGCGCGGACGGAAACTCCTCCAGCTTCTCCCGCAGACGGCGCACATACACCGAAAGGGTATTGTCATCCACATAATTCCCGGCCCCGTCCCACAGCTTATCCAGAATCACGTCCCGGGTGAGCACCCTGCCGCTGTTCTTCAGGAACAGGCAAAGCAGGCGGTACTCCGCACCTGTCAGATCGATGCTTTCCCCTTTCAGGGTCACCTTGCCTTCCGTCAGATTGATTGCCACTTCCCCGCTCCGCAATATGCCGTCCTCCGCATTGCGCCCGCTGCTGCGCCGCAGGAGCGCCCTGATACGCGAGCATAATTCCCCCAGCTTAAAGGGTTTTGTAATATAATCGTCCCCGCCGCAGTCCAGTCCGCGGATCACACTGGTTTCCTCGTCCGATGCGGTGAGGAAGATGATCGGTGTCTGATCCCCCGTCCCCCGCAGCTTCTCACAAAGCAAAAAACCATTTCCATCCGGCAGCGTCACGTCAAAGAGGTACAGCACAAAATCCCTTTTTGGGCAAAGCGCCCTTTCAGCCTCCTTTACTGTCCTGGCCACTTCGACCTCAAACCCGCTTTTTCCCAGTGAATAAGCCAGCCCGTCAATCAGGCCGATATCGTCTTCCAAAAGCAAAATCTTCTGCAATGTCATTTCCCTCCTTCCAGAATTGTACCATAACCAGAGCATCAATTGGCCATACTTACAAAAATGTAAGAAAAAGACTCCCAAGCGGATTTACCGCTTTGAGAGCCTCCTTTAAAACCCGATCCGGGACCAAAGCCAACCACCGATCGTTATTCTGCCCCATACTTTGACGCATAGGTGAGGATTCCGCAAATAGTCTTGGAATCCTGTATCCTGCACTCCAAAATCATCTGCTTTAACTCCTCCAGGGAATACGCCTCAACATTGAGATATTCATCCTCATCCAGATGCTGTTTTCCCTTCTTCAATTCCCTTGTCAGGTAGATATCGATTTTCTCATTACAAAAAGCCACAGTGGTATAAATGGAATTAAGCAATTCCATGCTGCCGCAGGTATAACCGGTTTCCTCCTCCAGTTCACGCCTCGCGGCATCCATGGTAGGCTCCTCCCTTCCGTTTAAGCCCCCCGCCGGAATCTCCAGGGTATCCCTTTCCAGCGCGTTGCGGTACTGACGCACCATCAACAGCTTCCCGTCATCCCGCACGGCCACTATCGCTGCCGCCCCCTTATGGTCTATCAGGTCCCATCGGGCTGTATTCCCATTGGGAATCAACATAGTATCCTGATAGTAATCTATGATGGCACCCTTTGCCACCAACTCTCTTTTCAACCGCTTATATTCTGCCATAATCATCCTCACTTTCCCAGATGCGGCGCTTCCGCCTCTGTTCCTTTCCGAGCCAGCCGTATGATCCTGCCTGCCGGAAATTCTCTCTGCCGCCATACACAAAATTATTGCACCTGTGCGGTTGCAGTCCAATGGCCTGTCTGCAGGCCGTTTATGGCAATGCAGGCGGGGCGTTGGATTAGCAACTCACTTCCAAGAGGGTGTGTCAGCACCCCTCCTTATGAGCAAAACGCGGATGCGTAAGCAGACGCAAAAGCGCGTAAGCGCGGGTTTTGTGAATGTGGAAGTCAGGTTGAATGCTCCTTGGAGCGTTCAACCGCACAGGTGGAAATTATTGCACACAGTTGGACATTGTTACCCCTGAACAATTACCTATTATAGATTATCTAAAACGTATATGCAATCTAAACCGTACTATTTCCCCAAAAGCCGGTCTATACTTACCAGTTTCACGCACAAGACAAAAAGGTCTGTGGCCGTCGCCATCTCCTCCGGTGTGGGGAAAGTGGGGGCGATACGGATATTGCTGTCTTTCGGATCCCTGCCATAGGGAAAGGTAGCACCCGCGCCTGTCAACACCATCCCTGCCTCCCTGCATTTTGCCACAATGGCCTTTGCACATCCCTCCATGGCATCAAAGGATATAAAATAGCCACCGTTTGGTTTTGTCCATGTACCGATGCCCAGTCCGCCCAGTTCCTTCTCCAGTCCTTCCAGTACCACCTCGAACTTTGGCCGAAGCAATTGCGCATGTCTCATCATGTGCCTTCTGACCCCATCAATATCCTTAAAATAGCGCGCGTGGCGAAGCTGGTTCACCTTGTCATAGCCGATGGTCTGGATGGTCATACTCTTTTTCATGAATTCCAGGTTTGCCCCGGATGCCGCTACAGCCGCAATACCTGCTCCCGCCAGGCTGATCTTGGACGAGGAACAAAATTCAAATACCATATCAGTATTACCTGTCTTTTCGCACTCCGAAAAAATCTCCAGCAAAGCATCTCCCCCGTTGTCATACAGGTCATGTACCGCGTAGGCATTGTCCCAATAGATCCTGAAATCCTCCGCTGCAGGCTTCAGAGCGGCAAACCGCCTCACCGTTTCGTCAGAATAAGTGTACCCCTGGGGGTTGGAGTACTTGGGCACACACCAGATCCCCTTCACGGCCGCATCCCCGCTGACCAGTTTTTCCACCACATCCATATCCGGTCCCTGGGGCGTCATGGGGACATTGATCATTTCAATCCCGAAATGCTGCGTGATCGCAAAATGCCTGTCATATCCCGGCACAGGGCAGAGAAACTTCACCTTGTCCAGCTTGCACCACGGCGTGCTTCCCATGATACCGTGGGTCATGGAGCGGGAAATAGTATCATACATAATAAACAGACTGGCATTGCCGCAGACAATCACATGATCCACAGGCACTCCCATAAGATCCGCCATCAGCCGCTTTGCCTCGGGAATACCATCCAGTTCCCCGTAGTTGCGTACATCCACACCGCCTTCATCCCTCATATCACTTTCAGAAGTCAAAACGTCAAAGAAACCTCGTGCCAGATCCAGTTGTGCTATGGAAGGCTTGCCCCTGGACATATCCAGCCTCAATCCCTTTCTTTTTGTTTCCTCATATTCCTTTTCCAGTCCTGCTTTCAGCGACAGCAATTCTTCCCTGCTTAATTCCCGGTATGCTTTCATTTTCCCAATTCTTTCCTCCATTCCATGTAACATGCAACGCTATTCACATTCTGCGCCGTTGGATTATAGTATACAATCATACACCCGGAATATAATACTATAATTTCCCGCAGGAAGCAAGAGGAGAAACTATAGACAAAAAAGCGTCCCTGCGTGACGCTTGCAAGTTCGCCCAGCGAACTTGTAAATGCATGCGCCTGACGGCGCTGTTTCCTATAAGGTAAAAAAGTGCCGCAAGCGGCACTTCGAAGAATGCTTCGCATTCTTCCCCGGCCAGGACGGAATTTCCTATAAGATAAAAAACCGCCATGCTTTTTGCACAGCGGTTTTTATCCATATTAAATTTTCAAGCAAAATACATCCGGGTTTATTTCGCGTAATCAATCACACGGCTTTCACGGATCACATTTACCTTGATCTGTCCCGGATATTCCAGCTCAGCTTCAATCTGTTTGGATATGTCACGGGCCAACAGTACCATATCGGCATCAGTAATCTGCTCCGGCACTACCATTACACGAACTTCACGACCTGCCTGAATAGCAAAAGATTTGTCTACACCTTTGAAATTGTTTGTTATTTCTTCTAATTGTTTTAATCTGCTGGTATAGGTTTCCAGAGTTTCCCTTCTGGCACCCGGCCTTGCAGCAGAAATCGTATCTGCGGCCTGAACAATACATGCGATCAGCGATGTGGCTTCCACATCACCATGGTGAGATTCCACAGCGTTGATGACTACGGAATTCTCCTTATATTTCTTACAGAGCTCAACGCCGAGCTGGATATGGGATCCCTCCATCTCATGGTCAACTGACTTGCCGATATCATGGAGCAAGCCGGCACGTTTCGCCAGTCTCACATCCAATCCCATCTCAGCAGCCAATAAACCCGACAGCTGTGCTACTTCTATGGAATGCTTTAACGCATTCTGACCGTAGCTTGTCCGGAATTTCATTTTACCCAGCAGCCTGATCAACTCAGGGTGAATACCGTGCACGCCCACTTCCAATGTAGCGGCTTCACCTTCCTCCTTGATCATGATCTCGACTTCCTTCTGAGCCTTTTCTACCATTTCTTCAATTCTGGCAGGATGGATACGTCCATCAACGATCAACTTTTCAAGAGCAATCCTGGCAACCTCACGGCGGATGGGGTCAAACCCGGACAGGATCACTGCCTCGGGGGTATCATCAATGATCAGATCCACACCGGTCATGGTCTCCAAGGTACGTATATTACGACCTTCTCTACCGATGATCCTACCCTTCATCTCATCGTTTGGAAGCTGTACGACAGAAATAGTGGTTTCCGATACGTGATCGGCGGCACATCTTTGGATGGCAGATACCACATATTCCTTCGCCTTTTTGTCTGCTTCTTCTTTGGCGCGACTCTCCATTTCCTTGATCATCACAGCCGTTTCATGCTTTACTTCATCTTCAACAATTTTCAACAAGTAGTCTTTTGCCTGTTCAGAGGTCAATCCGGAAATACGTTCCAGTTCCTGTACTCTTTGCTCGTTCAATTTGGAAACTTCATCCTTCATCTTATTGATGGATTCTTCCCTGGACGCCAAGCTGGCTTCCCGTTTCTCAATTGCATCAGCCTTTTTATCGATGTTCTCTTCCTTCTGCTGAACCCTGCGCTCATAACGCTGAGCCTCCGCCCTGCGTTCCTTGATCTCTTTATCCAGTTCATTCTTGGTACGAATGGACTCTTCCTTGACTTCAAGCAGCGATTCGCGCTTCTTCGTCTCCGCAGTCTTCAGAGCTTCATCGATGATCTCCCTTGCTTTCTCCTGTGCATTCCCCACTGTAGATGCAGCTGCTTTTTTCTGATAAGCAGACACAACAAGCGAGGTAACAACAGCTGTCACAAGGATGCTGACCAATGCAACCACAACATAGATAAGCATCTTACAGGAGCACCTCCTTATTCAATTTTCATTGTACACTTTGACCGCAGGCATTTGAATGTCATGCGGTTTTTATAGAATGTATGTACTTGTCCCAGGGGACTGAAAACATTCTAACAAGCAATCACAACACTTAAATTTTAAACTTTATTTTATATAATGTCAAGCACAACTCACAATTCCAATTCATAAATTGTAACAGTTCAGCCCCGATCGGGGCTGAACTGTTACGCCTTCTTGGAGCGTGCTTGAAAAATGCCTTAGGTGCTGGCACGTTCAGCACAATCATTCATAAAAATCATCCGTCCGAAGCGCCCTGCGAATCACCTCCGGTGAGAAGCCTTTCCGCATTAAAAACCCGAAAACTTTCTTCTGTTCCTTCAAATCCGCCGTCTCAGGATCATAATGCCGTTTATCCAGAAGCTGTCTGACCATTGCCTCTTCATTCTGGACACCGCCCCTCTGCTCCCACTGCTGCCACGCCTCCTCCAATGTAGCCCTGTCAATCCCCTTCCCCATGAGATCCTGCTCTATCCGCCGTCTGCTCCTGGTCCCCTCATGATCGGAAATATAGGTCTCAGCATACCTTAAATCATCCGTGTAATGATAGCTGGCCACATAATCCAGTGCCTGTTCAATGATACATTCCGGGTAACAGCCTTCCTTTAATTTATCGTACAGCTGTTTTACGGTATACTCACGGTTTTTTAACAAATTCATGGCCCGAAGTTTTGCCCGTTTGGGCAGTACATTATTTATGATCTCGTCATAATCTGACTGCTCCAGTTCCTCGCCCTCGCATATATGATAGGAACGGAGTTCGCCCTTGTATAACACAAAGGCAAACTCCTGCTCAATGTAAACCCGGCTGCGTGATCTGGACAGTTCTTCCAATCTTGTTACTTTCACGCTTCTCCTCCACACAGGGAAAACTGAGGTCAACACCCCCGCTGCAGGCAACGGGACATATGACCCTCGCTGTATTCGCCAATATGGATAAGGAACCAAAGGTTCCTGGCGCATTGCCCGCGGGAGTCATTGTATCCCTGAAAAACAGTCAGGACAGTTCCTTAGTCTCTGCGCCGGATCCTGTTTCCGTTTTTACCGCGGTTTTCTTTTCCTTACCTTCCTTAGCCGGACTCTTCGGCGCTTCCTGCTTCTGTCCGTCCCCTTCCGTCTCCTGTCCCTTTCCAAGTCCATAGTGAGCGCGCACCTTCTGACTGACAGCCGCACAGATATCAGGATTATCCTTCAGGAACTGCTTCGCGTTCTCGCGCCCCTGACCGATCTTGTTTCCCTCATAGGCATACCATGCGCCGGATTTAGCGATCACATCAATCTGGGCGGCAAGATCCAGAATATCTCCCTCCCTGGATATGCCTTCGCCAAACATGATATCGAACTCCGCCTCCTTAAAGGGAGGCGCTATCTTATTCTTTACAACTTTCACACGGGTACGGTTGCCTATCACTTCACCCCCCTGCTTCAACGACTCAATACGGCGCACATCCATGCGCACAGAGGAATAGAATTTCAGCGCACGGCCGCCGGTGGTGGTCTCAGGGTTGCCGAACATGACGCCCACCTTCTCACGAAGCTGGTTGATAAACACTACCGTACAGTTGGATTTGCTGATCACGGCGGTCAGCTTACGCAGAGCCTGGGACATCAGGCGCGCCTGCAGCCCCACATGGGAATCCCCCATATCGCCGTCGATCTCCGCCTTTGGCACCAACGCCGCCACAGAGTCCACCACCACGATATCGATTGCCCCGGAACGTACCATCGTCTCGGTGATTTCCAGCGCCTGTTCGCCGTTATCCGGCTGGGAAATGTAGAGATTATCAATGTCCACGCCAATATTCTTTGCATACACAGGATCCAGCGCATGCTCCGCGTCAATAAATCCCGCAATACCGCCGCATTTTTGTACCTCCGCGATCATATGCAGGGTCACGGTCGTCTTACCGCTGGATTCCGGTCCATATATCTCAACAATCCTTCCTTTGGGAATGCCTCCCAGTCCCAACGCAATATCCAGGCTCAGGGATCCGGTGGGGATCGTTTCAACGTTCATCTGATTCGCAGGGTCTCCCAGCTTCATGACAGCTCCCTTTCCGTACTGCTTCTCAATCTGACTGATGGCCGCATCCAATGCTTTCAGTTTTTCATCTTTTTCCATTTTGATTTCTCCTTTTCGCAGGAACAAACGTTCTGTCTTTCTATAGGATAAAACATCTGTTCGGATTTGTCAATCATTTATTACATGTTTAAAGTAACATTTTTTGTGTACAATAAAACTGCCTCAAAGGCATCTCACCTCCATTTTCCATATTTTTGCTGAAACTTATGGCGATATGCCGGAATGTCATGACGCGCCTCACGGGTGGCGCATGCCCCGGACAGGGCAAAGTGTCATATAGAGTATCAGACAGATAAAGTGTATCATATAAAATGTTTTTCCGCAAGATAATATTACAAAATCACTGTCATACCTGTAGCAGTTCAGCCCTCTCATTCATAACGGGGAGGGCAAGCCCCCTCCTCAGCGTCTGCTTCGCATCCGACGCCGCTTTCGCGGCTCACCTTTCATTTCATGTGAGGGCGCTCCGCTCATGCACCAATTCACAAATCGCGCTTTGTGTGCAAACACCCACGCGCAATTTGTGAATTATTGTATGGCTGAACTGTTACTCATACCTTTACTGCTCGAACTCGGCGTTCTCTTCGTTGTTTTAACTCTATTTGCTTCGGTTTTATACAAATACACACCTTTTTTTACATCCATTACATCATTTATTATGGCTTGCTGATTTTCTGTTGCCAAAATGCTGTCATTCAAGAAAATCACAATAAGTATTGATATGTTTGATAATATCTGCTAATCTGCTCTCCCGAGCAGGCAAGATTATGTTCTCCGGAATAATCCTCCAGTACTTCTTTACTAATCAATAATTCCGGCAGCACGTGAGCGTTTTTGCAATCCTCCATTGTAAGTTGTGTATACCGTATTGCTTTTTCAAAAAACATAGCTTTCTTATCCGGATCCGATGCAAACCTTAACCCCCGTTTTACTTCATTTCCAATATTTATCATTTGTTGCACAAGAGATAAAGTAAACCATTTTTCCCTTAAAACTGAATCCATTTACAAATCACCTCCGTTGCTTTCTCCATAATACCTGAATCTAATATTCCCATTCCACCACGCGGAAAACCATGAAGCTGATTATTATGAATATTAATAAAAGAATCATATTCCAAAATCTCATCCATCGACTGATTTTCAAGCCATAAATTAAATCCCCACATGTCAATCTCTTTTGAACCACGTTTTTCTTTCAGATAATCTGCCAATTCGTAATGCATGTCTGCGTCAAGTGCAATTAATTCCTGCTCCAAATCAACAACCCCTTTCACAAATCCATTTGTAAAAGAGTTTATGTTATACAGTTCCTTAATTGTATATTTTCGCTCTAAAATAATCATTCTCCAACTCTTCTTTCAAATCACACAAAATTTATTATAAATACACACCTATTTTTTCATCCATTACATCATTTATTATGGCTTGCTGATTTTCTGTTACCAAAATATTGCCATGGCTATATCATACATTAAAATGTTCAGATTTTCAATCTCTTTATCCTTTGAGTTTTCCCACTTTGTTGCCAGAGGTTACCGTTCACTCGGTGCCACCGCGAGGCGTTTTCGTGCGCATTCTGCACGAAAATCCCGAGACTGCGTGCGCCAAAATGAGCGCATTTTGCTCATTTGGTGTGCATCATGTTGCTGTGAACGGCGAATCCGTGAACAGTAACTGCCAGAGGGTAACAGTTCAGGCAGGGTGCTGAACTGTCACGCCAGAGGATTCTCATTCATGCCATGATACACTAACCGACTTCAACCCCTCAAAGTTCCTGTTTCTCAAAGATCCGATAACTGATCCGGTACATTACATAGCACCAGGCCAAAGCGACAGCAGGCAGGCAGCACAGCAGGATACCTGTGAACTGGTCTGTTATTTCAATGCCCAAAACGATAAGCAGCTGATAAATTCCAACGCAGACCGCCGTCGGCACCAAAAACGATACCAGCAGCAATACGCGTCCTTTTTCCGCCCCGAACCTGAATACAAGAGGGATTGACATACTCCCCAAAATAAGCGATATTACCCATGCCGCCAAAGCAGAAAACAGCAGCCCCCCAAGTCCGGCAAGATCCAAAGACACCTTTTTCAGTATCAGTCCGCCGGTCAGACCCATCACCAGCCCAAACAGGCTTCCAACCGCGCAGAAAATCGCCAGTACAATAAATTTCCCGGCTACCAGATCCTTTCTTGACACGGGCATGATCATGGCGTATCGATTCCATTTGGAAGCATCGTCAAAGGAAAATGTAGTCACTATCATCATACTGCACAAAATCGCACATACGCAGACATATCCTTCCACGCCGGAAGACGGGATAAAGACGGCTGCAAACACCACCATGATAAACAGCATGGATTTTGTGTTGTGTCCGATATTGTATAAATCTTTTAAAATAAGGCTTTTCATCCTACCTGCTCCCCTTTCACATACAAAAGTAAAATATCATCAATTGTCGCATCATCCACGACTGTATCCCTGTATTGTCGTCTGGCTTTTTCTTTGTCCGCCACAAGCACATTCCACTGGTAATCGTCTTTGCGGCAGGCAAGGATCTCCGCTTTATCAATCCGGTCAAAAAAGGCTGCGCCGCAGCGGATAATGCCATAGCGATAGCGCAGTTCGTCTTTTGTCTTGCAGAAAAGTACCTTCCCCTGATGAATAAACGTAATATAGTCGGCAACCTTTTCCAGATCCGTGGTGATATGGGAGGACATCAGGATCGAATGATCCTCATCCTGCACAAATTCCAGAAAAACGTCGAGAATATCATCACGCATCACGGGGTCAAGCCCACTGGTGGCTTCATCCAAAATCAACAGCCTGGGCTTATGGGAAAGGGCAACCGCTATGCATAGCTTCATTTTCATCCCTTTGGAGAAGGTTTTGATCTCTTTGTCCGCCGGAAGCTGAAATCGCTTCAGGAAGTCCTGATATACGGAATCCTCCCATTGTTGATACGCAGCGGCGGATATTTTCCCGACCTTGTCAGGAGTCAGGGTATTATAAAAATTAATGTCGTCAAACACGACGCCTATATCCTCTTTCAGCTGCTTTGACGAGACCAGTTCCTGTCCCCAGAAAGTAACCCTGCCGCCATCTTTCTTGATAAGGTCAAGAATTGCATTGATGGTCGTGCTCTTTCCTGCCCCGTTTTCACCGATCAACCCCATAATAGTTCCTTTGGGAACAGAAAATGAAACTTTGTCCAGCCGAAAGCCGGCATACTGCTTTGATAAATTATCCACTTGTAAAATTGCATCCATAGTCACTCCTCCTCCTGATAAAATATCGTTAAAAGTTCAATCAGTTTGTCCAACGATATCCCGCTTGTCCGCCCAATCTCAGCGGCCTCCTGCAAGTGCCCTTCCGCCAGCCGCTGTTGCTCTTCCTGATAGAAGTCCTTATTCTGCGCCGATACAAAGCTTCCCCTGCCGACAGTGGTTTCAATGAATCCATCCCTCTGCAAATCTTCATATGCCTTTTGAACCGTAATCACACTTACATGGATTGATTTTGCCAGTGCCCGCATAGAAGGAATCGGGTCACCTGTCCGAAGTTCGCCGCTCATGATCATTGCTTTCATCTGCGAAGTGATCTGCTCATAAATCGGCTTGCTCGTATTGCTGCTTATTATGATTTCCACAATGTCCTCCTTTGTTATTTAGTGTACTTATCGTACAAGTACATTATATTCATTCAAAACACATTTGTCAATAGCATGATGAGAAAAACACCTGATTTAAGATTTTCTCAAATCAGGTGTTTTTAATCCCAAAACCGCATAATGATATTTTGTTTTGCGGCCTCACTGAATATGGTTGTTCCCGTTATGGAAAATGATTTGCTGCTCACTTTTCGACAATCACAAAATAATTGTCATAAAAAGAAGTAATATCATAGCCATCCTCGTCAAACAGATGCCGGTAATCCGCCCTCACCAGGTAGACGACAGGTTTTCCTGCATTTTCCGCCAGGATATCCTCCGACACATCCATAAACCGGTATCTCTCACTGTACGGAAGGCATTCCCTGCCATCCTGTATATTGCTGACTCCCTGGTAATACAGGGCGTCTATCTCATGGCAGTACATGGTCAGGATCTCTCCCACCGCATTGACGCCCTCTCCCTGCGGATCGGGCGTGATATAGTAAATCTCACATTCCAGATTTTCCGCATATTCCAGCGCCTGCACGTAAGGATCATAGTAATAGATCCTGCTGACGTCAGACCATGAGCCGAAATACGTGACGGCAAACAGCAGCGCGCAGACCGCGTAATATGCCCCGATCGGCAGGGACAGCAGCAGCTGCCTGTCCAGGCACCATTCGATCCCCACCGCCGCAATGGCAAGAACCGCATAAAAGATCACATTGATGCGGTTGATGGTCACTTCCCTGGTAATGAGCCCCACCCAGATCCCCATGAAAAGCCAGAGAAGCAGGACGACGTAAGCCAGCTTACTCCGGGCCTCTCTCTCATTCTCCCCACTACCGTCACCCGCTTCCTTTTGCCGGCCCCTTCGCCGCTCCCCTTTTCCGGACAGCCTGACAGCCAGCACGGCCAGGCCCACAAGGAAAAAAGCCACCGACAGATAATAGACCGGTCCAAAGCGGACAATGGTGTTAGTGGCACTCTTATCGCCGCTGCCCCAGACCACAGTCACCGTAGCAATGATATTTTTCCAGAGCTGCCCCCAGGAAAAATTCGTAAGCAGAATATCATTTCCGCGGAAGCTTTCCAAAAAGGAGGGGATCGTGAAAAACGGTGTTTCAATGGTCTCCCCGCCCAGTGCCGTAAGCAGCATGGACAGGTATTCAGGCAGGGCCAGCACCGTAAAAATACAGAAGCACAGAACCAGTTCCCTGACACGGATCCATTTCCTCCTGACCAGATGGAGAGCCGCCGCCAGCAGAAAAAGAGGAACAGAATAATCTGCCACCCCGTAGCTGTAACAGCAGAGCGCAAAGAAAACCATGGATACATAAAGCATCCACCTTTTCCTCATCCCCGCCAGCAGGAAGCAAACCCCAAACAGGAACATATGAGGAAACATGTTGCAGTCGAAGGACCACCTGCTCTGCATATAATGCCAGGGGCAGATCACGCCTAAGGACAGCAGGATCAGCCCTGTCCTGCTCCCTCCGGTCTCTTTTCCCAGGAAATACAACGCCAGAAGCCCCAGACAGCTCACCACCAGCATGGGCAGCCGGACCGTCACCGTAGAAAAGCCGAAAAGCCTGATAAAGGGCACCATACAGTAAGCCAGCAGCACACTCTGCTGGCTGCCCACCCAGGCCGTGAAGTGCACAGGGAAACGCATGCCGTAACGGTCTGTACCATATTGGGACAAAGCCAGCGCGTCTACCGCGGTCATGGCTTCATCCTGATGAATGCCCACCGGCGACATACCGAAATGAAAACCGCGCACAAAAATGCCGGCCGCCAAAAGCAGCAGCATCAGGGCAATCTCCTGCCCCTTGGATAATTCAATTTGCAGCTTGCCGGTTTTCTTCATAATTTATGGCTTCCTCAATCCTTCTTTCCAAAAGTTACCTTACTGAAATATTCCAAAATACAGCTCCGAAGCAGGGACAGCGCCGCAGAAACGGCGGACTCCCGCACTTTGCCCCGGTTGCCGCTGAACTGGTATCGCTTTACCGTGACCTTGCCCTTTACACAGCAGGCAATATACACCAGTCCCACCGGCTTCTCCTCCGTGCCGCCGTCCGGTCCCGCGATCCCCGTCACTGCCACGGATACGTCCGCCTTGGCAAACAGGGCGGCTCCTTTGGCCATCTCCTCCGCCACCTGTTCACTGACTGCTCCGTGTTTCTGCAGGGTAGTCTTCTTCACTCCCAGCAGTTTGCGCTTCGCCTTGTTGGAATACGTGATATACCCTGCCTTGTAGGCCTCCGACACCCCGGGCACATTGATGATCCGGCCGGACAGCAGCCCCCCCGTACAGGATTCCGCGCAGGTCAGCGAAAGTTCGTTGGCGATCAGCAGATCCGCCACCGCCTTCTCCAGTGTCGTATCGTCCTCCGTGGTATAAATGCTGTTGCCGAAACGGGCTTTCAGTTCCTTTACCATAGGCTTGATCAGTTTATTTGCCGCCTTCTGGTCCTCCGCCGCAGCGGTAACCCGTATATGGACCTCTCCGGTCTTGGCATAAGTGGCAATGGTGGGATTGGTCTGCCCGTCGATCAGATCCTTTACCATGGTCTCCACCTTACTCTCTCCCAGACCGCAGACCTTCACTGTCTGGGAACAGATCGCCTGATTGGTCAGCTTTCTCAGGTAAGACTCCACCTTTTCTTCAAACAAAGGATACAGTTCATTGGGGGGACCAGGCAGGAGCACCACCTTCGCTTCTTCCGTCTCAATGATTGCGCCGGGCGCCGTGCCGTTGGGATTTTCCAAGATAATAGCTTCGGCCGGCATCATGGCCTGCTTCCAGTTGTTTTCCGTGGGAACGGCTCCCCGCTTCTCAAAGAATTCCGCAATGGCCTGCCTGCTGGCTTCGTCCATGATCAGTTCCCTGCCGCAGACCTGCGCCGCCACTTCCTTTGTCAGGTCATCCTCCGTAGGCCCCAGGCCTCCGGAGAGGATCACGATGTCAGAGCGTTCCATTGCCGTTCTCAGCACCAGCGCAAGCCGTTCCGCGTTATCTCCCACCACAGTCTGAAAATAGCAGGAAAGCCCCAGTCCCGCGCATTTCTCAGCGAGATAGGCCGCATTGGTGTTTACAATGTTTCCAAGCAGCAGCTCCGTGCCCACACATATCAATTCTACAGTCATTTTTCCTCACATTCCGCCGCACAAACGGCACTATATTCAGCAGGGATCCAGTGTATCACTGTATCAGTGCACCAGCGCATCAGTGCACCGGCACACCAGTACATCGTTGCATTAATTCTGTTCCTTCATGACGTCCTTATTTTTCACCAGGTAATCCACCAGCGAAATCACTGTCAGCGCCAGGGCAATCCACATGACGACATCCGTTGCCAGCTGTAATTCCTGTGTGTTGCCGGACAGGAAATGTCCGTTGTTCACCAGCATCAGACAGATCATCACCATCTGGAAGGTGGTCTTAAACTTTCCCCAGTAGCTGGCGGCAATCACCACATGGTTGTCGGATGCTATGAGCCGGAATCCGCTGATGATAAATTCCCGGCTGATAATAATGATCACCACCCAGGCCGGGATCCTCCCCATCTCCGTCAGCGCGATCAGCGCCGCGCAGACCAGCAGCTTATCCGCCAGGGGATCCATGAATTTCCCGAAATTCGTCACCATATTATATTTCCGGGCGATCTTGCCGTCGGCCAGATCCGTCAGGCTGGCAATCACAAAGATTGCCAGCGCAATATAATCCGCATACTCCATGATCCCGCCGAAAACAGCCGTGAACCAGCCCCATCCATGGTAATTTCCCAGAAGCACCAGCACAAAGGGCAGGATCAATATCACCCTGAAAACAGTCAGTTTATTTGGCAGATTCATTTTACGATTACCCATGATATACCTCACCTATCAAATCATATTCATTGGAATCCGTGACAAGGACCTTCACAAAGTCGCCCGTCATCAGATTCGCGGTCGTGTTCAGGAACAGATAGCCGTCCACATTGGGGGCATCCCGGTAAGTCCTGGTGACATACACATCCTCGTCTGCCACCTTGCCCTCCACCATGACGGTCAACACCCTGCCGGTCATATCCTCCGCTTTTTCAAAAGCGATGGCCTGCTGCAGTTCCATCAGTTCGTCCCTGCGGGCCTCCTTCACAGCCTCCCCGACCTGGTCCGGCATCACCGCAGCCGCCGTGTCCTCCTCCTGGGAATAAGGGAACACACCCAGTCTGTCAAACTCCATCTCGTTGACAAACCGGTACAGCTCCTCGAAGTCCGCCTGTGTCTCTCCGGGGAAGCCGCTGATCAACGTGGTCCGCAGACAGATATCGGGGATCCGCTCCCGCAGCTTCCGGATCTGCTCCCGCAGTTCCTCCTCCGTGGTCCGCCTGCCCATGCGTTTCAGCACCGGGTCGGAAGCGTGCTGAATCGGAATGTCCAGATAATGGCACACCTTGGGTTCTGTGGCAACCGCTTCTATCAGCTCCTCCGTGATCTCCTCCGGGTAACAGTACAGAAGCCTGATCCAGTAAATGCCGCTTATCTGTGCCAGTTTATGTAGCAGCTCAGGCAGGCACTTTTTCCCGTACAGATCCACACCGTAAAGCGTGGTCTCCTGTGCCACCAGGATCAGCTCCTTCACCCCCTGCCCTGCCAGGGTCTCCGCCTGGGCCTCCAGCTCCTCCATGGGAATACTTCTGTAATCCCCCCTGACTTTGGGAATGATACAGTAAGTACAGCGCTTGTTACAGCCCTCCGCAATCTTCATGTAAGCATAGTGGCCGCCGGTGGTAAGCATCCTGTCCCGGTACACCGGAGGCGCGGCATTCAGTTCGCGATAATGATCCTTCGCCTTTCCTCCCAGCGCTTCTTCCAGGGCGTCCCCGATCTCTTCGATAGCCATGGTTCCCACTACTGCGTCCACCTGGGGGATCTCCCTGCGGATCTCCTCCTGATAGCGCTGCGCCAGACAGCCCGCAGCGATCAACGCCTTCAGCTGCCCGCTGTCCTTTAATTCCGCCATTTCCAGCAGGGCATTGATGCTCTCCTCCTTGGCGTCCCCGATGAAGCAGCAGGTGTTTACGATGACAGCCTCCGCCTCCGTCTCGTCATCCGTGAAGGAATATCCCCTGTCCCGCAGCATTCCCAGCATCATTTCCGTATCCGCCAGGTTCTTGTCACAGCCCAGCGATACAAACAGTATGTTCATATAACCCCCATTCGCAGCTTCCTATAAGGTAAGACAGGTAGCTGGAAGACCAGCTACCCTCATTTTACTCTTCGTCGCTTAAAATCTTGACCACACCCTGATTTAATTCATCCACCGCAACGGAAAGGGGTTTCTTTCCCGCCTTATACGGCACCAGGGGATCCTCCCCGGAAATGATCTGTCTCGCTCTCTTGGAGGTCGCCATCACGATGGAATAACGGCTGTTTACCACCGGCGCTTCGCCGGGCTCTACCTCGCTGTTTACTACCTTTATCAAATCGGAATAAGATGGATGTAACATTATTGTTCTCCTTTCGCAAACGCTTTTAATTCTTTTCTGATCTCTTTTATAAATGCTTCACACCTGACGGGAGCCCTGCGGGATGCCTCCACCAGCTGGTGCACCTCCTCCACACAGGTATCCAGATCGTCATTTACCACAATATAATCATAGGCTTCCATGCCTTCTGATTCCTCTGACGCACGGGCAAGGCGCTTTTCGATCACCTCACTGCTCTCCGTTCCCCTGCTCACCAGCCTGCGCTTCAGCTCTTCCGCGCTCGGCGGGGTGACAAAGATCAACAGGCTTTCGGGGAACTGTTCCTTTATCTTCAAGGCGCCCTGAATCTCAATCTCCAGGATCACATGATTGCCCGCCTGCATCTGCCGCTCCACATAATCCCTGGGCGTACCATAGTAATTGCCGCAGTACTGTGCGTATTCGATCAGGCCGTTCTGCCGGATCGTCTCCTCGAAGCGCTCCCTGTCCGTAAAGAAATACTCCACGCCGTCCCGCTCCCCTTCCCTGGGCTTCCTGGTAGTCATGGAGACAGACAGGGCGTAATTGTCGTATTTTCTCATCAGCGCTTTCACAAGGGTTCCCTTGCCGGCTCCGGAAAAGCCGGATATCACAATCAGTATTCCCTTTTTTTCCATATTTAATTAACCTCCATGCGACTCTCTCCGCATTATTCCGCTTTGTAACATCCCATCATCCCAAAGGCAACCCGGCGGCTCACGTAAAACGCCCGGCTTCACCCGCCACCACCGGCGGCTCATGGGAAACGCCCGGTGTCACCCGCCACCGGCTCACGGAAAATGCCCGGCTTTACCCACCGCTGCCGGCCTCCTCCGGGTCATCCGTCTCCTGTCCCATATGGACGCGGCCGGAAATGGTCTCCGGCAGCAGCGCGGAAAGCACCACCTGGCTGTTCTCCATGACCAGCACGGACTTGGTCTTGCGCCCCTGGGTGGCGTCTATGGCCATCCCCTTCTCCTTCGCGTTCTGCACCAGACGCTTTATGGGCGCAGACTCAGGACTTACAATGGCAATGATCTTGGATGTATTTACAATATTCCCAAATCCGATATGGATCAGCATAGGATACCTCTATTCAATATTCTGGATCTGCTCGCGCACCTTCTCAATCTCCGTCTTCAACTCAATGGCACAGTTGGAAATTTCCAGGTCGTTGGCCTTGGATAAAATGGTGTTTGCCTCCCTGTTCATCTCCTGCGCGATAAAGTCAAGCTTCCTTCCTATGGGACCGCCCTCCAGCAGCGTGTTTCTCGTAGTCTCAATATGGCTGCGGAGTCTTACGATCTCCTCGTCCACACAGACCTTATCCGCAAAGATGGTGACCTCCGTCAACAGTCTCCCTTCGTCCACCGCAGTGTCGGCAAGAAGTTCCTTCACCTTATCCTCCAGCCTTCTCCGGTATTCCGCAACGATTTCAGGGGATCTCTCCGCAATGAAATCCACCAGCTTCAGCATACCTTCCAGCTTGTCGACCAGGTCATCCTTCAGATGCTCCCCCTCCACAATACGGGTATCCACAAACTGCTTCGCCGCAACCGCCACCGCCTTCTGCAGCTCCTTCCAGAGTTCTTCCTCATCCACATCCGTTTCGTCCATGGTGAGCACCTCCGGAAATTTTGACAGGGTAGAAACACGGACATCATTATCCAGCCCGAAATCCTCCGCCATCTGTTTCAGGTATTTCAGGTATTCCTCCGCTACTTCCTTATGATAGCGCACTGTGGAACAGCTCTCTGAAAAATCTTCATAGGTTATGAAAAGATCCACCTTGCCGCGGGAAATATCTTTTTTCAGTTCCGCCCGGATAGCGGCCTCAAAAATACCCAGCGCTTTCGGCATCTTGATATTCACATCCAGATACCGGTGGTTCACGGATTTCATCTCCACTGTAAACTTCCTGTTGTTCTCGACAATCTCACATCTGCCGAAGCCTGTCATGCTTTTTATCATAAGTGCTCCCATCCGGAAAGGAAAAATCTTCCCTGAATATAGCTTATCATATCACAAAGGAATGTATTCATCAACAAATATTTAGGGCCGATCTGGAGCAATCGTAGGAGTGTGTCCCCATGGGGCACGCTCCTATGATTGACTTTGCGGGAGGGGCTGTCTGAACTGTCACAAAAAATATCTTCCCAATCCAACGGGAAGTTATCCGTCATTGGATTGAGAAGTCTATGGTCACCGCAAAACTCCCATCACCACAAAGCGGGCGTCGTCATAGTCATAGCTGCAGGTGGCCAATGTGATAATACGGTCATCTGCACCAGGCGTCACATCACTTTCAAAGACGCTGTTTCCCGCCATTTTATCAAGCCATGCCTTATAATCCTCCTTGGTTGCGAACTCAATCTGCCAGGCATCACTGTCCACATCCGTCACAAAACCCGTAAAAATTTCCACCTGGTAAGATTCTTCGGGCGTCGTAAGCCACAGCACAGGATGGGTATCATAGTAAGACTGGCTCTCATACTTAACCAGACTCGCGAACATAGTGCCATTCCGCATATGGTGGCCATGCACAATACTGTTGGTATTGGAGAAGTCCGCTTCATTCAGGCTGTCCATAAATATACTGCCGCATTTATTTTCCCTTCCATTAAACATATGGGTGAGATAAAATACATTGTCCTCTCCCTGAACCACCGGATAATTGATGGCGGTACCGGGTCCGTAGATCCAGCCCACCACATCATCATTCTGCGCCCGGAGGGACTCAAAGTCTACCTGCGGCGACTGCCCGTAGTACACAGAGATCTTATCACTCTGATTCTCCGTCCCCGGTCCGGCAGCATTTCCATTCTGTTCCTGCCGGCCTGCCGCCGGATTCTGTCCCTGCAGCAGGACAGTTTCGTCCTCCTCCGGCAGAAAAACATATGATTCCAGACCACTGTACAGAGAATTCCCGCCGCTATATTCCAACACAATACGAATCAGCGCCACTATGGCTGCAAGCCCCAACAGTCCCAGCGCTCCCAAAATGGCTATTTCTGATTTTTTCCACTTCCCACGCATTTCCCATACTCCTTACCCGCTTCAACGGGTATTCATTCTATGTTTACACGAAACACCATCCATTTTATAAAGACCTTTTTACCGTAAGACCGATGCAGAAGATACCGCATCGGTCTTACAATGAATGAAATATTTCTTTTTTCTATGGAATCCGTCCTATTCGGTCTTTGTTCCGTCAGCTCCATGCCTGCGGCGATATACCAGAACGCCTGCACCTGCCGCTGCCGCCAGGAACACGATGCTCCAGATAACTGCTGCAACATTCATGTTATCCCCGGTCTTTACGGCCTGTGTGGTGACGTTTTCGCCTACCTCTTCCGGATCATCGTCATCATCCGGTTCCGCAGGCTTATCCGTGCCCACCGGCTTCCATGCAATCGCGAAAGGAGATGCGCTCAGTACATGTATCTTCAGACCCTCTTCCGTCTTGGTCACTTCAGGGTACTCCATCGTACCGGGCACCTGACCGTTCCAATCCTGCGTGATCAGATGGCTCACGGTGAAGTCATAATCATTCTTGTTGGTTCCCTCGGGATAAGGCAGAATTACATCCACGCCTTCCTTGGGAATATTATCCTTATCCGCATCAACCCAAGTATTGCCGCCGTCCGTGCTGACTTTAATGGTAACCTCCCAGACTACGGAAGATGCACCTGCATACGTTTCCTTCACTACCGTATTCTGCAGATATGTAATCAATTCCGCTACGTTAGAGCAGCCTGTCTTATCTTTGACAGCCTGTGTCAAAACAGCCTCGGGGATTGTGGCGGATACTTCTGCCTTTATTTCCTGCGTAATATCCGGCTTGTCAGGATTCTCCTCCGGTTTCTTCTCCAATGCAGCAATGGCATCCTCAATTGCCTTGGCCATTGCATCCACCTTAGCCTGCTCGGTCTTGGAAAGTCCCAAAACCACTGCATTCCAAGCATCCAGAACTGCATCAAAGTTCACATAATCCTCGGGGTTCAGCTGGCTTGCCTTCTCGATAGCGGCTGTCACTGCAGTATAGTCAGCGGACTCCATATTATAAATCATATTGCCTTCATGATCGGTATAAGTAAAGCTTGTGATCTCCACGGTAGCGCCGATCAAACCGATACCATAGCGTACAGCGTCACCCTTCTTGAAATAATTCTCATTCGTCTTAAAGGTCTCGGAAGCCTTTGAACCGCTTTCGTTCTCCCATTTTACCGTGTACTGTCCGTTCTTGTCATAGCTGAAGGTCACTGTGTACACTTCGCCCATGGTGATGGGCTGTTTGGTTCCGCCGTTACCGGTCTTATCACCCTTAGTCCAGAACTTGGATACTGCCTCGGCAGTCTTCGTACAAGGCCTGAATCCAAGGCTGTCAAATGCCTGCTGGCCTTCCGTTACGTCAAACACACCGATAAACACACCGGTATTGTCATTTTTTGCCACCGGCAGAAGCTTAGTTACCGTAATCTGTAACGTCATTTCATGAGGCTGTGTTACCTCCGGGAACAAGATCCAGCTCTCGTTCACGGCGCCCTTATAGCTGTCATCGCCGGGGAAACCGGTGGATGTGGAACCGGATTCTGCAATCTGTGTCAGAATCAGCTTCCCGTCCTTCTCCTCTACCGTCAGCAGATCCTGAGGATCCACTTCCTCAAAGGTAACGGGCACTACGGGACGCTTCACACCCTTTGCGGTAACTACTACATTACCTGACAGATTCTTCAGGGAAATAATTCCTTTCTCCCTGTCGTAATCAACTGCTACTTCTTTACCGTCTACGGTTACCGTAACAGTCTCGGGAAGCAGGTAGCCTTTCACATTGGTGAGGACAACGGAAATATCCTCCCCTACTGCAAACTGCTCCGCACCGGAGTATTCCACATTCTCCATGTCATATGTAATGGTACCGAAAGCCGTATTTACTTTAATGTTAGAGAACTCTGCCGTAGCATAATTCTCCAGCTTATTGGCAGCCTTGCCTGCATCTACGGCAAAGCCTACGTATATAGTATCGGGCAGGTCTACCGTAAACGAACCCAAAGCCTGCCATACCAGACCGTCATTAGATACGGCTCCGGTAAATACATCACCCACTCTTGTCAGCTTCAGCCATGTGCCGTTATAAGTATCACCTGTCTTAAAGTTCAAATCCGTGAGAATCGGAATTCCTGCCTTTTCTGCTGCGGAAGCGCTGTCCACCGTCTCAGTGATCTCGGTGATATTGCCGCCCTTCTGGTCTCTCTTCATCATGAATGCCGTCCATACGGTGCTGTAGCCGTCCCAAATCTTTGTCATGGTCAGCCCCAATGCCACCGTAGCGGCATCTTCGTCCAGAGACTCCCTGAACATCAAACCGTTAAAAGTATGGCAGTCAACTGCGGTATAGTAATCCAATCTTGTCACCAGCTCCGTGTCACCGGTCATTTCCTGATATACATAATGGAAATCATCCGATGCCGCGCTGTTCAAAGGAGTTCCTGCCACGCTGCCTTCACTCTTGCCCAGCTTGCCCGCGCCTTTTACGGTGAGCACACCGTCCGTCAAAGATGCCGTACCGGGCACTGTAGGATGGCCGATATCCTGACTCTTCCATTCACCGGTGCCTGCGGTGGAATTTACATGCAGCTTGGAAGTATTACTCTGAGTCGCTCTGCCCTCGCTGTCGTAAGCACGGACGGAAATATTATACGTTCCGTCTGCCAGACCGGTATAGGTGTAGCTGCAGGAACCGCCGCTCTCTGTGCCTACCAGCTGATCCCCATTGTAGAATTCTACCCTGTCAATGGTTGCGCCGCCATTTGCCGTTGCATTGGCTGTTACGGTAACGGAGTCACCTTCATTCACCAAGGTATTATTGGCAAGGTCAATGGTTACATCGGGGTTCATTGCAGTGTAACCGTCGGCAACCACGTCCTCAACCAGCCAGTTGCAGTATACTTCAAGCCATGAATATCCGTAATTCGGATCTTGTGGATCATTGGTGGCGGGCTTTATGCTGTCCAGATCATCCGCCGGGCTGTTGGGATTCAAGCCATGGGCAGTCTCCCAATCATCGGGGATACCGTCATGGTCGCTGTCCACACGCCCCTCGTCTTCAGCCCTTACCTCTTCCAGAGCAGGATAACCGCCTACTTCCTCGGGTCTGTTCACGTAGAAGCCTGTATCCGTCTTCACCTGTGCTACCACCCTTGCGTCAATCGCGTCACGTACAGGATAAGTTGCACCTGCACTATTCAATACCAGATCGTAACAGTCTTCCGCCGATATCGGGTTAACGGTAGCGAAAGCGTCAAAATCAAACTTTGCAGCATCAGAAGTTGTATATGGTGTAGAAGAAATATAGTCCGGAGCGTCCTCCTTAATACCTAACGCATTGTTAGCGGTTATGGCATCATTTCCTTCCAAAACATTTCCGTTGACATAGAAACCGCCGAATTTACCGTTCTCACCCACATTGATCAGGGAATCCATTATGTTATCTCTGGTTCCCACACCGGGTTTTACATAGTTATTGATATAATTTGTATAAGCATACCCACCGCCGTAGCAAGGGAAGAAGCCATGATTATAAAGCACGTTGTTGCTCAGCTGCAAGGTCGCAGTACTGGGCGTCTTCGTAGGATCCTTGGCATCTGCAATGGGATCCGTCATGGAACCGCCTCCGATACGGGGATTTCTGGAGGTGTGGTTGGCCAGCAGATTATACTGGAACACAGTATTGTCACCGCCGAAAATACCGCCGTAACCGTGACGTCCCTTGGAATGTCCGGATACCGTCAAGCTCTCGGAAATGATACACCACTGCACGGTACCGTTTCTGCCCCTATAGGTGGACAAAGTCTCGTCCGTATTCCAGCTGAAGGTACAGTGGTCAATCATAAAGGTATCATTATCCCGACCCCACAATGCATCCATGGAGTCTCCGCCCTTTATCAGGTTTCTTGATCCCACGCGGAAACGCACAAAACGGATCACGATATTCTTGCTGTCACTGATATTGGTATCAAACCCTTCTATGGTGATACCGTCTCCGGGCGCCGTCTGTCCGGCTATGGTAATATTCTGCTTTTGTTTGAAGGTCAAAGTAGATTCCAGCTGAATCGTCCCACCCACATCAAACACAATGGTACGTCCTGCCGCAGGGGCGGTATTAATACCATAACGGAGAGAGCCTTCGCCGTCGTCATTCAGGTTAGTTACCACATACACATCACCGCCGCGGCCGCCGGTAGCATACATACCGCCGCCCTCGGCGCCGGGGAATGCGGGGAAGTCGCCCTCGGGGAATTCGATGGGGCCTTCGCCCTCGTAGGCATAAGAAACATTATATATCTGCATGTTTGCACCTATTGACCAGAGATAATATTCCTTGCCCGCTTCAACTGTAAAAGTAATCTCATCCGCTTTCTTTGAAGCCATTGTCACCGCAGTTGCCGGAGAATCTCCACATTGCAGATAAATTTCCGCTTTAGGATAATCCATAGCAACCGTAATCTCCGCATCCTTTGTGGATGTAATCTTAATTACACCCTTTGAAAAATCGGATAAGGGAGTAGTCGTCGGATCGGCCGGAGTTGCAGGGCCTTTGTCTTTCGTCTTGATGGCTTTCGCATACGAAGAACCCGCAATTTCTTTGGACGCAACAATATAATCCATACCTTTTCCGACAAACTCTACGCTGACTACATTGCCGGTACTGGTATATGTACCCGGACTTATTATAAACACTGGATTATTGTTTTTATCGGGGGATCCCTCCGTCATATCCCATGAGGAAAAGTCAAACGCTCCTCTTTCAATGGGTGCATTGGAATTTGCAAACAGCGAAATTCCAGGATTGTTATTGCTGACGCTGGGCACCTGTAACTCTCCAGATGCAGCATCCAATGACGGCATTGTCGCCGTATCTGCAGGCTGTCCTACAGCTTCCGCAGAAGGAACCGTCGGCTGTACCACAGGTGCTTCCACGGACGGTGTCGTGGTTCCATCCGCAGACGTCTCCGTGGACGGTGCCGTGCTCTCATCCGCAGGCGTCTCTGTAGACGGTGTCGTGGAATCATCCACTGACAATTCCGTCTGCGCCTCCTCCGCCCGCACGCTGCTTATTGGATTAGAGACGGGGAATACCCCCCCCCAAGCCAAAATAGCGGCCAGCGAAAGGGCTACAAATTGTTTCTTGCGTCTCATATTTGTATGACCCTCCTTAAAATATTAATTTTTCTTAATAAAAAATAACACAGCTGCCCATTTAAGACAAGTTCAAAACACTGCATACCCCCCGCCGGATCGTGCCCGTGCACGCTCTTGGAATGTGCAATTTTGCCAACAGCATGTCCTTCTTTCTGGTAAAACATCCCAATTTCTCTCTTCCCCGTTCCTTTTCCCTCTAAAATTATTATATAATCTGCCAAACAGAACCAGGAAATATTAAGCATTTCTTACAAAGTTTTTACAGAAGAATTCTTTTTACAGCCTTTGAGAAGTTTGATATTGTTTTCGTATGACAAATGTAAATCTGTTTTCTCGGAACCATCGAATGTGAGATTTGGATTTCAGGAGGATCCGCCAAAGATTCCTCCCGCCCCGGACGCCATATCGCCCATTTTCTCACTTAACTCCCTGATTTTTTCCACGGCATCATTCATATTCTTCAGGGTCTCTTGACTCCGGTCTTCTTTAATCTATCAAATTACAGCACTATATATGCCTAAATCTATCTTTTTGTTATCCATGTTATCCATTTTCCAGTAACAGTTCAGCCCCGATCGTACCAGGCGGCTTTTTTGCTAAAGGGACGGCGGCGCCATGCTGTCCTGTCCTATGCGGACGGGGCAACGCGG